>DAOVIH010000091.1 GCA_030673805.1 Candidatus Bathyarchaeota archaeon | reverse complement strand
TTTTGAGATTATCAATTTGCGTACCGGAAAAAACCCTATTGAAGTGTTAGTTCAAGCTGTGGAGAATTCTGCTCCATGCGAAGACACCACTAGACTTAGTTATGGAGGCGCAGTTTACCACTTATCGGTGGACGTTGCTCCACAGCGAAGGGTAGACTTGGCTCTAAGATTCATCACTACTGGTGCAAGAAAGGCCTCTATCAACAATCCGCGTTCAATAGAAGAATGCTTGGCGGAAGAACTGCTTTTTGCTTCGAACAAAGACATTAGAAGCGCTGGTGTATCCAAACGAAATGAGATAGAAAGGATCGCTCAATCCTCACGGTAGCCTAGGTTCCTCTTCAACATGTTTTAAATTAAATCCCCAAAAATCAGGGAGCTTGAGAACTATCTGCCTAACATGTGTTCTTAGAAGTTACCATCATCGGTTATTTGCTCTTGGTTTGTTGGGTTCTTTTGGGGACGTAAGTTTTAGCAACTTCTTATTGTTCCCGTCGTTTCGTCACAATTTCAACTATATCGCCATCTTCCAGTTTGAAGCTTAAGCCCACCTTTCGAGGGCTAAAGGCCAACCTTTCAGACCAAACCCTAGCGTGGGCGAATTTTCTTTCGAAGTCGGTGTGTATGCTCTTTGCCAAATCTTGCAGGGCCGCTCCCTTTTTTAGGGCAAAAGGCTTCTTTGAGCATGCTCTAGAACCTGGCTCTTTAGTGTATATCCGTATCAAGTTTAAAGTCTTGAACAGTGTTTCACCTAGTTTTTCAAGTCCAAGCTTTTCTTGACATGAAATAGCGACTAATGGTGTATTTTTGTCAATCGTGGCTTCAAGCAACTCTAAACTGGGTTTTGAACTATTCACGTCGATTTTGTTGGCAACTACTACCACTGGTTTGTAGGTCGTATTTTCAAAGATTGCGTCTTCAACATCATCCAAGGTGACCTCTCCCGTGATCTTCACGTTCGCATCAGCAATTCGATAACCCCTAAGCAGTTCTTTAACATTTTTTAGGGTGCAACCAACGAGTTTGCCTATCATTATTATTCGCAGGCCTGCACCCGTATGTTTTCTCTCAATCAGGACTCTTCCTTTTGGTTTGCTAAACAAGATTCGCGCTTTCTCGAACTCGTTCACGATGAGATTTAATTGGTTAACCGGATCTTTTGACAGATCAACCATTAGAATGAGACCATCCGCGTTTCTAGCCAGTGCCAAAGTTTGAAGCCCCCATGCTCTTCCATCCGCAGCACCTTCCATCAAGGCTGGAGCTTCTACAAGTTGAAACTGAACATCAGCATAGTTCATCATGCTGGGAGTGGGTTCACGAGTAGTGTAAGGGTTAGGTGAAACTTCAATTCGAGCGTTAGTTAAGACTGAAAGTAGACAGCTCTTGCCAACGTTAGTCAAGCCCAAGACGCCTATCTGAGCCGCACCTTCTTTTTCTATGAAAAATTTTGGGCCGCCCTTTCCGGCTCTCTTCTGTTTCTTCTCGTCGATTTCCTTGCGGATCGTAGCCATCTTCTTCTTCACTTGGGCGCAAAGCTTGGTTGTGCCTTTATGTTTTGGAACTAGGCTCAAAAACTCTTGCATCAACTCAAGTTTGCTTCTGGGGTTTTGGGTCGTTTCAACTTCTGCCCATTTTTTCTTTGCTTCAGGAGGCAAATTCGTTGGCATTATTTGCTTTCGCTCACTAGTAATCTTCAAAACCAATTATAATATCATTTCCAATGTCCCTGGTAAACCTTGGTGTGAACCTACTGAGTTCTTCAGCTTCCCTAGCCGATGAGTTCTCTGTATCCATCAATGTTATTAGGGCATTACATTGGTGAGCAACAGGTCCATTTAAAGCCATGAGCACCAATTGTCATTTCCAATCTTTTTTCAAAAAAAGGAGTTGTTTTTCTGTGGTAGTTTTTTGCGGGCCTTCTCAGCTACCTTTGAGGGTTTTCCATTCGATTTTATGTTTGAAAATGTCTTGTTTGTGTTCTGGCCATGTAGCGCTTACATTGGCGTATCTGATCGCGCCTTTTGGAAGCTTGTTTTCAACAGCAACCACTGGATAATCTATTTCATAGACGTAGTCAACATCGCCGTCGTATTCACTGAAGTCTACAACGTTCTCCAAGTCGTACGAACTCAAAGTTTTTTTTCGAGCATCTGTTTTTCTTAGGTTTTTTGATATTGATATGACCGCAAAGTTTCTTGTAGCTCCTATAACGGTTTGCAGAAAAGGGAAAGTCTCATTAAACGTAATGTTTAATAGTTGTTCTCCCAAGTGGGGGGGGTCACCATTCCAACCTGTAACTATGAAATAATCGCCGATTTTTATCAGTGCTTTTTTTCCCAAGTATCTTACCTCAAGTTCCAGTTATGCCATGGCACTACGTTGTGGTTCCTTTTTGGACGAGTTTCTTGCACGCAGTCTATATGGCATTAACGCATAGCTATGCCGGGGAGGATATATAACTCTTAATTCTAAGATTCTTGTTCTGATTGAGATAAAAGCGAAACTCAACCCTTTAGTGTCCTGACTTTTGTTTTTGTCTTGTTGCCCTCGTGAAGAGAGTTTGGACGGCAATGCCGACAAACACAGTTGTCAAGATGCGAACTAGCATGGGAAAAGCCACCTCAGTCAAAGGAGCCGAGTAGAAATCGACTCCAAACATCTTTCCAACTCCATATCTGATTAGGGGTTCGCTCAAGTAGATCATTAATGTGCTGGCTGCAATCAATTTAACCCAAGAGTAACTTTTGATCCCGGATAACAAACTAACAAAGGCAATGGTGGCTAAGAGGGCTAGGATAGAGTGTCTAAGCCAGTACAATTCAAGACTAATCAATTCAGGAGTGAGAAAGACCAAAAAAAACAAAATACCAGCTATTGGTAGTGTCCACCGGTTCTGAATCTTGCTGAGTTTACCTGTTTTTGCTATCCAAAATCCAACAGAAAAGTTGATTAGAAAAAGAGAGAAGTTTGCAGAAAGAGCAACAGGCGAATTTAGACGAAACAGAAAACCGTTGAGTAGAAACAAAGACAATACGACAACTATCTGAATTTTAAGGCGGTGTGTCGTCCTTTCCAAGGCAATGAGCAAGAACATGTCGGCGAGTAGAACTGGGACAAACCATAAATGAGCAAGTTCA
>DAOVIH010000077.1 GCA_030673805.1 Candidatus Bathyarchaeota archaeon | reverse complement strand
TAAGTGTTATGTCGGCTCCGCCAGGCCCTGATGCGGGCATAACGTCAAAGTTAGCGATGACAGTTATGTAGGTGTCTGTTACAGCGACCGCGGTTGCTGTTCCATCAAATGCTTTTATGTAGTAATCGCCTCCAGCGACGGCCTTTGGTATTGTTCCGTTAATCCAGTCGTTTCCAACAGTCCATGATCCTAGGGCGTTGGTGTAAGTACTGGGTGTAACAGAAGTTATGTTAGACAATTCTAAGGTTGGCGAATAAGCAAAGTCAGTGGTTGAAATCTGAGAGAATCCGTCAGTACTGAAGTACAGAATTATTTGACCGCCAGACCACGTTACGCCGTCAGTATCTAATGATACGTCGCCGCCGGCTGGAATCTGTTGTCCTACAGTGCTTGGTCCAGGGCTTGCGGTGTTGATTGTCATGAAGCCTGTTGATGCGCTGACAAAAGGAATCGTAGCTAATACCATTGCGATAAGCAGCAAAATAGTCAGTGATTTAGTCTTAATTTTTTGCATTCTTTTTTCCCTTTTTAATTTGTGTGGAGAATTGTCTGTTATCTTAATATATATTCTTTATGTAAACAGCGTCTGAAGCATAAATTGAAAGTGTATACATTTTTTGGGGGTCTTGAAAATTGTATACGTCCTCATAGCGTAGGGTATATATGTAAATGTTAAGAAAATGGCAAAAACTACCGTTTGGAATGCAAAAGTATCATTCCTTTCAAACAATCAACCTTTTCTGTCCTGTAACCTAAGCCTTCTAGCATGCCCTCTATGAACTTTGCCAGCAATTCGGTGCCAGCCTTTGTCAGGACTGTTGATACACACCGAAACTTCAAAGAACCACCTGACCTATCCACTTCGACCTCATTGAGATCCCAGCGGCTGATTTCCAAGAAATATCTGAAGGCTTCTATCGGGTCCTGAAACTTTTCTTTCAGGTATTTTCCATTCCACTTTCCACTTTCATACCATTTTGCTTGAAGACGCTCACTGTTTTCCTTGTAGACCTTGCCGGTTAGGTAATCCAGAACTGGAGAAGGAACAAAGACTCCTCCTAGAACTCTGTGAGCTTGAATAACGTTGAAGCAATCCATCACTTGTTTAAGGTCATAACCTCTCTTTCTTACCTCAACGGTCTGCCTCAAAGTGTCTTCGATGAACTTGCTAACAGATTCGCCTCCGCTTCTTGAAACTTTGGCAATTTCTGCAATCAGATCCTCGGAAACAGAAACTAGTTTTTTTCCCTTTGCCTTTGGCACTAACCGCCACCTCTAGCGGCTTCCAGCCGTATATTTCCCTTGCCAAGCTCTTTATACTTTACCTCAAAACTCAAGGCTTTGAGAATTCCCTCTAAGAAACGGTTGAAAAGAACTGTGTAAGATTCTGAAAGTCTCGGACTTAAAACGCGGATTGAAACCTTATCATCTATCTGCTCTATTGTGAATTCTGGGATGTTCCAACTGAAAGCCTTTAGGTCTTTCTCGATGTTCCCCAACGGATTTTCGATGTTTCGGCTAGTGTATTGACTTGCAAGCCAAACTCCGGCGTCAAACCAAACTTTCAATGTTTCCTGTTTAGCTTTCTCACAAGCTATCTCAGCCGTTTCATAAAGCAAGCTTTCCAATACAAGAGTGAAACTTGCTTCCTTAACTGCTTTGGTCATCTTGTAATTGTCAACAGCCTCCTCCAAATTTATTCCCATTTTTTCGGCTTCAATAGCCAACTCTAAAATGCTGTTGATCATTCCAAACAAGGTGAATCCTTTGCTGTTCGCAATCTCGCTAATTTTGTCGGCTAAATCATCTCTAGCAGCAAGCATTTTCCGTCTGCTGTTTACCATGAACCGCTCACTCGTACCTTCTAAACAACAAAAACTTAATGGTTTGTCAACTAAAATAGTTTGTTAATTACAAACGCAGTAAGCATTGACCTTGGTGAGACTCGTCAGTTCCATTCTTGATCAAAATCTTAGATTGGAGATGAAGACTTGTTTTAGCCGCAACCGAACTCAAATTCAAGATTGGTTCCGGTGGATGAAAAACTGGTGAATAGAAAACGCTTTTATGCAAAGAAGACAAAGCCAAATCTTGGCACAAAACACTGGAGATGCATATTTCGCAAATGAGCAAGAATCCAACTGAAGAAGAAAAGATGGTGTTCAAGCAAAGAGAGTTCGAAAAGATCACTCATCTAGTAGAAGAAGAATTCCAAGTAGAAGAAGCATTATTTGAAAATGACACCCCCACTTATTACTTAGCATGGCCTCAAGAAACCAAGTCGGCTTTTCTCAGATTGCTTAAGAATTTAGAACAAATTGAGTTAATCGCCTTTCTCAGAAAGGTTGATCAAAGAATTGTTCTGAAAGTCGTTCCCAAACCACCGGTTAAACCAAGCAGAGCAAGAATCGTTTGGATTTTGTTTTTTGCAACTGTAGTCACCACATTCATCACGGGTTATTATATGCTTCCACCTGAAGCAAGCATTAACCCGTTAATAGGTGGCGTAATGTTCTCAGCGGCTATTTTAACCGTTATCGGTGTTCATGAGATGGGACACAAGCTCACTGCAAACAAGAAAAAAATGGATGCAACATCACCCTACTTTATACCGGGACCACCACCTCTGGGAACTTTAGGAGCGGTCATAATTCAAAAGTCCCTACCTGCTAACAGAGATACATTGTTTGACGTTGGAGCTAATGGCCCCATCGCAGGGTTCATAGTGGCACTTATCTTCAGCGCAATTGGCATGACTCTCTTGATACCTGCACCTATGCCTCCAGGGGCAGGCGGACTAAGTTTGGTGCCTATTAGCTGGATTATGCTTTCAGAAGTTTTTTCAAGTCTGAATTTGATACCTGCAATTACCCCACCGAACGAAGTCTTGCTTTTACACCCGATAGCCTACGCCGGATGGGCAGGAATGGTTGTAACAATGCTCAACCTGCTTCCCGCAGCCATGCTCGACGGCGGACACGTAGCAAGGTCCTTTGCTTTAGGCAAAAAACGATTCATATTAACTGCCGTGTCCATATTCATATTGCTGCTTGCAGGAACCGAATTTCTTTTCATGGCGGTACTCATTGTTTTCATGTCCATGTATCAACACCCAGGTCCCTTGGATGATGTTTCCTCCCTGTCCAACCGTAGAAAACTGCTAACAATCATCCTAGGAATAGTCTTTATTTTATGCTTCACCGTAAGAATCTGATTCCATAAGAGTTCATGTAACATGGGACATAAAATGTGAAAAGGGCAACAAGCTTGGATTCGGATTTACCTCGCAATCATTAAATGGTAGAGACAAAACCGGTTAGTCTGACAGTGGTTTTGCAGTTGTTGCAGCTCAGAACTAGTTCTATTAGTTCACCGTGGAGTATCTTGGTTTCGACAATTGAATAGATTTCTTCAGATTCATCGTCAGGGGACAGAACGGTCCCGCAGTTTGGGCATGGAAAAGAGCCGTCGCCCTCGATTGCTGTCAAGTCTATTGTATGGAGAACTTCTTTCTTGATCGAATTTCTTTTCATCATTTCACTTACGCTCTTGTTTTTATGGTTATTTTTTTGAATGCTGGCTTCTGTTTATTAACGATTATGAATTGCTAAGCATTATACCAAGTCCATTTTCTTAGCCAACAACTATTAAGCGCTTTAGAATCAGGTTCTTGTAAAACATCAAAAAGACAAAAAAGCACCTTTGAATGGCAATAGAGCCCAAAATTAAACTGGTTAACCTTTTAAAAGTCATCCAGAACTGGAATAGTACAACAACGGGAGAGCTAGCAGCACTGTGTTTCTACCTTTCTCTGTTAGAGCGTACTCTACTCTCAAAGGTGGGCCCCCAATTACAGTTCTTTGGATGTAACTGTGATTTGCGAGAGTCTTGAGCTTATCAGAGAGAGTCCGAGAATTGACAGCGAGGATTTTCTTGAGAGCTGCGAAACCAATTGAATCCTTCAGGAACAAAGTGTAAAGAATTTCAAGATTCCATTTCTGGAACAAAAGATTGAATCTGCCCTCAAGAGTAGCGAGTTCTTCTTGGAGTTCTTTGGGACTCACTTCCTGCTTCTCTAGGATACAGTTAAGCGTGTCTTCTATGCCGCTTAGGGTGTGATTCAAACGTCCCTCTATGAGCTTGCGAAGTTCCTTGTTAAGGGACAACCGTGAACTCATTAGCTACACCTAGTGTGATAAGGCTTACTTAACAATTTATAAGAGTTTACTTATACAACAAGGTATAGAAAGTATATCAACCATTCACGGAGGGTGAAGACATTAGAAAAGTTTGATGTGCTCGTGGTCGGAGCTGGAACAGGGGGGTGTCTAGCCGCAAAAACCATCGCTGAAGCAGGGCTAAAAGTAGGCTTGGTCGAAAGAAAGAAGAGAGAAGAGATAGGAGAGAAGATATGTGGGGACGCTCTAGGAGAACATCACCTCAACACCTTGGGTTTAGAGAAGCCACAAAATGGAGAGCTTGAGAAAAGAATTGAAGGCATTCAGATTTTCTCTCCTAATCAAGAAAACATCTTCACCATTGCTCACGAGGATTTCGTCGGCTACCTGCTCAACAGACGCCTTTTTGGGCAGTGGCTACTCAAAAAAGCCATAAAAAAAGGCGCCCTACTTTTGGATTCCCACCTATTTTTAAAGCCCATCATCCAAAGAGGAACTGTTATTGGTATTTCCTCCAAAAACTTCAAAACAGGTAGGAAAAACCGATTAACAAGTAAAGTAGTGGTGGACGCCAGCGGTTTTTCAGCCTTAGTTCGAAGCAATCTTCCTTCAGAAATGGGAATCGAAAGGAGAGTTGCTAACCGGGATATTGAAGCATGTTACCGAGAGATCAGACAGCTTAAGCAGGAAACAGAAGATACCAAATACTGCAAAATCTACCTAAACCAGCAAGTCACGCCTGGAGGCTATACATGGATCTTCCCCAAAGGCGGAGCAAAAGTCAACACGGGCGTAGGAGTTTGTATGCAAACCAACTTCCCAAATCCAAAGAGACAGTTTCAGAAGCACATCCTATCCAAACCGATCTTTGAGGGTTCTTTGCTCTTAACTGGCGGTGTTTGGTTTGACCCCACCC
>DAOVIH010000090.1 GCA_030673805.1 Candidatus Bathyarchaeota archaeon | reverse complement strand
GCAATTACATCGTATATCGTGGCTTTCGCAGCTCCAACAGCCGTGATAATAGCTATTATTGCTATTCTTGGCATCACAAAAAGAAAGTAACACAACCCCCTCTCCCTCTTTTTTTAAGTGTTGAAAGATTAGTCCGAAAGGCTCAGTGCTCTATGTAGTGAGGTCTATGTCAAGCTTTCACTTTGACCCCTCGGCTTTTTTTCTGAGTACGCGGTAAACCAATTTGGCTATTATGCCTTCTAGAATCTACTGTGATGTCTCACCTTTTTTTGGACAATGCCTAAAGAGTCTTGGCTCTTTCGGAAAGAGTGCCCGAAGGGGTTTAAGGTTTATGTAGCTAGTTAATGTATAAGCAGATTCTGAGTAAACTATGAGACTTGGGGTTCTGTTTTCAGGTGGTAAGGATTCAACCCTTGCTTTGCACAAAACTGCCGCTGAAGAAGAAGTCACATGTTTAATCACTTTGAATTCGACTAACCCAGAGAGTTTCATGTTTCATACGCCCAACATTAATGTTTCAAGGCTTCAAGCAGAAGCCTTGGGGTTGCCCCTAATTGAACGGGTGACAGAAGGCAAGGCTGAGAAGGAACTAGACGATCTGGAAGAAGCAATAAATGAAGCCGTTAGAGAGTACGCTTTAGACGGGATTGTTTCGGGCGCAATAGAATCAGTATATCAGGCTGAGAGAATCCAAAGAGTCTGCAACCGCTTAGAAGTTTGGAGCTTTAATCCCCTGTGGAAAAGCAATCAAGTGGATCTATTGAGGGAAATTGTGAAGAGGGGCTTTAAGGTTATAATCTCGGGAATTTTTGCTTATCCCCTCGATGCAGGATGGCTAGGACGTGAGCTGGATGAGTCCCTGATAAAGGAACTGGTGGCTCTGGAAGTAGACTATGGTGTGAGTCCTTCTGGAGAAGGGGGTGAAATAGAAACAACAGTTTTGGATGCTCCTTTGTTCAGAAAGAAGATCGACGTTGAGGAATTTGAAATTTTAGCTAGGGGCAACACCGGGGTCTTTAACATTAAAAAGGCGAAGTTGACAATAAAATGATACTAATCGTTGACATGAACTTCAAAAAACACTCCTTGGCTTATCACGAATTTGTGTTACCCCTCGTAGCGATTGTAGAAGAATTTGATGATTTCACAGTTAAACATCACCTGGAAATGGGCTTGGAAGTTGCTAGTGAATACAACAAGGTTCTCCTCTCAGGAAACGCTTTGAGAAACAACTTGTTTCACGTAAGAAAAACCGGGTTTGAATGGATAAAACAGTGCAGCAAACCCGTATTAGGAATCTGCGCTGGAATGCAGGCAATCGGTTTGGCTTTTGGACTGCAATTGAGAGCTTGCCAGGAAATAGGAATGGTTGACGTAACTACACTTTTGAGTAACCCGCTTTTCTCCTCCAAATTCAGAGCCTATGCTCTTCACAATTGCTCAGTTGAACCTTCCGAGGAGTTTGCCGTCTTAGCCGAATCGGGATTGTGCGTGCAGGCTATCAAACACAAACAAAAAGACATCTTCGGCGTCCTTTTTCATCCAGAAGTTCGAAACACAGCGATCATAAAGCGTTTTCTCAAAACTTAACTCCTTCCCGTATTTGGAGCGCTATTTTGGTTAGCACTCTTTGCCTCTGTACTAAGCAACTTCTGTGGCGTCAGAGATGGTATTAAAGGTGTAAGGTTTTTTCTTCCTATTCAGTTGCAGCCCCTCTTAAGAGCTAACTTTCTCTTCGTCTAAATCGGCGATTTGAACGTCGTCATCTTGTTCTTGGGTCGCTATGTTGTCTTCGCTTCCTAGGATCTGATTGCAGTATGGACAAATGTTCACTACTCTTGTTTTTCCACCGCTGAAATCCAACATCAGCAATGGTCTACTGAAAACCTTCCTGCAGTTTGGACAGGAAACCAGTATGTTGTGACTTGCATCGTTTATGGGTTGGGGCTTATTTTCTTGGATTGACTCTTCTACTTTTGTGGTTTCCAGGGGCATCTCCAACACTGGTTCTTGTGTTGGTTGCGTCTCGGCTACTTTGGTGTTCAGGGTCTCTATTGCTAATTCTGTTTGTGGTATTGCCTCGATTTTAGTTTTTGTTGTTGTCTCGGGTAACAATTCAGTTTGCAGCTCTGATTTTAGCTCATTCTTTTCTGCTATTGGGTGCAAAAGCTTTTCTTCATGTCGAAAAGTTTTAGGTATAACAGTTCTCTGGTAAGCAACCTCTTTAGCTATCTTCGGAGTGAAGCTGGTTGCTATTAACGTGGCACTTAGAGCGATGAAAAGACCTAGCGAAACGTAGAGTAAGCTTGTAAGGGTCCAATAGGGACTTGCCCAGTCGTTGCTGAACTCCAATCCGTAATTGTACAGTTGGCCATGGATGATCCCGTCGATCTTTGAAACTAGTAACAAGGCTAAGAGGGCGCTCATGATACATGATATTAGGATTGCGCGGCTGAACCAATCTTTACGAAATAGTCCCTTCGGATTCATTTTCTTTACCTTGATAAGATGAATGTGGGAGCAACAAAAGCATTATGAACCAATAATTATTATCCTAAATCAGCTTTTTTGGATTCTTCGTATAGATCGAAGATAAGGGTTCCACTCAGATTGTAAAGGTTGTGTTTTGCTCTGGACCTTCATTTCCTCTTATTTTTTTGAGCGTGTAAACAATGAATGGCTTGTTTTCGTTGTTTTGTGCGTGAAGAGGATGACGACGTTTCAAATACGAGTGTTCCAACATTATGAATTGAGGTAAGGGGGATATGCGGGAGGATCTCATTGCGCCGTGTGGCATGGATTGTGCTCTTTGTAGTGGATATTTGGCCTTGAAGTACCGTGTGAAGGAAAAAGGCTTGAAGGTGCCCTATTGTATGGGCTGCAGGCCTAGGGGCAAGCAATGTGCGTTTCTGAAAAAGAGGTGCGCTTTGCTTGCAGATGAGAAAGTGGTTTTCTGTTATGAGTGCTCAGAGTTTCCTTGTGAAAACCTGAAACGTATTGACAAGCGATACCAGACTCTTTACCGCATGAGTCTGGTTGATAATTTAAATTTCATCAATAAGAATGGTTTAGCTCAGTTCATAGCTCACCAAAGAACAAAATGGCAATGTCCAGATTGCTCAGAAGTTGTTTGCTGTCATAACGGATTGTGTTTTAACTGCAATTTAGAAGAGTTGAAACACAAGAAGAAAATGTACAGATGGGACGAGAAAAAACAGACACAAAAGAACCCATAGAAACATAGTAACCAATTCTTAGCTAAGTTTGTACTTGGGAACTAATAATGTCATCTTTTTGGGACAGTTTTTGACTAACTTTCCCGCAAGCACCTTTCTGATCCAAAGCAACGCTTTTTAGCCTCCTAAGTTGCTTATTCTTCTCATTCAGTTTTTTGTTTTGGTCTTTTCTTTCTTCTTTTTTTGTGTTTTGTCGTACGTTTTAAAAACATTCGAGTATTAATAGAGATGGTTAAAACAAG
>DAOVIH010000002.1 GCA_030673805.1 Candidatus Bathyarchaeota archaeon | reverse complement strand
ACAGTGGCTACTTAGAGTTTGAATTCGTTGGTTGTGGATTCGGACCTGGCACACACGTAGTTTCACTTTATGGAGCAGGCGATACTGCCGTCTCAGCTTGGGATTGCTTCACAGTCACTGACGAAGGTGATGTGATCGCTGACCTAATCCAAGACGTGAACGCTACTCTTTACGGAGCAATTATGTCAATCGATGTTAGCGCCGATGTTGCCATAATTAAGAGTGATACTAGCATACTCAGAACTCAAGTGACTGCACTCAACGCAGCAGTCATCAAAATCGATAACGGTGTTGCAACCATACTAACCGATCTTGGCTTGCTCACAGCTGATGTGGCTGAACTCAATGCATTGATTGTTGATATCAGCGGTGACCTTGTTACCATCCAAACTGACTTAGGAATAATAAAGACCAGCGTAGCCGCAATCAATCCAGTACTCGTAGAAATCCAAGGTGACATAGCCACAGTACAAACTGATATTGGAGTACTCACTGGAACAGTATCTGACCTAGACGACAAAGTCGATTCAATTGACGCAACAGTCGATTCAATTGACGCAACAGTCGATTCAATTGACGCAACAGTCGATTCTACTGCCGGAAAAGTTGCTACCATTGAAACTGACGTTGGAACAATTATAGTAGACGTAGGCACTTTACAGGAAGACGTTGCAGAGAGTACAGATACAGTTTCGGGCCTTAGCCTTCCAATATGGTTAGCCGTAGCATTTGCAATAATAGCAGCAATAGCAGCGATAGCATGCGTACTAATAGTGCGCCGAAAAATAGCAGGTTAAAAACCCTCTAAAAAAGGGCTAAACCCCTCCTTTTCTTTATTTCAAAACTAGATTTCCATTTTTTTGTTATTCTAATGGTGTTTGGTTGGCTGAAACAAGATTTTTCTCTCTAATCAGCCGGAAAGCAATAAGGTCGGCCAGTTGGTGATTAGTTAAACATATCAAGGATTTCTTGGGTTTGGATTTGTTCCTTTGATCTCACTGAAGCTTCTTCAACATACAGTTTTATTGCCCATTTTAGGGCGTCCTTGTTAATTGGTATGAAATCCAAATCTGAACTAAAGTAGTTAAGAAGGGAACATGCACAAGCAAATCTGATTAAGTGCCCCTCTATGCGAGCCGAAAATCTCAGATAATCCTTAGGTATCCTTTTGAGGATGGCTTCTCTGGCTTTGCCAATTGTTTCGTAGATCTTCTCGGTGATCATAACGGGTTTCGCAGGGAATCGATCCCTGACAAACGGATGTGCCCTCTCAATCGCGTAAACCAAGGTGGCGTGGTCCCTAATTTGTTGAGCCATTTCATCAAAGCTTATCTCTCCCAAAGCCAATCTTTTCTGGCTTTGAGCTATCTCAACGTAACGTTGTTTCGTGAGGCTATGAAGCCTACAAATCATCCGATCCTCTATCGCATTAAAGTTTGGATCACCAATACT
This sequence comes from Candidatus Bathyarchaeota archaeon, assembly GCA_030673805.1. Taxonomy (GTDB): domain Archaea; phylum Thermoproteota; class Bathyarchaeia; order Bathyarchaeales; family Bathycorpusculaceae; genus DAOVIH01. The sequence goes on along the minus strand of DAOVIH010000002.1, from coordinate 29,187 downwards.
AACTTCGTAACCTCCACCTGAGACTTTAGTATTGTAGTTCACGCTGAAAAAAGAATCGAAAAGATACGGGCCGACCACTTCTCTGTGCAGTTCATACTTGATTTCGCCCCGTTCCATGGCAAGTTTTAGCACGTCCACCATACCTGAGTAACGGAACCAATCGTTGAATTCTGGCACAATAAAGTTGAATACTCTTCCAGCGTATGCCTGGCCGATTCTTATGAACCGGGCTGGCGTAATTCCTCCACAATAACGGTTTCTTCCCGGTATCCCATGAGGGTGAACCTGCCCACCTAGTCCGCCCAAAATCAAGTCGCGAGTTGCAAAACTCTTGCCTGTGCCGGGTTCACCGAACAGAGCTAAAGACCAACCGGTTTTCATTCCGGTTTTCCCTTGGGGATTTACGATTTCAACGTTAGCTAAACCATACTGTTGTATAATGCTTAAGAAACCGTCAAAATACAACAGATCTCCAAAAAGGCCCCTTAGATAGTCCGCAAGATAAACCGCGGAAAACTCCCGGCCAAAATTAACGGTTGCTCTAAGCTTGTGCTTAATCAAATCATTGAGGTAACCATCAAATTCCGAGTCCATCTCAGCAATTTTTTTCCGTTCATCCTCCAAAGGGGTCGCTTTCTTCTCAACTATTGTGGTAACTCCTTTGGCTTTAATCTTGGAAGCTGAGATTCCCGCTTCAGCACGAACTAATGGAAGTGTCTCTTCAAGTACCTTCCACTCCCGATATTCTTCGCTTCTATAAGATGGAACCACGACCTTTAGCTGCTCAAGTCTTTCCAAAATGGGGTAGGGATCAATATTGCGCTTGGACGCTTCTCTAAACTCTTCCAACCCAAAGCTTCCAGTTTTAGCTATGAGTTTTAAAAGGTAACCGAAATCTTTGTCGTATCTCTTGTTTGCCTCTGCAATTCCAGCCTGAACCTTCTCCCATGAACCTCCCAGTTTCAATTCTCCATCTTCATAGGTGTAATATTTCCCTCTAAAGACAGACCAACCTCTTCCCTTGTGTTTCGCAAATATATTCTTGAGCTGTAAATCGTCAATTTTCTTTGCAATCTCCAAGGAAGCCTCATCATTATCGGCCTCCCAACAATTCACCAACCGATCGAAAAAGGGAATCTCTAATTCCTTTCCAACTTCGAAAGCATCTTCTTTTGAAAAGACTCGGCAAATTAGCAGTTTTCTTTCCGTTCTCTTCTCCTCAGACGCCATAATCAATCAGCCCTGATCCTTTTTGAAACGACAACTGCTTCCTCAGAGGATATCCAGTTCTTGTTAGTAATCTCCTCTAGTCCCTTAACTAGAGTTTCTTCAAAACCTTCCAGTTCTAACAGGTTGTAATCCCTAAAGACTCTGGCGATCAACTCTTGAAATTCCTTTTCGCTTTTGGTTTTCTTCTTTAAAATTGAGCAAAAGGTGGTGTGCAATTTCTTAGACTTTGGGCGAACCGAACGTGTTAATTTGGTCTCTGAAACTAGACTTAAGACTCTCTTTAAGCCTCCTGTAATGCCCTTATTTTCAACAGGGTCCATGGGGGAGAAGACTTCATACCTCTCTTTTTTTCCCTTGGCGTATTTCACCAAGTAAAAAGGGATTTTGATTAAGATTGGATTTTTCAGCTTACACTCAAAAGTTATACATGTGCGGAACTGTGTTTCCTCGTTTTTGATCTCACTCTTGAGGGTTTCAAGGTTCTTCTTGATTGTGGCCGACTTAGAACCTATTTTTTTCATTTTTTCTTTTTTGTTCTCAACTTTGGCGGTATAGAGTTTGTCAAGGGTTTTGATTTTTTCTTCTTCTTTGGCTATAGTATTACGTGTTTGTTTTTCAGCTTTGTTTATTTCCCTTTCTCCTTCTCTCTTAATTTTATTGATAATCTCATTATTTGCTTTGATGTCTGTTTCGATAATGGATATTTCTCTTTCAATCCTTTCGAGCTCGTAGGCCCAACGAGTCTTTCTTTTTGAGCCTTTTTTATATCTAGTTGTTTTGTCCCGGTCTCGAACCAAATCCTTTCTTAGATTAAGTTTTCTAAGATTGCGGAGGCGTTTTTCGCGTTTTTTTTCCAAGATTCTTGTTCTTTTTTCGTTGATCTGGAAGATCTCCTTAGTAGTGGCTTCAAGTTTAGCAGTTAAGTTCTTTACATTCTTGTTCACTTCAAGTTCTAACGTTGAACGCTCAGTCACCCATTTTTCTCTTAGCCACTCGAGTTCATTTAGAATCATATGGTTGTGAAATTCTTCTTCTTCAACAAGGTTTTGTAAAGCGTAATCTAGCCCCTTTAGGTTGGCCTGGCTGGCTTGAATTAGTCTTTCCACGTTTTCCAGTTTCTCTTGGACTGTTTTCTTAGCGATTTCTACAGGCAGATCGAATGTTTTTTCATCGATTTCAATTTTTTTGTTTAGCTCCAATGCGATGTTTTCGCGGAAAAAACCGATCAACTCTTTGTCCTCTATCAAAGCCTTAAAGGATATCTTAGTTGGGGATGAGAATCTTCCGGAGTTCTTAGCTTGTTCATCTATGGTGTGCAAAAAATCTTCAATAACTACCGAGTTTCTTCTTAGTTCTTCAACCAAAAAACATATGTTTCTAAGCTCTTTCAAAACAAAATCTGAAGATAGAGACGCTAAGCCGTCCAACAATAAACAAGAGTCCCATAACGGAACAGCCCATACAGGATAACGGATTTTTGAAATACTGGTTATTCTTTCAGAAGTTCTCAACAGCGTTTGCTTCTTTCGCTTCAACTCAGCTAAGCAAACAATCAATGCTAACTCGGTGGAAAAGTTGAAATTTCTTTTTTCATCGGATACTCCTATGAAAGGCAAGACCAGACTGTTATCCTCCAATTTTAGCTCACTCTACAAGTAATGTTAGCTAGAAGCTCAAAAAAAGCTTGTGGGGTTGATTGTTTTGGCCAGAACCGGATAGACGCCAAATTCGCGATTTAATGGCCTTATTGTTACTAATTATTTTCCAGTCTTCCTTTTCGAGTTCTTCTACCAGTCGTGATCTAGCGTTAGTTTGCCGTTTTTTCAAATGGCTTTGAACCTTTTAAAGAATTGAGTAGCAAACACTATATGTCCTTTTTAAAAAATGTTAACGATGAAAATAATGTTTGCACAAAAGTTCATTGTCGGGGATTTGTTAACAAACTGCTACGTGCTGAGTTGCAGAGAAACTGGGGAAGTAGCAATTGTTGATCCAGGATTTGGAAGCCGAGTTGAAGCTGAAAAGATTGTGACTTTCATAAAGGAAAATAGCCTTAAGCCAAAGATTGTCATCAATACTCATGGTCATGTTGATCATACCTGCGGTAATGGCTTGATCAAAGATATTTTTGAGGTGCCCATATCAGTTCATGAAGCTGACGCCTACATGCTGGCAGGGCTGAGAAATAAACCAGATTTTTTTGGTTTAACTAGAATCCCCTTGCCTGCAGACGTTCTTCTGCAGGATGGGATGAAAGTTGGTTTTGGACAAGTTACTCTGAGGGTTATGCATGTCCCTGGACATACCTCTGGGAGCATATTGCTTTTGGGGGAAAAGGAAGTTTTCACAGGAGATACGCTATTTGCAGGTTCCATAGGGCGAACAGATTTTCCGGAGAGTTCCGAAATTGACATGAGGACTTCACTGGAGAAGCTAAAATCTCTCTCTGATTCTCTTTTGGTCTACCCGGGACATGGACCAAAATCGACAATGTGTGAGGAGAAACGCTGTAATCCTTTCTTGTAGTGATTGTGACGTTTGACCGTAAACTAGTTGCCAATTATCCCTTTTTCTGATTAGTTTGTCTGCGCTTTGTTTTTTGGTTTGAGCAGTAGTTTGTGCTCTACGGGTCTACAATATTGTGTATTGAGACGTAATATTTAATAGAGTCTGCCAACCAATCTACATAAAGGAGACCAATAATGCCCAAACTTCGGCTAAAAGGAGCCCTATCCAAACTCAGGAAATCGGGACCTAAAAAATATAAGCCGCTGAAAATCAAGATTCACAAAAAGAAAACCGAGAAGCGAATTCTTCCTGCACCCGCCCCAAAACCAATGCTTCCAAGAGGCCTTAAGATTTTAGACAAATACCCCTTGTACGAACCCTTCGCTCATGTTATGATCGGCCAAGTACCCAAGACCGGAGAAACCAAGTACATACTTGACGAACTTCAACTTGATCAGCTAGAAAGAGAAGTATATGACCGTATTTTAGATATTTTGCTTGCAGAGATAGAATCCCCAAAAGAGGAAATCGCCGATCCCAGACGATTCTTCGCAGAAGAAGCAAAAAAAATCGTAGACAAATACCGAATCAGTCTAGGTTGGCTTCCAGATGTTTCTTGGTACAAAATCCTATACCACGCAGAAAGGGACCTTGTTGGATTCGGCAGAATTGACCCCTTAATACGCGACCCAAACATTGAAGACATTTCTTGTGACGGAGTTGGCAAACCGGTCTATGTTTGGCACAGAAACTTTGAAAGCATCGAAACGAACCTCAAATTTGAGAACGATGAAGTCCTTGACAACATAGTGGTTAAACTCGTTCACATGTCTGGAAAACACGTTAGCACTGCCTTCCCCATAGTTGACGCCTCTTTACCCGGAAAACACAGACTCGCAGTCTGCTATAGACGCGAGATCACGCCCTTCGGAACTGCTTTCACTATCAGAAAATTCAGGGAAGACCCATACTCAATCATTGACTTGATAAATCTGGGAACTTATTCAGCTGAGATGGCTGCGTATTTCTGGATTTGCCTAGAAAGCCGATCATCGATAATGATTTTAGGTGGAACGGCAGCTGGCAAAACAACTGCGCTGAACACCCTTGCTTGTTTGATCAAGCCTGGAAACAAGATAATTACAATCGAAGAAACTGCTGAACTCAATCTATCCCATGAAAACTGGGTCTCCCTCATCTCGCGCCAAAGCTATGGCCTTGGCGGAAGCACTGTAGGTGAAGTCACTCTCTTCGATCTTGTCAAATCTTCAATGCGGCACCGACCCGACATGCTTGTTGTAGGCGAAGTGAGAGGAGCCGAAGCTTACGTTCTATTCCAAGCCTTGGCCACTGGACACGGTGGCATGTGCACGATGCACGCTGAAAGCGTAGATTCCGCAGTAAAACGACTAACTCAAAAACCAATGGATATCGCACCTTCCTACATTCCACTCATGAATATCGTTCTTTCCATACAGCGAGTCCGCTTACTAAAGAAAAATGAGAATAAAGCTTACCGCAGAGTGCTAAACATCAATGAAATTGAAGACTACGGAGACTACAGACAAACATTTGAATGGGACCCCATTGCTGACGAACACAAAGCTAACTTTGAAAAAAGCGTTGTTTTATCGTCAATAGCCACAAAACTGGGAGTGGACAAAAAAGATTTGATCAAAGAAATAGGAAAGCGCAAACAAGTGCTAGCTTGGATGAACGAAAAGGGTGTGAGAAGTTACCGCCAAGTAGCTAGTACTATCGCAGAATACTATGCTAGACCCGAAAAGATCTACGAAAAGGTAGAAGAAGCAAAAGAGGTAAAAACCGTTGGAACTTCTAAAAAGTCTTGAGTCCCTATCTTTTCGTCTCTTCGGTGGAATAGCTCCCACCTTTCTGAAAAAAGTCTACAATTTCAAAAAGCCGTTGGAAAAGGCAAGCATAAAAATTTACCCCGAAACCTACGTTTCTCTCATGTTTCTTGTCTCAGTTTTGACGCTTCCAGTGACCGTAATTTCAGTACTTTTTTCTATTCTATTCAGTTTTCCCTTACTGTTGATAATGGCTCCTCTGCCCCTTTACGTATTCGGATTCTTCGTAGTTTCACCCCTATCAAAAGCTAGTGACCGCGCCGGAGGTCTAGAACGGGAAATGCCCTTCGCCGCAGCTTACATCAGTGTTATGGCTTCCGGAGGAATAGCACCCTACACGAGTTTCAAAAGGCTTTCAAAAGTAGAGTTAATGCCTGCAATGTGCAGGGAAGCCAGAGAAATTATCAAAGATGTAGAAATCTTCGGCATTGATCCTCTATCAGCCCTAGAGATGGCTTCGCGAAAGAACCCTCTAGACATATTCAGCGATTTCCTGTCTGGATACTCATCCACAGTGATCATTGGTGGTGACATAGGCCACTTTCTAGAGAGAAAAGCCGAAGACATCTTCAAGTCAAGAGCCATGCGAGTAAAAGCCGCAGCGGAACGTCTTGGAATGCTCCTTGAAACCTTCATCATCGTAATGGTGTTGATGTCTTTGTGCTTCTACATCCTTTTCAGCGTTGAATCGATCTATAGCACAGGGATCTCAAGCTACTCAGGAATAATCCTCTACACCTACGTTTTCACACCTATGTTCTCAATGATGTTCATCTGGCTAGCTCACAGCATGCAACCCAAAACACCAATAGTGGATATGCGACCCTACAAAGTATTCGCGATCTGCAGTGTTATCGCATTAGTATTATTCGCTTTGCTAACTGATTTCATGGGATACATCACAGTCCCCTTCTTCACATCCCTAACAGTAGTTGATTTGCCAATAGCAGTCGCCGTCTGCCTATTCATAGCAACCGCCCCTGCTGCAGTAGTGCACATGAGGATCAAACGACGCCAAAACAGCTTAGAAACAGGCATCAACAGTTTCCTTAGAGACCTAGTGGAAGTACGCAAAACAGGGCTTTCCCCTGAGAAATGCATAGAGGCTCTTTCCAGGCGTGACTACGGAGTTTTCACCCATGAGCTAAGAAAAATCACCTCAGAGATCTCTTGGGGTGTTCCGCTGAAGAAGGTAATCATGGACTTTCTTGGAAGAACCAAGAGCTGGATGACTCAAATAGTGATGTTCCTTTTGGTCGAAACGATAGACGTCGGTGGAGGCACAATCGGGATGATTGAATCACTAGCACGTTTCAACAACCTAACCCACGAAGTTGAGAAAGAAAAGAGAATGGCTGTTAGACCCTACGTCATAATGCCCTATTTCGCAGCAATACTGCTGGTCGCCACCACAACAATGATGATCGGCTTCACCGCAAGCACCGTCACCATCGGCCAAGTAGCCGGTACACAACCCACGGACATGACCCCAATGATAACCCTATTCACAACTTCAGCAATATTCCACAGCTACCTCATAGGCATAGTCGCTGGAAAAATAAGTGAAGAATCCGTCGCTGCAGGCTTCAAACACGCTGCCATACTCGTATTAATTGCCGCCATAGCTGCAAAGGTAGTACCAATGTTGGGCCTCTTCGACATGTCCCCAACCTAAGATGGAAAAGGTGGGTGTAAATGAAAAGAAAAAATACAGGGAGAAACATAAAAGGCTCAAGTCCGGCTATTTCCATCGTCGTTATTACCGCTGTTACAGTGATGCTCGTCCTCGTCGCTGGCAACTATGCAACTCAAACCCTAGAGAAGCAACAGGGAAGTACAGAGTTTGACACTATCAATCGATCCTTTGAAGCTTTTGATGACGCTCTTCGAGATGTGGCTTGGGATAGAGGCGCTTCTAGGTCAACACGGTTCACAACCCGCTATGGCCATATAGAAGTGATTCCTGACGCTTTACCACTAGAAATAAACATAACAGAGTATCCATCTGATCCAGACCTTACTTTGTCAGGAAGTATGTCGATAATCAAATACGAAATATCAAATGACTATCTCACGTTTGGTGATAACTACCAAGAGTATCTTGTAGGTGATGACAAAGCCGTTGTTAACAGTAGTTCAGAAACCTACGGTCGAGTGCTCATAGAACAAAAAACCGATGTTGTTACCCTGCTACTAAATTATAGGGTACGGGCTTTGCGCGAAGGTCCATCCGTACTAGTGGGCTCTTCACTAGTAAACTACGTTGATATTCTCATAATCAACATCACTGCAGCTCAGCAACAAAGTTACTCAGGTGATTTTGAATTGGTTGCCAAGAATATGGGCATATCCACGATATCTGCTCCACAAAAAAATGTTGTAGGCGATAGTTGCACTGTTAATGTTAGCATAGGTGAAAACGCAAATTCTGTGACTATACCCTTAGATCCCGGGACGGTCAAATTCAACTTCGTAACAGCAGAGGTGCAAGTAATTACTTAGAGGATGACAGAAATGGCAGCGCCAGCAATGAGTCACATAATTTGTTCTTTAGCTCTAGTTACTTTGATTTTTGTGCTTCCCATTGTGTATGGGTCTGTCATTAGCAACATAGAGGCTGACATGATTGAAAGAGAATTAGGTGAGATTGCAGACTATGTATCTAACACTTTTGAAAACTCCTATTTTCTGGCAAATTCGACAGAGAACCTTAACTTCAATTTGAAAAAAGAGTTACTATATTTGCCTGCAACTGTCGAAAATCATGTTTATGTACTGAACATAACTGAGAACAGTGGATCGGCTTCTAGAATAAGTGCGTATCTAAAGAACAAACCTCAAATAGATTCAGAAGCTTGGCTCGCAAGAGGTCTACTTGTTGGCGAAGGGACTTCCGTTGAAAGTGGACAAAGTGCAGTTTTTGCAGGTTGCCACCGAAACGAAACCGGTGTTTATGTGCGGCTCTCTTACGGCAGTTAAAGGGGAAAAATGATGAATTATACTTTAGTAAGACTTAATACTTGCTGCACGGTATAATGTTTGAGGGTACAAAATGGTTAATGCCACATATGATCACATTGTTGCAATTATCCTCGTAGGCGTCATCTTTGTCTGGGTAGTTGGAGTACTGCCTGCCACCAGTCTGGTTAGCATAAATGCTGCAGATCAACAGCAACTACGAAACACCGGATTAAACGTTTTTAACGCAATGCTCTTGGATACAGGTGAAGGATTCAACGAAACTGCAAATCAAAACACGACAAATTGGGGAACATTAGATCCATTTGAAGCTGAAGACATCATCAGATTTGGCTTAGCTAGTACGGAGGATTCAGCTTCTTATGTGCTTGATCCTGACAAGGTCCAAAGACTCGAAATTGGAAACCCCCTCGGGACAATAAACAACACAATAGCCAAATCGCTAATGGAGCTAGAGGGTTATGGCTTTGCACTAGAGATCATTCCCCCTTTCAACGTCACAAACGTGGATGGAACCAAGATTGACGGAAATAACTCTCCAATTAATATACCCGCTTTGGAAGAAAGTCGTTTGGAGTATTCAGTTAGAGTTTGCTACTTGGATGGAAGGCCAATTCCCAACGCAGCTATCGAGTCAATTGCTATTTATTCAAACCGCAATGATTTTACCTTTGATTATGGTGCTAATAGCTTTACTAATCAGGATGGAATAAGTTCAGCGACTTATGGACTTGACTTCGAACCCCTGCACATAACGGTAATTATGCGAATTTCTGTAGCTGATGTAGCAACTATGGTTGTGACATTCGGACATAACCCAGTGAGAATAATTGATATAAATCTGGTTGGCGACGAGGTTTCTCTTACAAGACCCAAAGATTCACCAAACGCTGAAGTAAAACTTCACAAAGTATATTCCTATTCAGCCTCAGGAGTTTTAACTCATCTTTATGATGGAATCCAAACAGGCGCTGACAAAGATCACTTCAACACTGGAAATGGCCAACGTTTCTGGAATAAAACCTTTCCTGGACTAAAGAGTTACGACCCAGTCATCATGGTCTTTAATATTGAAACCGTTCCACCTGACGGAACAAACGGTAATCAAGAGATAGTTGTTGCTGGTCCATATCAGAATTTGTTGGGCTATACAGTTTTCCACTATGGCCAAATCCCCAGCAATAGTAGAGCCGCTATTAGGATGCAACGAAGTGTAATAATTTCAGGTATGACATACACTGCAGAGTTGACGCTTTGGGAAGAGTAATGATGAGGAAGTTTGGTAACACTAAAGGTCAGATGCGCCTAATTGAGGTAATTCTCGCCTCTTTCATTATTATAACGGCGCTAGGTTTTACCAACTTGCTATCTATTACCCCAACAAGCCCTAAATACGAAGCGACAGAACTGGAAAAACTTGGATACAACGTCCTACATGACTTAGACAAGCAAGGAGTATTACCCCGTTTCATTTATAACGCGGAATGGACGAACGTAACCTCCGCCTTAAGAGTCACTCTCCCCATGGACGTTTACTTTAACATGACCGTATACGACTCAAACAATGACAATGTTGCTGAAGGTCTCTATTATGGTGACAGCAGCACATTTTCTGACGCAAATACCGTAGCTTCAATAACATACTGTCTTAGTGGCTATTCGATTCAGACTGGTCCCGGTCAATTTGAAGCTGTCTACGATCCGAGAATTCTAATTCTACAACTCGTGAGGATATAATACAATGAGAACTCTAATGCGGCAAAAGAAGGGACAATTCATCATTATTGCAGTCCTAATCATAGCTATCATGATCGTCTCAATAGGGGCCTTGCTGCAAAGAGCCGTCGTTTACTATAAACACGAGCCGTGGGAAGAATATTTAACGCTAATAGAAGGCGTTGAGTTAAACTCTCAGCGACTTATGGAAATTAGCCTAGTAAACTTCACTCAAACATCTCTCTCCGAATCCACCAGTCAAAATATACTCCAAGAAAATCTAAATAATTGGACCATAGATCTAAGGCACATTTATCCAGGTAGAGGAGTAATAGCTGGTTACACATTAGAAAATGGAACTGCCTACAATTACACTCTAGGCCTAGCAAGATCATGGAACAATCAAACTTCACTCTCAACTGCAAAAGCAACCTTTGAGCTCGATATAAACTCCATAGGTTTATCTGGTTACGAATTCACAACTGAGTCGATGCTAACTCTAGAAATACTGAATGCTACAGGAAACGAAATCAATGTTGTTGTACGCGGCATAGATCAGCAAACTATCACGAATCTAGAAGAAGAAAACTTTAAAGTTGAAGACCGAACAATCACCAATCTACTAGCACAGTATGATCCTGAACATGTGCTGGTCTATACGATCGTATGCGATTCATCTACGGAACCTCCTTTTAATCCTAACGTAACAGTTTGGGACCATAATGGAATAAGAGTAGTCGCCAGCATGTAGACCCTATAATGTATTTTAGAACATTCTACAAGACCTAAATCATTGAAATGGAAAAAAGATAAAGTCAAACAGTTTACTAATTTTGAACTAACCAGTCCTCAATACAAACGCAATACACAACGGACTGTCATTAATTCTCTTTTTACCCCCCCTTAAAATGGAACATATGTTCCCTGAATTCTCGCTCGGTCTAATGTTTAAAAGATACTAAGCGTTGATATTTTGCAGGTTAAAAAAAAGTTTTGTTTGATAAACTCCAAAGGTGGAAACCTAAACCAGACGTGATTAGAGACTGGACAAAAATGTGTATTTCCCGTTCGCAGAACTTAAATAGAAAATAGTGACTAACCAAAAAACATCAACTCCATACGGCATTAAAAAAAGCAAGATGAAGGTTGTCATAGTTTGCAAATTATCCTCCAAGTAGCAAGAGTAACCGTTTCCCTCCTTTTCCTTTTGTATGCATCTTGGAGAGACTACCAAACCAGGGAAGTAAGCAACCGCGTGTGGGTTTTTTTCGCCCCCATAGCCTTAGTTCTATCCCTTGTTGAATTCCTTCTCTATTCACCATGGAACCTCCCTTATTTCGCAATGAGTATAGGAGCAACAACTCTACTAGCGCTATTACTTTTCTACGTAGGCGGATTCGGAGGCGCTGATTCTAAAGCCCTGATTTGCCTTGCCTTGGCTTTGCCATTCTATCCAACATTAATCTTCACTCCTCTTCTAACTGGTGGACTTTCACCTCTCTCTCAATATCTTTTTCCACTTACCATTCTCAGCAACGGCATTTTGCTGGCTGCGGCAACCGCAGTATATCTGCTCTTCCGCAATCTGGTTTGGCACAAGAAAACCGGAAAAAAAATCTTTGAGGGGGAATTAGCAAAAGAATCATTTGGAAAGAAAATTGTAGTTCTGATAACCGGTTACAAGGTTTCCATTGCTAAGCTTAAAGAGAAGTGGCATATCTATCCAATGGAAGATATTGAGGCAAATGCTTGTGAAACTTGTCCTGAGCGGAAACTTGTAATCGTACCCAAGGATGAAGGACGCGATTCAATAGTTGAAAGACTATCCGCCGCTGTTGATTCCGGAAAAATTGATGACAGTGTTTGGGCTACTCCCGGATTGCCCATGCTCATTTTCTTAACTGTCGGACTTATTGTGGCGCTGGTACTTGGCGACTTAGTGTGGGCCCTTGTTAGTCTGTTTTTTGGTTGATACTACCTCAATCATAGAAGAACCATAAGCATCTCTTCTAAGAAAAAGAATTGTCCTCCTTAAGGCAACTCTTGCTTCGCCTTCTATATAGGATCTTAGCAACTGTCATGAGAAATGAGCCAACCGACAAATGAAACAACAAAACTTCTGTGTGGGTAGCTAAAACTTGAATTAGCGTTCGTCTTCATAACGCGTCAAACTTAAGAACCTTTGTCTCATATCCATACTTAGCTTTAAATCAGTTCAGGAAGTCAAAAGGTTTGGCTAGACTTTTTGGAAGTTCTGGGATACGGGGTTTGGTCAACGTGGATATAACGCCTCTACTGGCTTGTAGGGTGGGTTTGGCCGTGGCAACATTCGCCAAAGCTAGTAGAGCTCTTGTAGCCCGAGACACCAGGACTTCTGGAGTTCTACTTCAGAACGCAATTGTTTCAGGACTTCAAGCATGTGGCGTTGATGTTGCACTCTTAGGGATTGTTCCCACCCCGGTTTTAGCTTACACTGTTAAGACTCTAAAAACAGATGTCGGGTTTATGATTACAGCTTCACACAATCCTCCTCAATATAACGGAATAAAAATTTTCAATCATGAAGGCTTATCATACAATGATGAAGCTCAAACCGAAATTGAAAGCATAATTAGACAAAAAAATTTTGAACTAGCAGATTGGCACGATATCCGAGAAGTTTCCCGTTTAAATGGAGAAACGCCCTACCTAGGAATGGTTTTAGACAAAGTCAAACTACGCAAAAACTGGATTATTGTTCTTGATTCGGGGTGCGGAGCAACTTACAATCTAGCACCGACGATGCTGAAAACTTTAGGCTGCAAAGTAATGACACTAAACGCTCATCCAGACGGCTATTTTCCAGCAAGGAACTCAGAACCAACTCTTGAATCCTTGAAAAGTTTAGCTCAAACCGTCAAAGAAGTAGGCGCCCAGATCGGAATAGCCTATGATGGTGACGGCGACAGAGTTGCTTTCATTGACGCTGACGGTTCCTTTGTCGATTTTGACCGTGCATTAGCGTCATATTCTGCACACATAGTAAAGAAGAATGGGGGCGGAACAGTAGTGACTAACGTTGAGGCCAGCATGTGTGTGGAAAGAATGGTTGAAGCACAAGGCGGAAAGGTTGTCAGGACAAAAGTCGGCGACATCTACGTTTCGGACGAAGTGAAACACAAAAACGCAGTATTCGGTGGAGAACCCTGCGGCGCCTGGATCCACCCTAAGTTCCATCTTTGTCCAGACGGGCTCCTCTCATCAGCATTACTACTCAAGGCCCTAGAAGACCAAAATAAGTGTCTAGGAGAATTCATCGCTGAAGTGCCGCAATACGTAATCCTTAGAGAAAACATCTACTGCAAGCCTAATCTTAAACACAAAATCTTCAAAAGAACCAGAAAAACAATCGAACGTTCATTTATGGGATTCACTGAAATCTCAGAAATCGATGGTGTGCGACTAAGCTTCAGAGACGGATGGCTTCTAATCAGAGCTTCAGGGACTGAACCCATTATCCGGGTGACTGTCGAAGGTGAATCATTAAAAGCAGCTAAGGAGATAATGAAAAAGGGAATAACCTTCGTTCAAGAACAAGTTGAGGAATTGGAGACATGAAAGCTGTTATTTTGGCTGCTGGAGAAGGCATCAGGCTCAGACCAATTACGTCTACCCGGCCAAAACATCTAGTGAAACTAGGCGGAAAAGCAATTCTTGAACACTGCTTGGAAACTCTGAAGGCTTCTGGAATGCGAGACGCTATAATCGTAACTCATTATATGAGTGAAGCTATCAGAAGGTATTTTGGCGACGGCAACACTTTTGGTATGAACCTTGAATATGTAGAACAACCAGCAATGCTTGGAACAGGTAACGCTTTGAGCATTGTTGAACCGTACTTGGACGGGGATTTTGTCCTAGTTTATGGTGACTTGTTATTCACCAAAAGGGCAGTTACCAGCGTCATCGATTTGCATAAGAAGAAACAACCCTCTGCTACTTTAGCAGCAGTTCGCGTGGAAAGACCGGAGAACTATGGGATATTGAGGCTTGAGAATCAGGAGTTTGTCAGAGAAGTGATTGAGAAGCCGGATCGTAATGACGCTCCTTCCAACTGGGCCAACGCTGGATTGTACATGTTTTCTATGGAGATATTTGAAACAATACAGCAAACAAACGCCTCGATCAGAGGGGAATGGGAAATCACCGACAACCTCTCACTGCTTATTGGAGCCAAAAAGGATGTTTTAGCCTCAATAGTCTCCAAAGATGATTGGCTAGACGTTGGCAGGCCTTGGGATCTGCTTGAGGCCAACAGTTGGGTGCTAAAAAGGACTAAACCCGAAGTTAAAGGGATAGTTGAGAGCGGGGCTCACTTGAAAGGGCCAGTTATAGTTGAGAAAACAGCTCGAATACGTTCAGGAGCCTATATTGAGGGGCCGACGTTCATCGATGAAGGCAGTGATGTGGGGCCAAACTGCTACATACGTGCTTGCACAACCATCGGCAAAAACGTACGTGTTGGAAACGCTTGTGAAGTGAAAAACAGCATCTTAATGGATGGGACACATGTGGGCCACCTATCATACGTCGGGGACAGCATACTAGGTGAAAAATGCAATCTTGGAGCGGGCACCAAAATTGCTAACTACCGTTTCGACGAACAAACGATAAAAGTGATGGTTAAAGACAATCTGGTCGATACTGGAAGAAAAAAACTTGGGGCTATCCTTGGAGACGAAGTTAAAACCGGTATAAACGCACTTTTGATGCCCGGAGTCAAAGTTGGAAACAAAAATTGGGTGGGCCCTAACTTCGTGGTTGATAGGGATTTGCCCGCTTCTTAAGTCCCTTTTCCAAGAAAAAACAGTGAAACAGCTGAAATAAAATCTCAATTTAGGCCTTTCAAAGAAAAGCAAAGATAAATAGTCGTGTTGCTCTTTCGTAAGAGTGAATGGAGATTTGATTTGATTTGTCTGTAGCACAAAGGAAGTTTTTCAACGAAGTTGCAGCTTTAGTAGATAAGACGGTTATCGTCACAACGGTTGCTGAAAAAACTTACGTTGGTACGCTGGTGGGAATTGACACACGTAACTTAAGTCTTTGCTTGGCTGAAGCAAAGGATGAAACGGGTAAAGTTTCCCATAGAGTTTTTTTGAATGGTAGCCGGGTTGCTCAAATAGCAAGCACAGAGAGACCCTTTGACCTCAAAGCTTTAGCTACTCGCCTCGAAAAGGTGTTTCCTACTATGGTAAGGCTCTACGAATCTCAAGGGTTTATCTGGGTAATGGATAAGGTGAAGGTGACCGAGAAAGGTGTTACTGAAGGATCTGGCCCAGCTGCCGAACGTGTAGAGCGAGTCTACCAACAGTTCATTAGTGAAGCGAAGCGCTAGATAAACCAACGCATTTGCTGTTCCTCTTTTTTCTTTTTTTCCCTAGTCTTTACGATAAGTCCAAAGGATTCAAGTTCGTTCTTTGTTTGTTCCGCTGTGTTTTCCAAACTTGACATATCAAAACTCAGTTTCAGATATTTGCTTAGCGCGGTTAAAGCGCGTCGAGTTGCGCTTACATCTGGAGACATACCTAAGGTCTCCACTAGAAGCGTGAAGCCTCTAAAATCCCTTAATCTGCCAAGACCTATTGAAAGACCTGCAATGCCGAAGATATTTCCAACCATTATTTTTGTTCCTAAGGCTAAGGCTTCTTTCAAGGTTTCAGTATCTGAGGCTGCACAGTAGACAACTGGGGCGGCTTTAATCTCTTCTTTTTTAAAACCACCAAGAGATATTACAAACCTACATCCTAGTTCCTTTGCCAAGTCCAAAACTTTGCCACAAAGCTCGTATTGTCCATAAGTGGTTAGTGCTTGGGTGTTGCCATACCAAATAATCAAGTCGTGGTCACAATCATCCATCTTACAATAGTAAAGTTCGTTTATTGGCGAGCGTGTATCTCCGGTCTTTGTTAAGACGGCTAAGCTTTGGAATGAGTCTGATTTGATTTCGACAAAACGTTTTGCCTTAAGCTCTTTTATTAGATGTAACGCTGCAATGTTGGCTACCAATCCTATTCCTGGTAATCCTTCGATTAGTATCGGATCTCTCAATTCTGGTTTTTCGTAAACCTCAATAGCGCAAACCGTGTTGTTGCCTCCGTTTTCTGAGCAGTAGTTTAGATGAGACCAAGCGATATAAGCCTGTCTGAATTATGCTCGGGATCTTCTGCTCAGGGTCAGTCTGAGTAACGATCTGATGCTTCCAATGATTCAAGGTGGTGTCCGACATTTATTATAAGGGGTGTTTATCTTGTGTGTTTAGGTTAATCAATGAGCTTCGAGATAAAAGAGAAGGACTTACTGGCCAGAATTGGAAAACTAAAAACAAAGAGTGGCAAAGTTGAAACCCCGCTTTTGTTCCCAGTAATTAACCCTGGGATTCAACTTATCTCTCCTAAGAGACTCAAAAAAGATTTTGGCTTTGAGGCCATAATAACCAACGCTTACATCCTTAGGAGGCGTTTCCAAGAAGAACCCATTACAAAAGGTTTGCATGAATTCCTAGATTTTAAAGGTGTAATAATGACAGATTCTGGTGCCTACCAACTTTTAATCTATGGGGGTGTTGACGTAAGTCCTATTGAAATAGTACGCTATCAAGAGCGGATAGGAAGCGACATAGCAACAATACTAGATATTCCTACTGGATGGAACGTGACAAGAGACTACGCAGAGGAAACAGTGAAAGAAACGCTAAGGAGAGCCCAAAACTCACTTAAGATACGAAACAGCGAAGGGCCTCTCTGGGTTGGCCCCATTCAAGGGGGGCGCTACCTTGATCTTATAGCTAAATCAGCTATCGAAATGGGAAATTTGCCTTTCCAAATACACGCCCTGGGAAGCCCAACTACCGTAATGCAGAACTACCGCTTTGACCTTCTAGTGGACATGATAATGGTCAGCAAGATGAATTTGCCTCTCCAGCGGCCTTTCCATCTTTTCGGCGCTGGGCACCCTTTCATGTTTCCTTTGGCTGTTGCCTTGGGATGTGACTTTTTTGACTCAGCGGCCTACGCTTTGTACGCCAGAGAGAACCGATATATGACTAATAACGGCACTCAGCGACTCAAAGAACTTGCCTTCTTCCCTTGTTCATGCCCAAATTGTACAAACAAAACTCCGGAAGAAGTTCTTGAACTCCCACAAAAAGACATAGAGATGTTTTTAGCAGAACATAACCTCTACGTCTGCGTTGCCGAGTTAAACCGCATAAAACAAGCTATTAAGGAAGGAAGACTCTGGGAACTAGTAGAGTTGAGCGCTCACCGACATCCCACTTTACTCACAGCCGTCAAAAAATTGAGAAAATACGAAAACTTCATAGAAAAACACAGTCCAACAGTTAAGAAAAAGGGCATTTTCTTTTTCAGCTCAATTGGCCTTGCTAGACCCCAAATTGTTCACTACAGACGGCTCCTCAAAAACCGATACGTTCCACCAAAAAAAGCCAAGATTCTTTTGCTTCTTCCTCAAACAAGCAACAAACCCTTTCACAAGTCAAATCACTTTAAAAGTGTTAAGAAAACCCTTCAAAAACTTGTCGAGACAGCCACAAACAATGTGCATGTTTGCTTTTACGCTGCACCTTTTGGTTTAATCCCGCTAGAGCTTGACGAGGTATATCCTTTATCCCAACATGAAGTAGCCCTTCCGATTGACAATGAAACCATCGAATACGTGGCAGATGAAGTAGCAAATTACATCAAAAGGACTGATTACGAGTCAATCTTGTTCCTTAGTGACCTTGAGACTTGGGGCCAGGCTGTGAAGGAAAGATGCGCTGAAGAGTGCCTAAAAAAGGATGTAAAGTTTGAAGCTTTAGATGTGAAAACCAAAGAAAGTAAAGACTTTTTGGCTCCTTTGGAATTGATTCTCAAACAGAACTTGAGCGAACAGCATTGATTACTGCTGACTTACATATTCACACTTTTCACTCCCATGATTCAACAATTCGTCCCGCTACTTTGGTTGAACAGCTCCATGCTCACCCCTATATCAAAGCTGTTGCAATAACCGATCACGATACAGTTGAGGGTCTAGAACCAACAAGGAAACTAGCTAGCGTCTATTCAGATATCCTAATTATCCCTGGAGTCGAGATAAGCACACCCCAAGGAGACCTACTTGTTCTGGGCGCAGAAGAAATGCCGTCAAACCCATGCACCGTTGAAGACGTTGTCGATTTCGCCAAAGAAAACGACTGCGTGTCTGTCGTCGCTCACCCTTATAGAGAGTACGGCTTGGGAGACTTAGCTCGAAATTTAGACGTTGACGCAATAGAAATCCTCAACGGCGTTTCATCACTTGCAGCAAATAGGCGAGCTAGAGAACTTGCTAAAACAATGAAACTCCCTGGGGTGGCGGGAACAGACGCCCACAACCCCGAAGAGTTGTGGACCGTTTGCACTGAGATAGAATCGTCCTTGTGCCTTGATGAAATACTTGGCGCTTTGAAGAAAGGCTCGGTTTCAATAGCATCGATATAGAAGTCAATACATTTTTAAAACAGCAGCAATTCATGGTATTGAGTTTACTCTGAAAAGGATTGGTGTTGTTGCAACTCAGGTTTCTAGGCGGAACACGTGAAGTCGGTAGAATCTGTATAGGTGTCAAAACAAAGAGAACTCAAATTCTTCTAGATTACGGAGTCATGTTTGACCACGAACCCGGTTTTCCAATGCACGTTCCCCCCAAAGAAGTCGACGCTTTGGTTTTAACCCACAGTCATCTTGATCATTCAGGTGCAATCCCGCTTTTCTTTATAGATGGGAAAAGACCATTATTTACAAACAAACTAAATTTAGACCTATCTCACATGCTCATTTCAGATTTCATACATCTTTCGGGTTACTATCTGCCATTTGAATATCTTGAACTTAAAGAAATGGTTGAAAACAATACGCATTTAGATTTTGGCACTGAAAAAAAAGTCGGTGATATTAGTTTTCAACTTTTGAATGCTGGTCACACTCCTGGAAGCGCCCAGGTACTGGTTGAGGCTGAAGGGAAGAGAGTGCTTTACACGAGCGACTTTAACGTAATAGACAGCAGGCTCCTTACCGGAGCTAGTATGGATTATGGAGATCTTGACGCGGTTATTATTGAAAGCACATACGCAGATGCAGATCACGCAGAACGTTTTAAACTTGAAAAGGAATTCGTTGAATCGGTGGAGGAGGTTGTCGAGAAAGGCGGTATTGTTCTGGTTCCCGCATTCGGAGTCGGGCGATCTCAAGAAATCGCATGTGTATTAGCAGCTCATAATTTCCAATATCCGATAACTTTGGACGGTATGGCCCGTGAAGCAAGCAGAATAATCCTTAGCCACAAGGAGTTCCTAAGAGATCCAAAACTGTTTGCAAAAGCAATGCGAAAGGCTCACTGGGTAGATGGCTGGCGAGACCGAAGGAAAGCTCTAAAAGTCCCCAGTGTAATCATCTCGCCAGCAGGGATGCTGAAGGGTGGGCCAGCTGTTTTTTACTCATCCAAACTTGGGAAAAAACCTACCAATGCAATTTTCCTAGTAAGCTTTCAAATTCCAGGGACTCCTGGCAGGGAACTGATGGACAACGGGGTATGTACAATTGATGGCAAGGTACAAAAAGTAAAAGCAAGAGTGCAGCATTTCGACTTCTCTTCTCATTCTGGTGCAAGTCAGCTCAAAGAGACTTTACGAAAGCTGAAAGGAAAACCAAAAGTTTTCGTCGTACATGGAGAGGAGCAAAAATGCGAAGGTTTCGCAGGTTGGATTAGTTCTGAGTTGGGGTTTGAAGCCGTGTCTCCTAAAACAGGAGAAGTCCATGAATTATGAATTTGGGTCCAAGAACATACTCGTTCTTAATGGTGGGGAATAAGCAAAGAGATTCGAAAATCCTGACCGAAATAGGGATCTGAAGAAAACGTTGGAAACGGATTCAACACGTAAATTATCTTGTTTGCATAGGGACATACAACTTTGTGAACGTGTGAAGCTATCCAAACCATTCTTCGAAAACACCATAGATCTTGTTGGGGCCTTCTAGCACATTTACATCTTCCATATGCTCCAGCTTTCTAACGTGTTCAACGTTTTCTTTTCTGATTTTCAACTTCATTCTTTTTCCGTTGGGAAGTTCCGTGTATACTTCTTCTTCCCTATAATCTGTAGGAACTAAGTAGATGGGAACAAAGGCTTTAAGGCTCATAATTGCCGAGTTGGAGAGCAGGCTGTCCCCTATGCCATTAGCGATTTTGGCGGCTGTATTTGATGTGGTAGGCGCTATCAGCAAGAATTCAAACTTACCCATTTGCATCCAGCCCGCGAGGAATGGCGTATTTGAATTCATTTCCACAGCGACTTTCTTGAAATCCTGTCTGAGGCTATCTTCAAGTCTATAAAACCTCAAAACAGTCTCTGCTGCTTTTGAAAGAAAAACTCGTATCTCGACTTTGTCAGCGTATTTTTCTTTGATCTTCTTCATTATTTCTATGGTTTTGGCAATCTTGTCCCCGCCGCCAGTGATTCCCCAAGCAACCTTTCTTTTCTTCGCTTTTTTCGCAATCATCCCTCTTAGCGTCCTTGGTCACTTTGATATTCCTCTATGGCACTAGCGAATCTTTTAATTGTTTTTCTTAGGCTCCTGAACCCCTCTTTGTCCTGTTTTGCGCTTTCCAAGGTGTCTTTTGTCCAGAATGTCGCGCCGAGATTTGCTCCGAAGAATCCTCCACTCACAGGAATTATGCCGTTAAGAATGTAAAACGTTATTATTTGCTGTAGTGCTTGTTCTTGACCGCCAACTCTATCCCCTCCTGCAGTGATGCCCATTCCAACTTTGTGTTTGAAGAAGTTACGGTCGTTGGCAACTGCTGCCCTACACCTGTCCAAAACCGCTTTTGTTTGAGCACTAATCCCGCCATTGTAGACTGGACTGGCTATTATTATTCCGGCTGCTTTCTTAAGCATAGTGTACACTTTCTGCATATCATCCTCCAAATAACATCCCTTGCTTTTTAAGCAATAATCGCAGTGAATGCAAAAACCTATGTTTTTTCCTCTAACAGTGAAAAACCTTGTTTCAAACCCCTTCTCTTCAAGCATTCGCAATGCTTCTCTCAATATGTATTCTGTTGCTTGATTTCGGGGGCTTCCGCAAATGCCAACAATCATGCTACCTCATCAAAAGATTTCTTTATTGTCAATTCTGATAAAAGCTTTCTTAAGAATGATCTTTTAATAAACAAAGACGAAAAGGTGACAGAAACTAGCTTTCTCTGAGTTTACTCAGCTTCGAAGAAGTCCTGCGCCTTTGGTGGTTTTGCCGATAATCCTCTGCGTTCTCGAATTTGTGAGACTATTTCCGTTTGCATTTGTTCAGGAACGGGTGTCCACCGACTGAATTGTGTTGCCCAAAAGGCTCTTCCTTGAGTTGAAGATCGCAACTCGTCCGCGATTCCAAATGATTCCGACACTGGCATTTCAGCTTTTACTGTGATCCTGTCTTCATCTGTTATCATGTCCAAAATTTTTCCGCGTCGTTTTTGTACAAGGGCGATAACTGGACTTACAAAGGTATTCGGAACTTTACATTCGAAGCTGATTATTGGCTCCAAGAGTTTGGGCTTGCTCAGTAGGAAGGTGCACCATATTGGACGCCAAGTCATTGGAAGTATCTGGGCGGGTCCTCTGTGGACTGGGTCTTCATGTACAGTTACGTCTTCAAGGTTAACTTTCAGACCGTAGGCTGGCTCTTTTGCCAAGACTGAAGTGTGCATTGCTTCCCGAAATCCGGATTCAATATGATCCATTACTTCGTCGACGTATTGTCTTCCTCTTATTCTGTTGACGAGTATGTTTGTTTCTTCGAGGGCGATTGTATGTCGGGAGTCAGCGGTAGGCCAGCCTAGCTCTTTTAGTATTTTTTTCCTTTCATCGCGGGTTTGCATTTCTGTGATTTTTCCTTCTTTAATTGCCTCGATTACTTCGTCTGACAGTTTTTCTATTGTTACCCAGAGTTTGCTGTGTTTGTTTGGGCTTTTACCCATTATAGGTTTACCTTGGTAGTTTTGGCTGATTGTTTCCCGATAAATGACAATGGGTTTACTTGTTTTTACTCTTAAACCAGCTTCCTGCATTCGGTACGCTGTGATTTCAAGGTGGAGTTCACCCATACCACTCAGAAGAAATTCTCCGCTTTCTTTGTCCATCTTGAAGTGCAGATTTGGATCTTCGGTTGTTAGTTTATGCATCACTTTGTCAAAGAGCGGTAGATCCTTAACGTCTTCTGGCTCCACTGCAACAGTGACCACTGGATCTGTTACATATTTTAATCCTTCGAAGGGATGGGTTTCCACATCCACCTCTGCCACAGTTTCACCTACGTGAATTGACGGTAGCCCTGAAAGTGCTGCGATGTTTCCCGCTGGAATTCTGTCAACAATCACTCGATCAGTAGCCATGCTCATGTAAACCTGTTGAATAGTGCCTTTCTGGCGACTTGTCAAGAGTTGGACTTTTTTTCCTCTTTTCACTGATCCGCTAAAAATGCGACCAATTGCTACTACTCCGCTATGTTGATCAACCTCGATTGTGCTAATGCACATTAGGAGGGGCCCATCAGGGTCAACCTTCACCATGCTTTTACCCACTAAACTGTTTGGATCTCCAGGCCAAATTTGACTTTGTCTGTACCCTTGTGCTTGAAGGGGATTGGGTAAGTGTTCACAGAACATATCCAAAATCGGCTCATGTAGAGGTGCCTTTTTGCTCAATTCCCCTACCTTTTTTCCAACCTCTTCTTGCTCTCCGGTGTATGCGTCAATGATTTGGCTGAAAGTGATCCCTTTTGTTTTCATGTGGGGTAAGTTTAGTCCCCATTTGTGGAGAGCTGAGCCGAAAGCTACACGGCCGTCTTCAACCTTAACTTGCCAATCCTTTTTGTGTTCTGTAGGTGCGTGTTTCTCTATAAGCATGTTTACTCTGCTAATGATCTTTGCAAATTTGTTTTGAATGCCTTCAGGGGTCAACTTAATTTCTTTTATCAGTCTATCGACTTTGTTTATGAAAAGAATTGGCTTAACCCTCTCTCTTAGGGCTTGCATCAGGACAGTCTCAGTTTGGGTCATTGGACCCTCCACGGCGTCCACAACCACTAGGGCACCGTCCACAGCCCGGAGACTTCTTGTCACCGCTCCACTGAAATCTATGTGTCCTGGTGTGTCAATTAGGTTGATGAGGAAATCTTCTTCTCCATAAGTGTGGGTGAGGCTTATGTTTGAAGCAAAGACGGTCATCTGCCTCTTTTGTTCGAGTTCCCAAGAGTCAAGAAACAGTTTCTGACCTGCAGTTTGTTTACTGATGATACCTCCTGCCGCCAAAAGGCTGTCCGACAGAGTGGTTTTTCCATGGTCCACATGGGCAATAATGCTAGTGTTCCTGACGATCTTTGGATCATTCATCAGTTCGACGATTTCTTCAATGTGTTTATATCGTGCCAAACTAACCAGTCTCCGAATCAACCGACCAGTCATCAGTGGGGTGTTCATCCGTCCCCTGTTTATTTTCAACGAATCGAAACATTTTGATATCTCTCGCGATGAAATAAGCTACAGGGAATTGAAAACTGTCGCCTATTAACTTTATGGCATTTTTTCGAGGATACCTGATTAGTCCCTCAGAAGTCTTTGACAGGCGTCGTGAAAAGCTTTTATTAAGAGTTAGATTATCTACGATCGATGTCCAATAAGGAGTTTTTTATAAACAGGTATGCACAATTGGGGTGGGAATTCGAAGCAGTCGAGTCGAGGAAAGCCATCAGAAAAAACATCATGAATATCAAAGGAAAAAACCTTGAGCAAAGATTTAACTCCATGGGGTTCCATCTGCAAAGAATTCCCTTTCTTGAAACAGGTTATTGGATTGAGAAATCCAAAATCTCAATTGGTGCTACCACAGAATATCTTTTGGGTTTTTATTCCATACAAGAAGCAGCAGCGCAAATCCCCGCTACTTTGTTCACTGAACTGAAAGGGAAAACAATCTTGGATGCATGCGCTGCACCAGGCGGAAAAACAGTCCAGTTGGCGGATTTGATGAATAACACTGGTACAGTGATCGCTTTGGATGTTAGAAGACAAAGGTTGTTTGCCCTCTCAAATCATCTGGAGCGCTGTCGAGTTGCCAACACCGTAGTTTATAACCTTGACGCTAGGTGTATTTCTAAACTCGGCATTCAATTTGACAAGATCCTCTTGGATGTTCCTTGTTCAGGAAATTTTGTTACGGATCAGAAATGGTTCGAAAAACGAACTCTTCAAGATATTCAGAGAAATGCCAAACTCCAAAGGGAAATACTTTCTGAAGCAACAAAATGTGTGTCCATTGACGGGGAATTAGTCTACTCAACCTGTTCTTTAGAACCCGAAGAAAACGAAATCAACATGGATTGGGCGACCAAAAACCTGAATCTTGAAATTGAAGAAATCGAATGTCCTGGTCAAAGAGGGCTATCTAGTGTCTTTGGGATTAAACTCGATAACTCTTTGGAACGCAGTAGACGATTATGGCCATCGGAAACTCAAGGCTTTTTCGTCTGCAAACTCAGAAAAAGAGCTGGTGGCCATTGAAGCCTCTAACAGATTTTGCACGGCAATTAAGTGTGTCCATCACCTTTCAACCTGACTTACTATTCGTAAAGAAAAACCGGTATTTTCTTGCAAAAAAGGACCTCCAAAATTTTCTTCAAAGAGACTTCTATTATGCAGGAACCTACCTTGGGAAAATTAAGAAAGAAAAGTTCTTTCCAAGCCTAAGCTTTTTGTCTATACTCTCGCGAAAGAAGGCAAACAAAATTATTGTTGGAAAAAAGACAGCTTGGCTCTTTGTTTGCGGAAGAGACGTATTCCGAAAAGGAGTAAAATCGTTCTGCGGATCGCATAAGCAGGGGGATTACACACTGGTATTGAACGAGTATGAGGAATGTTTGGGGTTTGGAAGGATACTTCGAAATTTGACAGATAAAAGTGCCAGATTGGCTGTGAAGAATATTCTGGATCTCGGAGATTATTTGCGAAGGGAAACCTGATTTTGATTGATTTTTTGGAATAAAGTTTAATCTTGGGCTTTTATAGCTCAGTTTTGAAGTTTGGTAAATAGTTGGATAAAGTTAACAATATGCCATATTAATGATATTTTTCTGAACGTTCTTTCAATTTTAATTGAGACATATTTATATATGTTTATGTGCGGTGTAAGTAACATAACATATGAAAATCAAAGACAAGAATTGATATGAGGGTAAAATTGGAATGAAACATTTCAAAGACGCTATCTGGAAAGAAAATGTGACGCAAGTAGTTCAAAAGATAACAAAACCGCCTATAAAATTCGTAAGACTTCAATTCACAGACATTAATGGAATAATAAAGAACCTAGCTGTAAGCTCAAAAAAAATAGAGAATGTATTCGAAAACGGGCAGCCTTTTGACGGTTCATCAATAACGGGATATAGACCTATTGAAGAATCAGACATGGTCTTATTCCCAGACCCTACGACGTTCGCAATCTTACCTTGGAGGCCATCAGAAAAATCGTCATGCAGGCTTATCTGCGATGTATACACACCAGATAACAAACGTTTCGAGGGCGACCCAAGGTATATTCTTGAAAAGGTACTAACTAAAACTGAAGAATCAGGGTTCAGTTATTTCTGTGCTCCTGAACTCGAGTTTTTCATTGTTAAAGAAAGTGAAGATGGTTTAAGAACACCGATAGACTTAGCTGGTTACTTCGATTTCGACCCGGGCGACCTTACAGACAATCTCAGAAGACAAATTGCTGATACAGCTGAAAAGTTTGGTATAGCTATTGAGTATTCTCACCATGAAGTTGCGCTAGGGCAAAACGAAATCGACTTCAAATATGATGAAGCACTCAGTACCGCTGACAACACGATAACTATGAAGATGGTAGCCAAAACCGTTTGCGCTATGAATGGCTACATAGCAACCTATATGCCAAAACCCTTCGTGGGAATTAACGGCTCAGGTATGCACACTCACCAAAGCTTCTGGAACGCAAAAAGAACCGCCAACGAGTTTTACGCTGATGATCCTGAGAACGATTACCTTTCAAAAACGGCTCTGAACTTCATCGGTGGGCAATTGCATTTCGGACGCCAAATCTGCGCAGTCTTAGCCTCGTGGCCCAACTCTTACAAGCGTTTGGTTCCTGGCTTTGAAGCACCCATCTACCTAGCATGGGCACACAAAAACAGGTCATCACTCATACGAGTTCCGAACTTCGGGGGACGAAAGAGTGCCGCACGATGCGAGATACGTTGTCCTGATCCAGCTGGAAATCCATACTTTCAATTTGCAGTGTTATGTGCTGCAGGCTTAGAGGGGATTAAGAAGAAGATGAAGCCAGGAGAACCCACTGAACTTAACGTATATAATATGGATTACGAGGAACGAAAGTGTAGAGGACTAATTTCTTTACCTGAATCTTTGAAAGAAGCCTTGGATGAAATGGAGAAAAGTGAACTCGTGAAAGAAACTTTGGGTGAGCTCGCCTTCGAGAATTATCTCATCGAGAAAAGGAAAGAATGGGACATCTACAGAACCCAAGTCAGCCAATGGGAAATCGACAGATACATTCGACGCCTCTAAAAGAGCCTTTTTAAGGCTCATTAAGACTCTATTTTTTCAGATCCACTGATTTTTTTGGGTAAATCTCTGATTTTAATCACTGTTTGCTCGCGTTTTGCTAAATCTCTGAAAACTACCGACTTTTCCTTCAGTTCTCGCTCGCCTACTATGATGGCATAATCTGCTTTTCTTCGGTCGGCGTCTTCAAGAGCTCTGCCTACCTTTCTTCCCATCACCTCGAACTCTGTAGGTATGCCTTCACCTCGCAGAGATTGCGAAATCTTTAGTGCTTCCCCTTTCAACTCTTCCATAACTGGAATTATTACAACTCTTATCTTCCGCTTGGATTTTATTGTGATGTTTTGCATCTGCAACGCGAGTCCTATCCTATCCAAGCCATGTGCAACGCCAACTGCAGGCGTCGGTTTTCCCCCGAAAACTTCAATTAACTTATCATATCTGCCACCGCCGCCCAAAGCTATGTCCAACTCTGGTATATACACTTCAAAGATAATCCCCGTATAATACTCAAGCCCTCTGGCAAAACCTGCGTCTACAATTACTTCTTTGCAACCACTCTCTGTGACCAACCTCCAAACTTCTTCCATATTCTCTGTAGCTCTTAACGCCTTTTCGTAAATCTTAACTTGCTCTTTTATCTCATTTAGAATCTGGGGGACTGAGTCGATACTCAATCCTATGAGTCCTTGAATGACTTCTCGGCAATTCTTGGATTCGATCAGCTCAAGCGCTTCGGCGTATTCTTTTTTGTCCATTCTCAATAGAACAGCGTCTTGAGTCTTCTCTTTCACCTTCTCGCTGGTTAGGACTTCTCTTAGTATGCCTACATGGCCTATCTTGAAAACATAGTCCCGTAAGCCTAATTCCTTCAAAAACTTGTCGGTTAGCAGTATCATCTCAGCGTCTGATTCAGGCCTGTTTGATCCCATCAACTCGAAGTTAGATTGCCAAAACTCTCTGTATCGCCCCCGTTGAGGCTCATCGTATCTATAAACGCTTCCCACAGAAAGAATCCTTAGGGGTTTAGGTTCATTCTTTAAATCGGTTGAAACAAGCCTAGCTATGGAAGAGGTGAATTCTGGTCTTAACGCCACTTTTCGATGGCCCAAATCCTCAAAAACAAACATACGGGAACGTATTTCGTCACCAGACTTCACGCTCAAAAGCTCATAAGGTTCGACGATTGGGGTGACAACTTCCATATATCCATAGAGTTCACCGATCTTTCTAGCTTTTTCCACTAGGCCATTTAACTTTTGGGATTCCTCCAGTAGTAAATCCCTCATTCCCCGTACTGTTTTGAAAGTCGGCATATTACTTCCCCGTTTATCTAAATTTTAATTGGGAAATTGAGTAGTAAGGAAGTTGCACGTCAACTTTCAAACTATTCATCCCCCTCTTTTTTTCCTCTATCCCACTTATCTTGGGTTTTTAGTATTTTAAAGGAGCGGTTTCTATGAACAAAAGGAAGTTTGAGAGTGGCCTTTGGCATCATCGCGTGCCGGATTTCAAACTTGTTTTTTGTGGTCCATACGGCTCCGAATGGAGCGTTCTAGTTTACTCTAACAAACAAAAAAGAAGATCAAAAAGGAGAATGAAGAATGACCCCGCTTAATGAAGAAAATCCAGAGTTTGACTCAGTCAAGGATTTCGCTGAAAGAAGCTTCAGAGGGGTAAAACACAGCGTCTATGAGCAGACACAGGCAATCAGCATAATAACCGCTACCAGAGCAGACGACGATCTGAAGAAGATCCGCAATATTTGCCAAGCTGCCTTCATCTCACGGAAAAAAGACAAGCTAAACATGGACTTGGTTAAGGCTTGTTCCAAGGTGGCTCGTTCCTTCAGTCTGACTTTAATTCCCAAAGATGGGGTTATCTCGATCCCTTGGTGTTTCCCCAGAACCAAAGAGAACTGGCTCAAATACATTGAGCCCTGGCAGTTTCTACGCATCTATTATTATCCCTTAAGCACAGAGCATGGTCGAGAAAAGTACCGCAGCAGGTACACTAAGCCTATGCCCTTTTTTGATGCTGACAGAAAGAACGCTGAGCTTGAGAGAATAGAAAGAATCTCAGAATCATTGAAAAAAGAAATAGATGATATGGGTGAAGGTGTCGCGTTTTACCAAAGGACTACAGCAATAGCAACGGGTAGTTTTGACTCTTTACGTTCTGAATTTTGCGATTGGGCCTTAGACAAATT
>DAOVIH010000053.1 GCA_030673805.1 Candidatus Bathyarchaeota archaeon | reverse complement strand
GGCCAAGAATGTGGCGGTTGATATGCCTTTTATCTTTTCAATTTGGCCGAAATTCTCCATCCTTATCGGTCGTAGAACAGACGACGGTTTGACAGTAAGAGTTACTTCTCCATTTCCTTTTGGATAGTACCCAAATCTTTGTATTGTGATCGAGATGTCAATCCCTATACGTCTGAGCCAGGTCAAGAAGACGTATCGTAGGTAGTTTATAGTTGGCGAATATGCGACATCTGTTCCACCTTTGACTATCAAATAGACAGGTTCCTTAGCAAATGCACAAATGGGTATAACAGTGCTCAGAAGCATAGGGATACTCCCCGCCGTCCCTATCTTCGCAGTAAAATTTCCCCCTTTAACTTCTTTTGGTCCAAACCAAATCTCTTTGGAGTATAGGGTTGCCCCCTCAACTTTCGCCCCGCAAAGTCTGGCTGCTGTTAACACTGCTTCCAAATGTTGGGGTTTCAAACCGGGTTTTGGTCTTTTTTCTCTGATATTATACAGATGGAGCGGTTTTCCAGCAATTGCGGATAGCGCAACTGAGAGTCTCAATATCGTACCACTGCCGCTCTTTCTACTTCCGTCAATCTCAAACAAAGCGTGACCTCAGTTGGTGAGTGTAAATTCTGGCTTAATAAGCTCTACAAATAGTTAATAAATGCGTTAAACATTAAACAACTTTGATGGGGAGGGGAATATTGAGTATAGAAAAAGAAACGCTGGCAAGTCTAGTGGATAAGATTGACGAACTCCTCACAGTTCTGTACAGGATATCGGAGGACCTGCAGTCTATTTCCGTCTCCCTAAAATCCGCAAAAAGTTTACAGCCAACAACACAGCAACCTCAGATTCATGCTGAGCCTGTAGCAGAAGAAGTCCAGACGCGCGCACCTTCTATAGAAGATGTTAAAACTATGTTTCCAGAAGAATTGGCAGCCCTTCTAGATTTTGAAGAAAAGGGCTCTTATACAATAATTAAACCCCGGCAGTTTCTAGGGTCTGAAAACTTCGCCAAAATTGCATCAACCGTAAGAGGTATGGGCGGAGAATATGTAAGCGCCGGCAAAAACTCACATTTCAGAGTATCCACCAAAAAGACCTAGAGTTTTCGGAACCCGTTTTCTAGAACAAACAGTTGGACAGCGAGTTAACATGTTTTTTTATGCGTCTTTTTTCACTTTTACTTAGCTCTCTCCGTTTAGTACTTGTGTCGTTTGTTCAAGTCCTTTAAAAGCTAGAAGTTATCATCAACATTTTTGGGAATCGAATTGTTTGAGAATAATTTCGGAAAGCTACTGCTCTATGCCCCATCTACCCCCACACCTGAGCACCGGCTGCAATCCGTTAGGCATGCTACTGAGAAAATAGCAAAGCTTTTAAATCTAGATTTTGAGTTCATCAGGTTCAGGGAGAGGCTCTCCCATATTTACGTTTATTATGAGAACGGTTTCGATGATCCAATCCCGATTTATTGTGATAACGGGAAAAAAGGTGGGGTTCAAGATGTTGCTTCTACTTTGAGGAAGATGATGTTTGTGCTTTCTTTCCATCCCAACAATTTAGCATTAAAAGAAGCGCGAGCGCAACTCTTTAGACTTTCCTGAATATTATGGTCTGATTTTGTAAGTTTACTTCGTAAACTTGGTTAACATCAAAATCAATGCCCAAGTTGTCATATTCTTGTTCTGTTAGGAACAACAGTATCTTTGGAACTGCAAGTGGTGTTCTTTGGGAAAAGATGGGCATCTGTTGCTGGACGGCTTGGAGAACATCTTGGACAACCTTGGCCTCATTGGTCCGAGGTTGAACCACATAACGAGAAATTTCTCGTTCTTCTACTAATTCAATTCTTTTGCCTAGATTTCCGTCCACACTGCGGGTTGATTCGATTTTGTTGACTTTGACTCGAAACATATCCTTCACATTGAAGTTTTTGAAATCAATGATATATCTGTTACTTAAGTTGTTTGGAACTATTATTTCATATTTATAGTTGTTATGTTTTTCCGACGGGTGAGGGCTGATTCTTTATGATCTGATTTCACTTAAATCTTATATTTCTCATATTAATTACATAACATGTTTGAGGGGGAGATTCGTGAAGCTAGTTACAGTGTTGTTACCAGAAGCTTATCTCGAGGGTTTAGATGAGCTTGTTAGGGCTAACATGTATCCGAGTAGAAGTGCTACTATAAGATCGGCTGTTAGAGATCTGCTTAAGAAGGAGCTTTGGGAAAAACGTGGGAGATAACCTCTTTTCACTTCTTCCTACGCTACTCCTATTTTTATCGCGTTTCTTATTTTCTTATTTAGCTCTTTAGCCGTTTTGTCAGGATCTTCAGAGGTTGTTATTACTCGTCCCAAGATAAGGTATTTAGCTCCAGCTTCAAGCGCTGTTTTGATTTTTCCCCCTTGAGTGCCTATTCCAGGCGAATATATTGGAGTTTTTTCTCCCAGTATTTGGTGGATTTCCTTGATTTTTTCCGGGTATGTGGCTCCTACAACAACACCATCCGCGTTCCAACTTAGGGCTTTTCTCGCAAATGAGCAGTACTGTTTCAATTGTCTTCCAGTTTTGGAATCTGATATGGTCTGGTCGTACCCTTCTTTTGCTCCCTTATGGCTCATATATGCAAGCAAGATTACCCCCTTTTTGTGTCTGCTTGCTGCCTCAAAGATGGGTTCTAGTCCCTCTTCCCATCCAACAAAAGGATTAGCTATCAAAGCATCAAATCCGGCAGAGTAGTAATACTCAGCTATAACCCGGTTTGTTGCCCCAATGTCGTTAGCTTTGCAGTCCATTATTGCGACTAGTTGTTGTCTATGAATTTTTCTAAGGAGTTCTTGTATTCCCCCAAACGTTCCAAAGGGAAGAATTAAGTGATGGTTGATTTTTACTGCGCATATGTGCTCTTGAACACTCTTAAGCATTTTTTCTGCTCTGTGGAGAAGTTGGCTTCGGTTTTTTTGTTCTTGAAAGGGAAAATCAAGAGCTAATACAATTCTGGAGTCTTTGTCTTTTGACGTTTCTTCGATTCTTGTCCTGAAGGACAATGGCAAACACCGCTTTTTATTTGGCTTAGTATCCGATAACTCTTGCTATTCGTGGTACTGAAGCAGCTCAATAATCAAGCAACTTGGAATGTGTCTTCCGAAAAAATGACTTTCGTGCGGTCATGAAATCCATATTGACCAACTTGTTTTTGCTCCCAGTCAGGGCAAACTAATTCCTTTTTTGTCTTTGGCAGCTTGCCACCGAATGTTTAAATCGTTGGAAGCAAACCTACTGGCTGGCAGGGGACCAAATTGGCTGAATCAGAGGAAAAACTACCTATTTCTGACTTTTACAAAGTAGTTACCTTCAAAACAATCTTTAAGACTGAAAAATGGTGGGAAGCCGTAGTTGTTTTTGAAAACCAGGGAAGGAGAGCGCTAGGTCTTTACCTTTGGCAGAATAGAGCTGGACAATGGAAAAGAAAACATAAGTTTGCAATTAAAAACGTCGATGAATGGAACAAACTAAGAACTGCTATGGATCAACTCATCCCAAAACTGACTAACAAATCTTGAAAATAAACACTTCAATCGATTTTTGCCCTAAGGCCGGATTTAAAAAGATACAACTGTTTTTTTAAACCAACAAATAATAATACTTAAAAGGCTAAATTAGAGGTGTGTTTTGTCCATGCCTTTGGCTTTCAAACAATTAATTGAAAGTATTGCAGGTGGAAAAGCACCTGGACCCTCCACATCTTTCACTATTTTCCATATTATCTATGCTCTTGAACTTACTGCAGAAAAACCAATTGGACGCAATAAATTGGCTTCCAAAATGAACGTCGGGGAAGGGGCTATCCGTACAATAATACGTCGCTTAAAGGATGAGGGTTTAATTGTAAGCTCAAAAGAGGGATGTAGCATAACCAACAAGGGGTTGAGGGTTTGGGAAGAATTTCAAACCAGATTTCCAAAAAGAATTGAGTTCAATCGAAACGTGCTGGCAAATTCTGAATACAATTTTGTTTATTTAGTGCGAAATAGGGGGGATAAGGTGGAATCCGGAATCGAGCAGCGTGATGCAGCTATAATCACTGGGGCGAAGAAGGCCACGGTTGTGGTATCAAAACAAGGAAACTTGATAATTGATTCGGTTAGCGAAAATCTGGAGGAAGATTATCCTGCAGCGGCAAAACTAATCCTTAAACATTTTGAACCACTTGAAAATGACGTAATAATAATTGCAGGTGCTGACACCTTGCTGAAAGCTAAGAAAGGCGCCTTTGCGGCTAGCTGGACCCTTATAGAAGCCGACTAGTGAACAATGACGTAGCTACATGAAACTGCTAATTACGTTTATTAAGTGTATTTTTCTCCCCTTGCCAGAATCCGTTCTAAAAGGATGTTGAAGTTTAGGAATCCCTCCCCAGTCCTAGCTGAAATCGGAAGCATTGAGAACCCCAAACCAAGCTGGCTAATTGCTTGGGCCATGTTTCTGCTCAGAAGACGTTTTGTTCCTTCAAGTTCAGTTTCTATTGAATTCTCCAACGCTTTGGGGTTTGCCGACCAATCTATGATTTTGTCTATTTCCCTTTTGGGCAGCAGATCACTTTTTGAAAGCAGGTGCAATTGGGCTTTAAACAAACGGTTGTACACAGCTGCTGAGAGAAACAAATTGGAGACGTAGTTGAGCGGCGCTGTTGAAAAAACGGCATCAAATAGATAAACTACCACCTTGTTTTCTTTCGTAAGCTCTTCTACAATATAGGGACCGCTTGCTCTAAAAGCAAACAGTTCCATCTGTCCAGGAGTATCCACAAAAACTATATCTGCATTTACCGCTTCGATCTCTCTGGAGATGTTTCCAATTTCATTTGCTATAAGGTCCGCAGCCATGACCAGCGCACCATTAGGTCCAAGGTCGTATTGTCTCATCAGTTTTTCAATGTTTACGTAGTCTCGGATATCTACGTCCGGAGAATATGGGAGTTTCATAACCCCGGGATCAAGATTTACTGTAGCAACATCTTGCTGTGAGATTCTTAGCCAATTGGTGAACGAAGCTGTTAGCAAGGATTTCCCGGAACCAGCTGTTCCGATAATAAAAACTATGGGCATGTGCATTTCTCCCTGTAACTTCTAATCATGTATCAAAACTTGTTTTGGTGTAATAATATTTCTGTTGAAACTAGTAATCTGGGGGTTGTGGGCATGCCGGTTCTGGGCGTTCTGCATAATTCTTCTTTGGTATGAAAACTGATATTGCACCTATGCATATGGCTATCAGTGCTAAGGCAAATATGGCAATTAGGAAAAGGGGTATTACAACAACGTTTTTCGTTGGGCTTATCGCTCCTGCATTCGCTTTATCTCCTGGCCAGCTTGCTTGGATAGCGCAAAAGCCTATGCCATCGGCTTCCCAAATGTATTGAAAAGTGCCATCTGACCCTGTTGAAACAGTATCCAAAATAGCCAATGGTTCGCTGTTGCTTTTTATGTAGAGTGTGATGTTCTGGTTTGACATGTTTGGGTTCAGCTCTCCACGGATAGTTATGCTGGTTTTTTCTATGGCAAAAACTGGAGACGCCTGAAGATAGAGGCGGGTAGGTTCCTGTCCGAAGAAACTTGCAGAGACTTGTCCTGGTGCAATTTGTTCACTTTCGGTGAGGCCTATTATCTGGGCAGTAACTTGTCTTAGGTCCTCTGGGCATTCTCCAACTCTCCATCCGTTCTCCCATTCTGTGCCTGTACACTCTGCAATATAGTAATCAACTCCATTATGGGTTATTGAAAAGGTGCTTCCGCGTGCTTCCTTTGGTGGCTCTGGAAGGTGGACCCCGACGTTCATATGACTTTGGTCTTCGTAATATAAGAGTACAACGTCAAGGCCCCCGGCTGACATAATGGAAGCGGCTATTTGAGAGAAAAGATCGCAGTCTCCTTGGTTTGCGACAATGGTCTCAACAGGGTAGGTTGGCGGGGCTGTTCCTTCGTAGGGTATTTGGTGCACTATCATTAAAACTGCGTTGACAAAGTCTTCATGATCTTTGTAGATCTCCCAAAGGTTTTCTGCAATGGGCTGCAAAGCGTAGGGAGTTACGAACTGCGAAAAATCACTGGTGGAAGCCAGTCTATGACTTTTTCCTTCATAATGTTCCAGAAGAGACTCAGGGGCCACGACATTGAGTTCATATGAAAGGATTCCGTCTGGCTGATCTAAAAGCTGGTAAGACACGCTGAAGTCTTCAGAAAGACATAACGGAATTGCACTAAATATGACGATGGTGACTGCGAGGAGAGTTATAGTTTGTGACAGCCTTGTCTTCAATTTCTGTTCAACGGAGTTTACACCAAACTGGCTTATTGACCTTGTGAACCTCTACTCAATAGCAAGAATCGTTAGGAATCTGAATACTCGTTGGCAATTACTTTTCCTCCGCTTTCGTTTATCAACTTGGAAAGTTGGATAACCGCCTTTTCTATAGTTTTTTTTGGAGCTTCTGTACTTCTTGTAGTAGTTGAGAAGTGTATTTCGATATGGGGCTTGTTTTCTTCTCTTTTCGGATGGGATTTTATGTAAATATGTGGATTGTTGCGCATCACCTTGTCTATTAGAGGCGCCAAGGTTGACTCCATAATCTGATCAGCATATATGCTTTTTTCGCAGAAGTTGTTTTGATCTGTTGCTTCTTTAAGTAGCGGTGCGATTGCTTCTTCAAATATTGCCATCATTTCTGATGGAACCCCCGGCAACGCTACTATCGTGGTTTCCTCCAGATCCACCAGGACTCCTGGAGCAGTTCCCCCAGGATTCCGTAGAGGTATTGCGTTTTCAGGAATTGTCGCCATCTTGAGTCTTGGTTGCGTCATTTCGTACTCGTCTACTTGCTTTTCTTGGGCATATTTCTTATATTTTTCCTTAACCATCCGCAATGCTTTTTGGTTTATCTGAAGCCTGCGGTTCAAGGCTCTAGCAAGTCCCTCCAGAGTTTTGTCATCAAAAGTTGGGCCTAGTCCTCCAGTGGTTATTATGAAACTGCCCTTACGGTTTAGAGCTTCGAGGATTGCCTCAGCTATTTCTTCAACTTTGTCACTCACAACCGTTATTCTCCTAACCACGACTCCTAGGTTGATTGCGCGTTTGGATAACCATTGAGAATTTGTATTTGCGGTTTTACCAATCAGTAGTTCGTTGCCTATGCAGATTATCTCCATTTCAGTCATCTATCCACCACGCGAAGCCATGAGTTAAACTTGAAACTTTAACTGCTCTTCTCACCTATTTATCGCCTTCCCCAGGTGCCCTTGATTCATTGCGGTACTATTCCTAAGGTGGGATGGGACTCAAACCCCGAGTTAGTTGTAGATTTCACTTGCATGACTCCTTCTTTTTTGGAGTTTGGTCCAGTGCATTGCAGATGAGTAGTTGGCATTATTT
>DAOVIH010000061.1 GCA_030673805.1 Candidatus Bathyarchaeota archaeon | reverse complement strand
TGCTGTAGCTTGTATCCTAGCTAAAGTTGTAGCCAAGCCTGTTGTGATATCAGAACACGAAATCATTGAAGACCAAAACGTCATTAGAGTCAACTATGAACTTCTCGGGGAAGAAGAATTGCAGGCCTAATCTATGCTAGGGTTGTTTGGTTTGTGCTCGATAATCGTTTTTTTGTTTTTTTTGGTGTTTTTCTCTGGGGGTTGGAATGGTAAGAGCCGTTGGGCGGATTTAGATCCGGGCTGATGGCTGTCACTTGTGCACGCTATTTTTCCTAAATTATGGATAGATTGGTTTTCCAAATTCTTACTGGGTCATCATAACGATTAGCTAAGGCTTTTCTAACTAAATCCATTTTTTCCAGCTCAACAATCTGCTCTAGTAATTCTGTCTTTTCAAATGTCGTATCTTTATTTCTCCCCAGCACTCTTGCAATGTTGTCTAATGTTGATTTTGAATCTTTCTCAGTCTCTCTTATTGCATCTATTAGTTGACGTTTTTCGGCGGAGATCTTTTTGTATGCCACTTTGTTTTCTTGTTTTTTGCCTTTCTTCTGGTTAAGATATGTCAGGATGATCAGACCTAAGAGGAAGAGGTTAGCAACGATTAGTAAATCTCCGTTTTGGGAAACCTGTAAAGTCACAATGGACCAGGTCTTAACGGGTTGCCAGTACTCAATAATTTCTGTTGCCACTTGCTCAAGTTGCTCTTTCACAGCTGGAATATCCGCTTCTGTTTCAGGGTGTCCAGAGGCACTGATCTTCACGTACTTTAGTTCAGATGATGATCCAACTTTGAAATACGAAGTTTCGTACCAGTACACGACGCTTTGCAGAAGTCCACTTTGGGTGGCTTTTTCGTTATAAACAAAACTAAAATAGCGTGCTATTACTGGAGGGTTCTGATTTATCTCTAGTTCGTTTGATTCGATCGGTTCTATGAAAACTTGTTGACCCATTTTTGTTGGATAATTAATTAGACATGTCTCCCACATGTGAATTTGGGTTCTTGCTCCTGCAATCTCTAAAGCTACCCAGATTGGTTCTTTATCGCCTTCGTTGGGTATGTAACCGTATACTAAGGCTGCGTCTTGTTCGGCGATTTCTTCAAATGTTTTTTCCCGTCGCTGAAAGTACAGATCGTAGCCAGAGATTTGGGGTAGAATCTCTGTGGTTGCCTGTTGTCCTTGAAGGCTTTGAATGGAGAGTTCTGCTGGTCCCTGAGTTAGATTAAACACTGGTGGTTGGGCGAAAGAAATAACCATAACCAACAAGGCTACTCCAACAATCTTAGGCATGTCCGTCCTTATTTTGAACTTGGGAAGATTGGGGTAGAGTCTTCCGCATTCAAAGCAGAATTTATCATTGCTTTTTTTTGTTTCTTTAGAATTGCAGTTGGGGCAAGACGCGGTTTTCTTGGTTACTAGTCGCATATGTAGGAACCGCTCAAGTATCAAAAGCAGCAAAATGGTTCCAACAAAAATTAGGAGCCAACCGCCCATAAGATGAAATACTTCAAGCGCAAGAGTAACCCCAAAGAAATACCCGACGAATAAGATTATAATAATTCTAAAGACGTTTAGCGAGTATACTAATGGGACTCCAAGCCCGAAAATTGTTGTTCGTTTCCATAGTTTATCCCTAACCAGGTAGGCTATGAAAAAGGCGAAGACTAAAAACCCAACTAGAGAGTTTATTCCTGAACACGCTACATCCACACTAAAAGATGCCCAAGTACCATTCCTAAGATTCATCATTATTGTAGGGGTTCCATATTCTGAGACTAGGCTCATCTGAAAGAAGGGTGTTAGAGCATAATAGGCCAATTGAGAACTAAGGGTTGAAAGCGAAGAGCCTGCAGCAGAGATTGCTTGGAAAGGTATTGGAACTAGAAAAAGCAGAAAAAGCAATGGGAAGAGTAGTTGTCTGAGAGTCTGGATGTTGAAAAATATGAGGATTAAGGAACTAATGAACAAAGGCAAGGCAAACAAGTGCAATTCTAAAGGATTGAAAGTGTAAGATCCATACCAATAAAGAATAATTGAGATGGAAAGAAACAACACTCCAACAAGATCCTCTAGGCGGATTGACTTGTAGAATTTCAGTGATTTTTCTTGGATTGCGGACCGTAACATTTCTCTTTTTCTGTAGACCAAATAGCTGACGATGAAGGGAATTGCAAATACGTAGCTTGTGCTACTGCTTTTTAAGGCATCGCTAAAAACGATCATTAGATCAGACCAAAAGATTACAGCTGGCAAAATGACTATTAGAGCTAGCTTAGCAGTAAGACCTATTCTGGAAAGATCTGGATGAGGAAGCTTGGTTCCTAGTTCAAGGAAGTCTTCTTGGACTGATCTCAAGGCTATATGTCACTTTGAATAATTGAGTGAATGATATGGCTTTATTTTGTTGTTCAGGGTCTTCAGAACCAGCTGTTCTTGAAGGTTAGTTCCTTTCGCTTCTGAACATTCAAGGGTGAATTCTGGCGCTCTATATATTGCTATATGGAATGGACTTCTAGAAGATAGATAGTGAGCGCGCTCTCACGAGGTTCTAATAGAAAAAGAAAAAGGAGGGGTCAGAGAGGTAGTTTTTGGGATTTTCGCCTTAACGTTATGAATAGTGCGAAACCTGCAAGGGCTCCTAGTCCAAGAAGGAGTGTTCCAACTTCGGGAACCATTAGGGTGCTTCCGCTGAATGGGGTGTTTTCGTTAAGAACCGCTGTGTCACCTTCCATTCCTTGTCCTAGTACGAGCATGTTTACTCGGGTTGAAGATTCCACGGTCACTGTGAATACGCGATTGTTTTGTTTGTCGACCCAATCAAAGCCATATACGAGGATGTAGCGTACTGAGATGACGTCTTCGTGAACTTGGCTCATCTGTGAGATTACGGCAGCGACTTGATAGTTGGTTTGTGGAACCGTGCATCCTGGATAGGGGGTTGGCACTGCCACTGCATGGGTGTCAGTTTCTTCTGGTAATCGACCTGAAGTTAAGGCGGCGCTCCAAGGATCCGAGGTGTCTATTGAGGTGGGACCGTCTGTGCCTGAGAGGGTTATGCTGTTTAGTCCGGCGTATGTGGCCTGATCAACAATCAAAACTAGCCAAACATCAGCTACTGTTTTTCCGTTTGCAGTTACAGTTGCTGTGAGTTCAGAGGTGGCTTCGGTGATTATGGCCATTCCGGTGTGTTCCTTATCTGTGGGTACAACCCTAAGAATGTCAGCATACGCAAGCGCAGGCATAGCTGCCAGCATTATTACTAACGAAAATAC
The DNA here is from genome assembly GCA_030673805.1 of Candidatus Bathyarchaeota archaeon. Taxonomy (GTDB): domain Archaea; phylum Thermoproteota; class Bathyarchaeia; order Bathyarchaeales; family Bathycorpusculaceae; genus DAOVIH01. The sequence goes on along the minus strand of DAOVIH010000061.1, from coordinate 3,267 downwards.
GATAATTTTCTTATTCAATTTAGCTTCTCCCTTCCTGATACGTTAGCGACTTTGGCTGCTAATATATTGATAGGAAGCTGTACTATAGAAGATCAAAGGGAAAGTTCTATCCTAAATTTCTAAATACTTCAAGCCTATTTTTTGGTTGACTAATTTCTTAGTGTATATAATCATTAAGGAAATCCTGGATTGATTGGGATTGTGCCATAATCTCTTGTTGTCGTTTTTTCAATAGCTTCTTCTTTTTTCTCACTTGATTTAGTTTTTTTCCTGATCGGTAGCTGATCCATATTCCTACGATTGTAAGGATTGTGAAGAAAGCAACGTTTAGAATGTCCAGTAGATATGGGGGTTCTTGGGGTAATAGTGAGAAGAGATAGGCGATGGTTATGCTTATTGTCGGCGATACAACGGCGATGGATAAGCCTGTTCTGAACTCAGCTAGTGCCGTTCTTTCTTCTGCCAAGTAGTTCCTTTCCAAAGCCAGAAGGGTGCGGATTTTGGCTAGGATTTCTTTTTCGTCCGGCTTCATAGGCTGCACTTTTTCTGCTCGCTTGGATTTCATGACTAGCAAATCTGTTATTTGGTCGATTTATTAAACTTCTCCTTTTTATGCCTCAAACCTCTCTGTTCTGTTCAAATTGTGGGGCAAAGAGAACAGAATACCCCAAACCCATCCAACTTTACCAGTAAAGTATTGTTAATAGCGTATATTTCATTCACAAACTTCTGAAAGTTTATTTTTTATTAGACGTCTATTCTTTGAGGGTAATAAGTTGGAAAAGACTTTCAGGCCGACTCAGACCAAGAACACAATGGTCTGGGGCCTAATTTTAGTAGCGCTCATCGATATTCCCTTATTACTAATCTTCTTTTTAGGTATTCAAGGCCCCATATTTTTCTCTATTTTGATGGGAGGCATCCTCATACTCATCGATGGACTAGTGCTTTCTTTAGCATTCTTGGGCAAAAGAATGAATTACAAACTAGAAAAGGACGATCTCACAGTGAACTTTGGCTTCCGGAAGCGCAAAATACCCTATTCTTCAATTTGCAATGTGCAGCTTTCTAGCACAAAGCTTCTGCTTCGTCTCTTTGGCGCAAGTTGGCCTGGACTTCACTGGGGACTATACAAAGCCAAAGATGTTGGACATGTCTGGGTTTACTCAACCAAGATGAAAGGCGACTTTATCTCGATCAACTTGGTAGATGAGAAAAAGATTGCCATATCTCCTGAAGACCCAAAAATTTTTTTGGATGCGATAAATGCTTGGAAAAGCAGGTTCGGAACAGATAGTCCAAGTGAAATGAAAACGTTTGAAACAACAAGAAAAATGGTTTATGCTCAGGTTCTGGCAGTTGCTGCCGCTTTTGCTGTTTTTCTAGGATATTTGCTATGGATTTACCCATCGTTACCAGAAATCATTCCTGTCCATTTCGATTTTAACTGGAACCCCAATCGTTGGGCACACAAATCTGAACTATTCATCCTAGCCGGAACCGTAGCAATATTTCCCATCATAAACACTATTCTAACCATTAAGTTCGGAAGATACGCAAAAGAAATACTGATTTTTCTTGGAGTCATCTTCATCTCAGTTATAGCTCTATTCCTCTACATCCTATATTTCATACAAAGTATTGTCTAGCTTAACCCTATGCGTTTCTTGAGGTGGACGATTTTTTCAACAGCAAAATAAGAGTGGGGGTTGGATTACCGTTAGGTTTTAAATAGTTGGCTTGAATCAAGACAAAATTTGTGCCGACCACTTGCATGATCCTTTCTTTGTTAAAAAAGTGTCTATGGGAATCATAGCACAAGCTTAGTTCACCTTCAGGTGTTGAAACTATCATGTAGCCATCAGGCTTAAGAAGCCTGTAAGCTTCCTTAAAGAAAAGCTTGGGCATCCATAAGTGCTCAGCTACCTCAGAAGCTAAAATCAAATCAAAACTTCCTGAGGCAAAAGCCAAGTTTTCTGCGTCGCCAGCAACGATCCGATTAACGCCACACCTATGAGTTAAATACGCTACCCCTGGCAATTCTACACACGTCACCTGATTGCCCATTTGTCGAAGGGGACGACAAAGGGCCCCATTGCCACAACCTACATCCAAAACCTGCAAATCTGATCCTAAAGAACCAATCATAGTAGATATTGTTTCAACTCTTGTCTTATGCAATAAGTCACGGCGCAGCGCAACTGGATGAGTTTCCATAAAACCAATGTGTTTGCAGGCGTCATATTTTTGCCACTTCACCCACTCCTGTCTACTGCAATATCGGCTTCCAAAAAACATCTCCCGCACCAGAACATGTCTTAAACGGCCAGGATTAGCAAACAAACTTAGAGCACTCGATAAATTATTCCTGCTAAACTTCAACAGACCTTAACACCAAATTCAGTTTCTATTTTTTCTTTCATACTGTGGGTTTGCTGAGGCCCATACACGGGTAAATAAGGAAAGAAGAATGAAACCCCCAAAGCTACTGCCGTTGGTTAGTTCATCTTCCGTGCCTTGGGCCCTTTTAGCCCCTTCTGCCGATGCTTCTCTTTTTGAGTTTCTCCAACAAAAAAGGAGAAAAGGGAAAATTTGTTTTGGTTTTCACTTTTTCTTTCGTAGGATAACGCCGGTTACGATTAGTGCTACTGCTACGATTAGTGCTGCTGCGATTATTGTTAGGTCGATGGTTGATTGGGCTACGATTGCCTCGCCAACTATGGGTTCTGGTTGAGGTGCATTTTCGGGTGGTTGTGTGGTTATGGATGGTGTTGATTCTACAAGGTTTGCTGCCAAAGCTGAGGAATCTACTGGCTCAGGTGAAGGTTGCGGTGGAGTTCCCCATTCGCTGTCCTCAAAGCAAAAGACGTTCCAGTTGAAGGTTCCTATGTAGAGTCTGCCATTGTAGAGGCTTGGCGAAGACATGGTCTGGGAGCCTAGCTCGTAGAACGAAAGCTTCTCTCCTGTTTCGGAATCAAGGACGTAGAGGGCCATCTGCTCGCTATTGACATAGACTTTACCGATAGAGTAGGCTGGTGACCCGTAAATCTCACGTGCCAAGAATTGAGTCCATGTGACGTTAGCGGTGGCAGCATTGATCGGACCAGAGTTAGCGAGCGGATCGAGGCAAACTAGATTGAAGAAATCCACGATGTAGACCTTGCCATTAGCGTAGAGCGGAGAGGCTGAGATAACCACCCAATTGCTAGCTGTATATGACCATAAGATGGAGCCATCAGTATCATTTAAGCAGTGGCTGTCAAAACC
>DAOVIH010000040.1 GCA_030673805.1 Candidatus Bathyarchaeota archaeon | reverse complement strand
TAGTTCTGGGTGATTCCTACGACGCTGTATTCAGCGATGTTAACTATGACGGGGTAGTGAACGGCGATGACGTATCTGATGTTGCCGTTGTATCAAAGGAGGGTGGTCCTTTGGCAGGGAATGAACACCTTGATGTAAATAACGACGATAAAATCAATGAAGAGGATGTGCGAATAGTGAATAGTAACCAAGGACCATTAACAGAGCTTATCCAAGATGTGGACTGGTGGATCGAGGCCGGCGTCTTATACATCGAGACTGAACATTTCTCAATATTCAGGTGTCGCTAATTCAAGTTTAGGAAGTATCCTACACTCTCCCTTTTTTTGTAATGAACCTATATGGTTAGACTCCACTCTTAGGATAGATTTATGACTAATGTTCGTAGGATACTGCTGGAATAATGTAAATTTAGGGAGAACAGAATTCTGTAGGCAAGCTATGATAATCCAACTGAGCCTTTTAGGACCTCAACGTTCAAGTTGCCTGCTCGAAAGATCTTCCCAGTTCTCATGTTGTTCACTACGACTACTGCTGGGGCGAAAATGTTTGGGTCTATCTTGTAGAAATCTAATCCGGCCTCTTTGAAAATGTCCAAGAATCGCGGCATTTTTTTTGCGAGCCTTTGAGCTTCCTCAAGCATTTTTGAAGAAGAAGAAGGCGCCGAGCGTACTATCTCTTCTAGTTTCTCGTCGTCTTCAACATCGACAGTGTAGTATGATATGCCCCCGTAAAGTATGGCATCGTTTGTTCTTCCCATAGCCTCGTCCGAGCTTGGATGCAATGGCACAATTGGGGCATAGCCCCATGCATGTTTTACAACTAATGGATCAAGACCCACCTTTGAAAGCTTGTGAAGCCCCGTTTCCACGATTCTTCCAGAAACTTGCGTGGATCCAGTTAAGCTTGTGGTGGAAAATATGACTACAAACAGGTTCTTCGGGGTAACTTTGCATTTTTCGGCAATACGCTGGATTACTTCTTCTGGGGGTTTTTGTTCAGTTTCAAGAACGAGCACCGCCACGTCTGCTTCATCCTTGTATTCTATCTCTTCGTAGATCCTCTTAGGCTTAAGAGCTAAGGCCCGGGCCGGGCCAGATCCAATAGCTGAGAAGCCCTCACCCTTAATACGCCATCCTGCAAATTGAGAACCCAAAGTTGCTATTGCTGGATGATCGGTTTGCACAAATACTGAGGGCAACACAACATCTCCATATTGCACGGGTATAATGTTAGCTCTCCCATAACCACCCAAACAAATCTCGGTGACCATTTCTCCAGCAATGAAACCTCCCGTTGCATTTAATCCCACATCCACCAAAGTTGCACCTGAGGACGTTTCTTCGACAATAGCCCCGTAATATTCGGCCTCATCACACAGTTTCTTAAACAAAGGCAAAGCAGAGTTATTAACACTGATCTTAGGCTTGGCCATGCTTTTTTCCTCATCCGTCGCTGAATTAACAAAGAAACCTGTCATAGTAGAATAAGGTTTTCCCCTTTTTCTTTCTTCGTTGAAAAAAAGTACATTTTGAATCCGTATTTTTCATTTTGTCGTTGTTGTTCTGAGTTCTAATCATGAGAATAGACGCTCAAAGAAATCATAATATAGCGGTTTAAACTTGAAGAATAAATATTGGTTGTTAGTATTTTCTTGATGGGAAGAGTGTTGTCTGAAACGGCCCAATTTGCTTCCAACGAAATCAGAGATTGGCTGGAGAAAGAAACTGTTGAAATTCTCTCTCCAGTACAAGAAGAAGCTAGTCAACTTTGTGGCGAAATGGACGCTGCAATTCAAAACTTGGTGGACGCTTCCAGAGTTCTCCTCGATAACAGCAACAAAGATATAGAGAGAGAAAACAAGAAAGTTTACAAACGTGCTAAAGCACTGAATAAACTTTCCCACCTCTTTTTGGAAAGACTAAGAAAGCTTAAGATCCCGAGCAAAGTAACTTATGAAAGCCTAAGCGTTTTTGTCCAGGAAACCCAGAAAGCTTTTCTAACGATCGAAATCGATATTAAGAATTGGTTTCCAAAAATCTCTCCCTTTTTCATTCTTGACAGAAGAAGATTTTTGAGTGTTTATGAAAAATCAAAAGCATCCCTAAAAACCCTAAAAGATTTTCTAACAGACACTTACATAAAAACAAAGACTCTAGAAGACACTTTTCAGCTGATTAGCGATTTGCAATCTCTCGAAAAGAAACTGTTAGAAGTTGAGGCACAAATAGCAAAAATTGAAAACGAACGCTCCTTCATCCAGGCTGAAGTGGATAAACTAAGGCAGCGAACCTCAGAGTTGAGAAGTAAAGGAACCTTTGACCAGTTGAGAACCCTCGGAGCGGAGGCTGAAATGTTGAATCGGAAGTTGGGACATGATTTGCGTCATCTTCGAAAAGCCTTTCTGAAAATGAAAGCACTAGCCTTTCGTGGAGGCGGTGTTGGCTTAACTCAGACTGAAATCAAAAAGATTGGACAATACATGGAAAAGCCCTTTGAGGCACTTACCACAGAAGAGCCTGGTATTCCAGTGTTCAAATTGATCTTGGAAGAATTAGGAGACCTAATGGATAAGCGAAAGTTGAAGCTTAAGTCGGACAAAGCGAGAAAAGCTAAACAAGCAATAGCCAACATACTAAACCAAGACTCCTTAGCAGGGCTTAAAAAGAAGAGTGATGAAGTGGCTAAACAAAAGAAGCAGCTAACAACGTCAAAAGAAATCTGGGAAACCAGGAGCAGTCTCAATCTACTTCAAGAACGGACAACTAAACTTAGGGCTAGACAGGCGAATTTAGAAGCTGACAAGAAAGAAAAAGAGGATAAGTACAACAAGCTGCTGAGCGAAATTCAAGATGACAAGAAAGAAATCGAGAGTAACACACTCGATTTCCTAGGACAAAAAGTCAAGATCACATAGTATGTGATGTAATTGAAGCTGACTCTTCCAGACTTAATAAAAGAATCAAAAGAGGTTCAGTTTGTCAGCTTTACCGAAGTCATTGAGAAAGCAACTAACCTGTTTCGCAAGAAGAAAGGAAAAACCGGGCCCCTAACTTTTTCGGAGGGCTTGGTACAAATTCACCCTTCTGGTGAAGCTTTAGTTATTGGCGATCTACATGGCGACCTCGAAAGCCTAATAACAATTCTGACAAGGAGCAGTTTTTTTCGGAAAATGTCAAAAAGTCACAATTCAATCATGGTTTTTCTTGGAGATTATGGGGATCGAGGAAAATTTTCAGTTGAAGTGTATTACCTAATTTTGAAACTCAAACTGTGTTTTCCAGAACAAGTCGTTCTCTTGCGCGGAAACCATGAAGGCCCAGAGAACCTTATCCCATACCCCCATGACTTACCCACGCAGTTTAAAACGAAATTCAAAAACAACTGGCAATCAGTCTACCGAAAAATTAGAGAATTATTCAACCTTCTACCCAACGCGGCATTTGTTGAAGAACGATATTTAATGATTCACGGTGGCCTACCACCAAGGCTTGAGAGATTAGAAGACCTAATGCGTGCAAACACTGATGACGAGTTGTTGGAGAACCTGCTCTGGAACGACCCAAATGCGGACATCAAAGATTTTGGTCCCTCCCCGAGGGGTGCGGGTAACCTTTTCGGTAAAAAGATAACGAGCAACGTATTGAAGAAGCTTAGTTTGGAGGTTCTTATTAGGAGTCATGAATGTTGTGAAGAAGGTTTTAAAATAGGTCATGGGGGGAAAGTCTTGACATTGTTTTCTCGCAAAGGACCGCCTTACTTTAATGAATATGGAGCTTACCTGCATCTACCGCTTTCCGAAATGTTTGACAATGCAAAATTGCTTCTTCCTTACATTCACAAATTCTAGAGTTACCTCTCAAAAAACTTTAAGAACGCAACCGGATAGCTTCTCTTGACTGGTAAAGCGATGAAGAAGGTTCACTTTTGAAGATTGGAATTTTAACTCGAAACATAAATTCTTGGAGTTCAACTCAGCTTAGAGAGGCTTTGGTCAGTCGCGGGGTCAAACCCGTGAGCTTCAGCTTCCCTGATTTGCTGGCGCAAATAGCCTGTAAGCCATACCTGAAAGGTAACGGTTTGAAGGTGCTTGAGGACCTTGATGCCTTATTTGTTCGCCCTATAGGACGGGGTTCATTGGAAGAACTGGTTTTTCGAATGGATATTCTCTATCGGCTTGAACGTTTGGGCCTATGCGTCATCAATCCACCAGAAGCCATTGAACACTGTGTTGATAAATACGACATTTTAGCGATTCTAGAAGACAAAGGCATACCCGTACCTCGTACTGCAATCACCGAGAACACGAACGAAGCGTTGAAGGCTTTCGATGACTTAGGGGGAGACGTGGTGGTGAAGCCAATCTTTGGCTCAAGAGGTGTAGGCGTGACCCGGATTGTTGACCCGGAAATTGCACTGACAGTTTTTAAAGCCATTAGGTATCATCATGGTGTGATTTACATTCAACAATTCATCGACCATGGACATTCGGACATTCGCGCTTTATTCGTGGGCGACCGCGTAGTAGCTGCAATGCGACGTGTTGCACAAAACTGGAAAACAAACTACAGCCAAGGTGCCCAACCGAAATCATTAAGTCTTGATCCAGCCCTTGAAGACCTGGCGATTAAGTCGGCAAAATCCGTTGGCTGCAAAGTAGCAGGAGTGGACATTTTGGAAAGCTCTATGGGTCCGATGATCGTAGATGTCAACAGCCAGCCTGGATGGAAGGGCCTCCAAGAAGTCTCAAAAACCAAAATCGCCGACGAGATCGTAAGCTTCATTTTGTCTGAATCTAAAAAATAAAAATCGGTGAATTACTACGCGCCAAGTAGATATAGTTAGAGTTGATGTCTCCAAAAAAGCCTTTCAAGAATCAAAAGATTATGTGGCTGAAGAAAAACCTCTCCATATATTCATGAATAAAAAATACTGGGCTACAATCCTGTGTTCCCCCTCGAATCTTAAAGAACTGACTGTTGGACACCTGCTTTCAGAAGGACTTCTAAAGTCCATCAAAGAAGTTGCGGAGATAAACCTGAAAGAAGAGGAAGCTTCCTGCTATGTCAAGCTTAGGACAGGAATCAATGCTGAAAACAGACTGAACCTTTCAAGGCTTCACTCAAGAGTGATTCGGTCTGCATGCGGAAGCTCATCACCATATCAGTATAGTAAGAAACCCCAGAAAGTAGATTCAATTCTAAAAGTTAAAGCTGAGATCATTTTCAATTCTGTAAAACAACTGAATTTCAAGGCTGAACTGTTCAGGAAGACCGGCGGAGTTCATGTTGCAGCAATTTACAGAGATGGCGGAGATATCGTTGCTTTAGCTGAGGACGTCGGTCGCCACAACGCAGTTGACAAAGTAATAGGGATCACCACAATGAAACATTTTGTCTTTGATGATTGCTTTCTTACTTCAAGCGGACGATTATCAGGCGACATAGTTTCTAAAGCCGCAGAGGTTGGTTTGCCAATCGTTGCCTCTTTGTCAGCTGCCTTGGATTCAGGTATACGGATGGCAGAGTTAGCAAATCTAACTTTGATTGGTTTCGTCCGTGGGAGACGCATGAACATCTACACTTGTCCAGAGAGGATTCTGCGGTAAGGATCCTCGGGAAATCGCGGCCAAGGGGTCTTCCTTCCTTCTGCTACAAGAATGCGATTTTGGTTTTTTGTGAATTTTCCAATGAAACTGATAGGGAGACCGTTTTGGCGTGACACTTCCTCAATCTTCTTCTTGGCTTGTGGCTCCACTGCCGCAAGAACTGTTCCAGTTGACGACATAGACAAGACCTGCTTTTCTGAAAGCCTAAAATGTTCTCTCAAAATCTGAATTTCTCTGCCGATGGGCACCTTTTCAAGTTCAATCTCAAAACCTATTTTCGAAGCCTTTGCCATTTCATTTAAAGCCCCAACTAGACCTCCTTCCGTAACGTCGTGCATCGCATTAACAATGCCTGTCCTTGAGAAGAGTTTTGCCTCTTTGACACAACTCTGCAAATAAAAGCTCTTAGAGAGTTCCTTCACTCTCTTGCTTCCAAACAATGTATTGGCTAGGGCTCTATTAGTAAAAGAGAAGTTTGCAGCTACCTCTGAACCTATGGTCTTTGCACACATTATGCAGTTGTTGGGCGCTGCATTTCCGGGGGTAATCAGTTTTTCTTTGCCAATCATTCCATAGGCGGTGCATACTCCGATCAATTCTGACACCCCCTGATATCTGCCAGTGTGCCCTGCAACTATTGATATGTTAAGTTCTTCTGCAGCACAGGAAGCTTGTTCCATGACATTTTGAAAAACTTCAGATTCTGCTGATAATGGCCCTAAAAGGTTGAGTGTGCAAAACTCTGGATCCGCTCCAAAAAGAGCAACATCAGAGGCTGCGTAGTTGATCAAGAGCCACCCGAACCAATTATCAGGAACACCAATACATGGATCTGTGGACACAACTAGGTACTTGTCACCAATGAGGTGAACGCCAGAATCATAGCCTCTTGTAGGCGGAACAACAACTTTCGGCGTCTTTTTGATACGACTCAATAACACATCAAGTTCTTCTTCTGATAGTTTTCCCATCCCACCCTACCTCGCCTTTGCAGTTTTCTCTTTTTTTCCGACGCCTACACAACGAACATTCCACGTTGGAACAAGTTAGTTTTCTCCCTCTTCAGTTTCATCCTTAGAGGTAACTCTTTAGTGCTTCGCTTCGTTGCAGTAAATGAACTACCACCCCACTTACGACAAGCTCTGGTAGCAAATAGCTTCCGTTGTAAATAGCCGAGTACACAAGGGTATTCATTCCTTGTGGCGCATAAATGCCCCAGAAAACCACGCCTGAGATGAAATGCATCAGGAATCGTCCTGCAATGCCAACAGTCGCCCCTATCAATGGGCGTTTTGGAAAGAAACCTGCAAATCCTAGAGCACCAAAGGCTAAAGGATAATCCAGCAATCCTTGCACTGGGCCAACTATCACCGGTTGAACCGCCAACTGGACAAACCCATAGAGGGTAGCGGTGAATAATCCTACTTTGGGTCCTCTCCTCAAAGCCAGCCAAATAATTGGTACCATCGAACCGGCAGTTACTGAACCGCCCCACGGCAACTCGAAGATCTTGATGAAGCTCAAAACAGTTGCTAGAGCTACTAAAGTAACAATCTCAGTGATTACCCTAGTAGAAAAAACACTATTATCGTCACTCAAATTTTTCCCTCCGCCAGTATTATCTGGGTCAAGTTCTAAGGGTCGACAGCAATATAGCCATCCTCTCAGCCGGGTTTTACTCCCAGCTCCCCTAAATCTCAAAGGGGATAATGTTATTTAGTCGTATTTTAATTTTCCTAAGTCTGAGATACCGGAGAAACTAGTCAAATGCAAGCTATGCCCAAAAAATACAACTTTGCGGAAATAGAGTCCAAATGGCAGAAGAAATGGGAAGAGATGAACCTCTACCAATTCAACTGGCAGGACAAGTCACGTCCAACGTTCAGTATCGATACTCCACCGCCCTATCCTTCAGGTGAATTCCATATGGGCAACGTTCTGAACTGGACCTACTTTGACATAGTAGCCCGTTACAAACGGATGAACGGTTACAACGTTCACTTTCCCCAAGGGTGGGACTGTCACGGTTTAAGCATCGAAATACAAGTAGAAAAAGAGCACAAAATTCGAAAAAGGGATGTCCCTTCAGATAAGTTCCGAGAGTGGTGCAAACACCTAGTTGAAAAGTATATCGCTCTGATGAAGGAAGGTGTCGTAAGGCTTGGTTGTAGCGTTGATTGGACAACTGAATACCGTACAATGGATCCTGACTACTGGAGGCGAACTCAACTAAGCTTCATAATCCTGCACAAAAAAGGGTTCATCTACCAAGGTACTCACCCAGTGAACTGGTGCCCACGCTGTGAAACAGCGATTGCAGACGCAGAGGTAGACTACACTGAAAAAACTGGGAAACTCCATTATATCCGTTTTCCTCTAGAAGGCGAAGAAAAATCCTTGTTAATAGCTACCACTCGGCCTGAATTTATTCCAGCCTGTGTAGCAGTTGCTGTTAATCCCTCGGACAAGAGATTCGACTCTTTCATAGGTAAAAAGTTAGTTGTGCCTCTTGTCAATCGCTCAGTGGAAATTATTCCAGACGAAAGCATTGATCCCTCATTTGGCACAGGTGTTGTAATGATATGCACCTACGGCGATAAGGACGACGTGAAAACAGTGATGAAGCATAAACTTCCACGAATCATGATTTTATCTGAAAATGGAAAAATCAACAACAAGGGCGGAAAATATACTGGCCTAAAAATACTTGAAGCCCGAAAAGCAATAGTCAAAGACTTTGAGGCTTCAGGATCAATGGAAAAAACGGAAACTCTAATCCGAGAAATCGGCCTGTGTGATAGGTGCAAGTCTCCAATCGAGATTCTCGAACGAAAACAGTGGTTCATGAAGACCCGCGTTTTGACCAATCTTGTGGAAAAGACTTCCCATGAGGTAGTATGGTATCCTGATTACATGAAAACCAGATTGATTGACTGGGCACGATCCCTAGACTGGGATTGGGTGATAAGTCGTCAACGGGTTTTCGCAACACCCATACCGGTTTGGTATTGCAAAGAATGCAACGAAGTGATTCTTTCAAAAGAAGAATGGATTCCAATAGATCCAAAACTCGAAAATCCAAAAACAGATAAATGTCCAAAATGTGGTGGTAGAGAGTTCGTCCCTGAAAGTGATGTTTTTGACACTTGGATGGATTCCTCAATAACTTGTGCCATACATGCTGGTTGGCCTGATCGTGAAGACTGGCGACGCCTATTTCCCGCTGATATGCACCCATCGGGCATAGACATCATAAGGACTTGGGCCTACTACCTTATGGTCAGACATTTGGCGTTATTCAATGAGAAACCATACAAGAGCTGCCTTATCAACGGTATGGTTTTGGGTTCAGATGGCAGGAAGATGAGTAAGTCCCTGAAGAATTACTCTGCAGCTCCAGAAGTGTTGGATAAGTTGGGCGCTGACGCGACTCGGCAATGGGCTGCAGGTGGCGGAGCCACAGGTTCAGATATTCCTTTCAGAATGCCAGATGTTGAGTATGGAAGACGTTTTCTCATAAAACTGTGGAACGTTTCACGTTTTGCAAACAAGCTACTAGCCGACTTTGAACCAGGCAAAAAGACGCTTTACGATCTTCAACCACTAGATAAGTGGTTGCTAAGCAAAACCGCGAAATTAACCAAGAAAATAACAGAGGCTCTAGATCAGTGTCAATTTAATGTTGCATTAGAGGAGACTCGCAATTTCACATGGCATGTTTTCTGTGATTGCTACATAGAAGCTGCCAAAGACAGGTTGTATAGGCCGGAAAACTACGGACAGGACAAAAAAGCAGCAGCTCAGCACACTTTGCACTCAGTTCTATATGTAATTCTGCGGCTACTAGCACCAATAACTCCGCATTTAACTGAGGAAATCTACCAAGCATTGTTTGCTGAAAACAAATGCATCAAGAGTTTACAGACGACTCCTTGGCCAAAGTTTGATCAGTCATTGGTGGACGAGGAAGCAGAAAGACGAGGAGACCTATTAATTTCAATAATCACTGAAGTTAGAAGAGAAAAAGCTGAAAAACATATTCCCTTAAACGCGCCAATCAAAAATTTAGTGATCTACGCTGGTGACCCAGAAGCTGTTAAGACAATAAATGAAGGCAGTGAAGACATCGTTGGAACCTGCAAAATTATCAGTTTGGAAGTGCTAGAGGAAAAAGGCTATGGACGAGAGATACCTAACTACAGCAACGTGCGTTTCTTCGCAGAGTTTTAGTATCAACTATTGTTTGAGCTGAAAAGAAGTGAGAAAGGTCGGACTAATTGGGTGCGGTGCCATCGGCACAGTAATCGCCCGTGCAGTAGAACGAAGAATAGTTGAATGTGATGAAATAATTCTCTATGATTACAAAAAAGAAAAGTCTGAAAAACTAATGAACTCCCTGACTGTTCCTGTGACAATAGTCAACAATGTTAAGGAAATGCTTGTGCTTAAGCCCCAAGTAGTTGTTGAAGCTGCTTCCCAACAAGCCGTAATTGAATATGCAGACCAGATCTTGAATGAAAAAGTTGACCTGATTGTTATGAGCACCGGCGCCCTCTTGAATCTAGACACCAGAAGCAGGTATCTTCATGTACCATCAGGAGCTATAGGTGGTTTGGATGCTATATCCAGCGCTTCCCTAGCTGGTATAGATAAGGCGACACTAATTTCAAGAAAAAATCCAAGAGCGTTCAAGAAGAGTAATAAAAAACCAGAAATTGTTTTTGAGGGGAGTGCTGAAGAGGCCACTAAACGATTTCCTAGAGGAATAAATGTTGCTGCTACATTAGCCTTGACCGTGAAACCTGCAAAAGTGAAGGTGCTAATTGTTTCTGATCCACAAATTGAACGAAACACCCATGTGATCCAAGTGAAATGGAAATCAGGAAGCATGTCCTTAAGTTTTTCTAATGACCCACATCCAGAAAACCCTCGTACAAGCGCCTTAGCCGCTTGGGCGGCAATATCTTTGTTGAAGAAACTCTTGGAGAACCGTGCATAACGCTCATTTCTTTCAGGATCTTCGGTTTTACCCTATAACCAGTCTCAGGAATTTTTTTGTTCAAGGTTTTATCTCTTCATGTCGAAAGCAATCCACCAAATGGTCATTTATCATTCCCACAGCTTGCATAAACGCATAACAGATTGTAGGCCCAACAAACTTGAATCCTTGCTTCTTCAAATCTCGACTCATCTTCTCGGATTCATCCGAGTTAGCCGGTAATTCCGACAGCAACTGGAAATCATGTTTAATAGGTCGGTTGTGAACGAACCTCCAAATGTACTCATCAAAACTCCCATTTTCCTTCTGAATCTCGACAACTTTTTGAGCATTGATAATTGCAGCTTTAATTTTTAACCGGTTACGAACAATCCCTGAATCAGTGAGTAAATGTTTCAACTCCTCTTCGCCGTATTCCGCGACTTTGCTAGGATTAAAACTGGAAAAAGCTCTGCGATAATTCTCTCGTTTTTTCAGAATTATTTCCCAGCTCAGTCCGGCCTGCGCACCCTCTAGTATGAGAAACTCGAATAG
>DAOVIH010000031.1 GCA_030673805.1 Candidatus Bathyarchaeota archaeon | reverse complement strand
TCATTTGGCCCCCGGAAACCATAACCATGATCTTTCGGCAAAACGTATGCGACTCGGTCATTATTTGTTTTACTCGTTCTGGGGTTGTTTTGGGTGTATTCCCAGAATTGTTTTAAAGCCTCAAAATGCTCCTCTCTCAAGGTTCCTTGAGTGTAGTTCTCGTCGGAATCAAAGACTAAGACGTATTTTGCACCATTATCATATGCTAATTTCATGTCTTCGTAAAGTTCTTTTCCTGTCCCGATGTAAGGCCAGTCATTGTAGGTCCAAGCAATTATGGCTCCCCAATCCTTGTTTTGAGCTGTAGCTGCTCCTCTGCAAAGCGCTACGTTCAATTGTCTGCTGTAGTTCCAACCGAACTGGGCAAAAAGTACGTCATATCCTGCTTTGTAATCATACCAATAATAGGTATAGTCTGACGAAAATAAATGAAAATCTGATGGGGAAATCTCACTAAATTGTGTTTGGTTTTGAAAATATCCCCCTTTTATCCACCAAGTTAAGCCTTCAACAAACTGGTTGGCTGCATCAGAGGAATTGTTTGCTTCTTCTACCCATCTATGTTCAAAAATGTCTAATTGTTTTCCGCCTTGTTCATCATCGAAGTAGACTCCTAAGAAATGATTCTCATATTTATTCTGAATATCAACTATCAATTGTAATCTACTACGGCGACGGCTGTGAGTGTAGATTATGAAAGACATGTCTTTTTCATAGAGGTACTGACAAGTTTCGTTGAGTTTGGTTTCGTTGTAAGAAATTCCGGTGGATCCTATTACAAATAAATTCGTGTATGGACTAACCTCATCAATTAGTTCTTTAATCTCATCAAGGTTATCATAGGCCACATCAATCCCAACAAAAAACTCTTGTATCTTTTCTTGTGAAGGATCTAGGACAATAAAACCATAGCCTATTATGACCGAGGGAATTAACAAAATGATGAGAAAAATCATCAAGAATCGTTGATTCATTTGCTAATAAATTATAGCGAAGGAATTAAAGATTCTGCAAATTATACGTTTGGGACTAAAATTTAATTCTTGTTTTTGAGAAAAGGGGGGGTTATGCGGGTGAAATCTCCACTAAACGTATTGTCCGTACTAGACTACGAGCCCTAGAGGAAGGATTACGTGAGTGTTTTTTTAAAGGGAGGGCATTTTGTAACGCTAAATATGTATTTTATCCGTTATTTACTTACAGCCCCCTACCGCCACTAGAAGAGAAAACCAAGAACGGTCAATCCTAAAAGGGATATTAGCATATTTTTAGGCGGTTAACTGCTTCTCAAGAAAGTCTAATATGTAGGGCTCTAAGCAGGTAGGCAAGTGAAGTTTTTAGTGCGGAAACGCCGTAAATTCTTCCTTTTCCGAACATTCTAATAACGTGGGTTGGTCGCAAGTAGAATTTCTGATGAGCTTTATAGCGGATCTCCATGAGTTTGTCCATGCTTAAGTAAGGTGTTTCAAAGATGGGGGTAGCCGTGTCGTATTTATCAAAATCCGTTACCTTCAACCAGCCTTTTTCTTTGACTAAGTCATACATTGGAGTGCCCGGATAAGGGGTTGCCACGTAAAAGCCGATGTCCGTTGGTTTTAGGTCTTTAATAATGAAGTTTATTGTTTCCCAAGCTGTCTCTTCTGTTTCACCAGGAAAACCTAAAACTACACTTGCGACAGTCATTAACCCCAAGTCTTGAACCATTTTGAAAGCTTTCTTTGTTTGTTCAATTTTTAATCCTTTATGCATCTTCTTTAGAATCCGAGGAGAGCCGGATTCAACTCCGAACCATAGGGCGATGCAGCCTGCGGCTTTCATTTTTTGAAGTAGAGTCTCGTTAACCATGTCTACTCTTGTTTCGCAGTCCCACTGGATATTTAGTTTTCTTCTCTTAATTTCCTCACATATTTTCTCAGTTCTTTTTGAATCTACTGTGAATGCGTCATCATAAAAAGTGAATTGGCGTGCGGCGTACTTGCTAACTAGAAACTCAAGCTCATCCACTACGTTATTGGGGCTTCTCATGCGGTATTTCTTTCCAAACATTCTCACAGCCGTGCAAAAATCGCACCAATAAACGCAGCCCCTACTTGTCGTTACTGGAAAAATTACTTTGCCTCCTCTCTTAAAAGACTTGAGAGGAAGAAGGTGATGAGCGGGAATGGGCAGATCGTCAAGGTTTTCAGCGAAAGGTCTATCCTCGTTTCGAACCTTGCTTCCATCAGTGTCTCTAAAAGTTATACCTTTAACTCCATTCAGACTTTCCTTTTTCTTAAGTTTTTGGACAAGCTCAATAAAGGTCGCCTCGCCTTCCCGTCGAACTATAACATCTAGGCTAGGACACTCTTTGAGTGCATTTTCATCCCAGAAAGTTGCATGGCAACCTCCCAGAATTGTAGTGCAGTTAGGAAAAACTTTCTTAGCTATACTGGCAATCTTGAGTGCGGAATTATAGGTAAGAGTCGTAGAGGTTACTCCAACGACATCAACACGTTTCTTCTTAAGTATGTCTTCAAACTCTGAGAACTCAAGGAATTCTGCTTGGCAATCAATCACATTGACTTCATAACCGGCTTTCTCGCAAACCGCACCCAGATAACCAAGACTCAATGGGATGAACGGGGGATGCTGATGAGCAGTTTTTGGATAAGGAGGATTAACTAGAGTGATCTTCAAGGACATCTAACCTGTTCTACTCAAGAAGACTCGCAGATGATAAATATTTTTCTGTAAGAACTTAAAAAAGGTCCACAACTCTGTTTTTTGAAAGTATGGTGTATTCCTGGGCTTAAATCCGTTCTTCCTACACCCTGTGAAGACAGATTGTCCACAAGAAACAAAAAAATGGCCTACTGCAATGCCTCACGATAGACTTTGAGCATTCTCTTGGCGCACAAAGCCCAAGAGAGATTCTCTGAGACAAAACTTCGGCCTTTAGTCCCCATTTTCTCCCTTAACTCATCGTTTGACAGTAAACTTAAAATTGCCTCGGCAAGCTCTTCACTTCTTGGCTCAACCAGCAAGCCGGTCTGTTTGTTCAACACTGCTTCTTTTATGCCCCCCAGATTAAAGGAAACCACTGGTGTAGCAGATGCTTGGGCTTCCAAAAGAGTGATTCCTTGGCCTTCTTGAATTGAAGGAAAAGCAAACACGTCAGCACAGCTATACAAAGAGGCAAGCATTTCTTCCTTTACATGATCTAGAAAAAAAAAGTTCTTTGAAAGATTCATCTTGTCAAGATCTGCCATTACGTGGTTCTTCATGGGGCCTTCGCCAACAACTACGAACATGGTTTCGCTTCTTTCTCTAACGATGATCTTGGCTGCTTCAACAAGAAATAGCAGTCCCTTCCTAGGAATCAGGCTCCCAACAAACAAGACACACTGTTTGTCGCCAAGTCCAATTCTGTTCTTTATTTTGGTGCAATCCTCAAAGGGTCTAAACCTTTGTGGGTCAACACCGTTTGGTACAATTCTCACCTTATCCATGTTCACATCATAAAACTGCTTGATCTTCTCGGCTGAATACTTGCTAATTGTAACTATGAGAGTTGCCTCTTTAGCCGATTTTTCTTCGATCTTGGCTAATCTCTGCATGAAGAAGTTAGCCAGCTTATCCCGCATCCTTTTAGGCCCTCTCAATCGAGACTGCACGTATTCGTCAGCAAGAACACCATGAATTGTCTGTATGAAGGGCTTTTGGGTACCCCGCTTCTTAGCGGCTCTCAGAAATCCATACCCACTAGCCGTGTGAGCTTCAAAAATGTCAGCCTTAATTTCATCATAGGTTTTTGCGAGGCTCCTGTTGAAAAACCAATTATCCAATGGGAAAACTAGATCGGTAGAAAACCTAGGAACCACGCTCAAGCCATCAAGATTGAAAGGCTGGTTAAATCCTTTTTTGGTTCCACTGTAAACCTTTGTGTCCACATCTCTTGAGATTCTCTTCGCCACTTCAATTATTCGGCGTTCCACTCCCCCAAAGTACAGATGGGGCGGTTGAGTGTTAAAAACCGCTAACCTAAGTGGTGGCATAAGAGTAAGCTTCCTTAAACAACCCTTCATAAATTGGTATACTCAAGTTTCCCTTGAATCTCGTATAAATCTCTTGTCTATTCCCAAAATTTTCTACCACAAGAGCATAACCAAAACGATTAAGGAAAGAGCAAAGATGAGACTGTTAGGCTCTGATTCGCTTCAAATACAGGTATCCGAAGGCAGATACCACTAATATGATTATCACAAAGTAGACATAAACCGCTGGACCAGATGTTCCTTCGTTTCCTGAAGATGAAGCTTCAGTGACCTCAAATGAGATAACTTCGCTGGAGGCAGAACTGTAATATCCCTTATCGGACTGCCAAGAAGCTGTAAGCTTCCATTGGCCAATCATGCCTGCTTCGTAGCTGAAGCTGAAAACTCCCCGCTTGTAGGTTTCAACCCCTAGCTGATCTACAGTTCCGTCGGGTTTTGAGAAAGCCAGACTTATTGGAGCTTTGGCTATTTCAGGAGTAAGTTGGCCAACACCGGCAATTTCTTGGTCTTTTTCGATTTTGTCAGAATCTACTTCAAGAGTGATTTGGCTCGTAAGGGGGGGGAATTCGGAGAAGCAGTAGATGTTCCAGTCATTATTGCCTATGTAAACTCTTCCTTCATAGACGGTTGGGGAAGATCTGCAGTTTGAATCCACCTCGAGCCAGAAAAGCTTTCTTCCATCTGTGGCGTTGAGTACGAAAACGCCCCGTCTGTCATAGGCGACGTAGAGTTTTCCATCAGCGTATGCTGGTGAGACGTATATCTCGCCACCTAGCCACGATTTCCACAAGGTCTCTCCATCCCTAGCGTCAACACAGGATATGAAGAACTGGTCGACAAGAAACACTCTTCCAGCATGATAGGTTTGTGAAGCAACTAAAAACCCGCTTTCTGCCTGTTCAATAGTTCGATAAGTCCATTCTACCAAGCCTGTGGTAGCGTTTACCCCATAGTATTCGTCCTTGTTTGAGGATATGAAGATCATCCCACCTGCAACTACAGGTGATGAATGAATGTCGGTTCCCCGCTCTTGCTTCAGTTTGTATGGGACCTCAAGCTTCCAAACTAAGTCTCCGCTTTCAGAGTTTAATTTGTAGAGAGCTGCCGATTCTGGTTCTTGGGATGTAATGTAGACAGATCCGTCGGCTACAGCAGGGGACGAAGTAATGTACCCTTGGGTGTTAAACTTCCAAGAATACTCTCCACTTTCAGCGTTTAAACAATACAGGTTAGTATCCAAAGAACCCACGTACAGCTTTCCATCTGCAACTTTAGGTGAAGACGTTAAGGTGGCTACGGAGTCAAAATGGGCTTGGAGATAGCCCCCTACATCCTTTTTCCAGACCAATTCGCCACTATCAGCGTCTAGGCAGTAAACAAAGCCTCCGTCGGATCCTGAATAAACTTTGCCGTCAACAACAGCTGGGGATGACTTAATGGGCGAGCCAACGTGAAATTTCCAAATCAAATAGCCACGTTTAGCATCTAGACAGTAGATGTTTTGGTCTTGTGAACCAACATATACTCTTCCATCTACAACACTTGGTGAAGAAATCACTGCGCCTTCCGTGGGAAAAGCCCAGTTAAGATTCAAACTCTTGGGACCTGACTGGCCATTAGCAGTATTTGCTAGGTCGCCCCGCCACATACCCCAGTCTCTAGTCCCAATAGCCCACACTTGATCAAGGGTTATGTAACTGTTCATTGTGTTCTCTTTGATGTAGCCCGGAATGAGATACAGGTTCCCATAGGCAATTGCCACCGACTCTCGGGGAGGATAAGCTTCGATGGGCAGGCTCCAAACAACCTTTCCAGAATAAGCATCAAGACAGACAAATTCGGATTCACTGTATTCACCAGTAATAGGATCACTTGAAGCTGCCTGTCCAGTTGTAGCGTAGACTTTGCCATCAGCCACTACAGGCCACCCTGGCCAGAACAAGTAACCCGGTCCCGCATATTTCCATACTACTTCCCCTGAATAAGCATCTAATGCATAGAGATTACCATCCTTATTCAGTTCGTAAACCATGTCGTAGGCTACTGCGCAGCCACTTACCCAGTATCCAAACTGGGTTCCAGGATTGTAAGTCCATAAGGTGTCGCCGTTTTCAGCGTTGAAACAGTAGAAAGTGTTGTCGTGTTCGCCGGCTCTAAAGAACTTGCCATCGTAGTAGGATCCAGAGAAAATCATCGATCCTTTGGTTTTTGTATCCCACAAGACTTTGCCTGTTTTCGCGTCGATGGCTACTTGGTGATTGTCAAATGAGCCGGGAAACACTTTTCCATCTCCGTATTGCACTCCAGATCCTGATGACCCCCCACCTTGAACAAAGGTCTCCCATGCCAATTCAGGTGGTTTAGTAGGATCAGAAAAATCCCAAGATTGGAGAAAAGAGTCAACCATTCCGTAAAACTTTTTTTCTTCTGGACTGTAAACGCCCTCAGCCCAATAAGCAACCCTCGCGGAGAACTCATCACTAACCCAAATAACCTCTCCTGTTTCAATATCCAGACAATTCTTTCCCATAACCATGTGAGATTCATCAATCTTGTAAACAGCGGGCCATCTTTCGGGTTCTTGAACAGTCTTCCTCCATATTGTGTTGCCGGTGTCCTTGTTCAGAGCGACAACCTCAGTGGCCGTTGTTACGAAGACTTTACCATTAAAAGCTGCCAAGTAGCTTTGAATTCCGGTTATATTGGTCTTCCACATGATATCAGGAGCCTCAGGGCCTGGACCTTCCGAGAAACGTGTGAAACTTGGGTCACCATGAAGCTGGGGCCACTCATACTGAAGCAAATAATCATCTCCAACAAAGCCCACAACCTCACCGTCGTAGGCCAAACCGGTGCCAAAAACAGCTAACACCATTAACACTGCTGATAATACCGCAGTTACTGCAAAGGTTTTCTTGGGGAAGCTTTTCATATCTACTCCACAGGTCCATTGAAATCATTAAACCTGGCTTTTATGTGAAAGCCAAGGGTGTTTTGAACCCCACTCAGCTTTATCTGTTATATAAAAATTATCATAAAACGAGGATTATTCCGTACCAGTTAGGTAACAAGACTTTAAGGATTCTCTCAAAAGAAGATGAACTATCAAGGTTTGCCTAATTTTATTTGGAGCTTACATCAATTTGCCAATTAAGAACTGGAGTGTCTTCTTTGGATTTTGAAGTGCATGTATCAATTTGTCGCGGGTGAAAGTTGGGTTAATCATGTTGCCTTCATTGCATAGAAGACGTAGATCGCCCGCAGTGAAATCGGGAGTCTCGATCAGGGGTTCAGCTGATGACAAAGCTTCATCACTAAAAATGGGCCTCAAATAACCTCCCTGTTTGGCCTGTCTATAGAGTTGGGTGCCGTAAACAGGCGTCGCTATGCTGAAGACAAAACTATCTGCTCCCAGCTTTCTAAGCTTGCGCGCGTAGGCTATGGATTTCTTAATATCCTCTTTCGTCTCACCTATCAGGCCAATCACAAAAAAACATCCCACTTCGATCCCCATTTTCTTAGATAAAACTACGGCTTCGTCCACTTTCTTGAGATCCAAATTCTTTTTAACGATTTCATTAACCACACGTTGCACCCCGGATTCTGGGGCTAGGCGTAACTTCTTGCAGCCGGACCTGCTCATTTTTCTCAAGAGATTCTCATCTAAGGCATCTGCTCTAACCCCATCTGGAGCATACCACTCAATGTCTAGCCCCCTCTCCACTATTAAGTCACAGATGCGCTCCATTCTTTTCATATCTAGAGTCAAGTTGTCATCAACAAAGTCGATTTGTTCAACCTTGTAAGTCCGAGTTAGTTCCTCCAATTCTTCGACCACATTTTCAGGGCTTCTGGCACGCCACTTCTTCCCCATCACAATATGCTTAGTGCAAAAAACGCAGCTGTATGGGCACCCTCTACTAGTTAGCACCGCAGCCCAAGGCTTGCAGATTTTTCCTCTCAAGGGATTTTCCTTCACTGCAGCAAAGTAAGCCTCCATTGGCAACAAATGCCTTGAAGGGAAAGGCAACAAGTCTAAATCTTCAATTGGAGGCCGCAGATCAGTGATGACTGTCGTCCCCTTTTTCTTGAAGGCTATTCCTCTTACTCTTTCTAGCGCCCTAGTCTCTCCTTGTTCAAGAACGTTAACTACCTCGGAGACTGTCTGTTCTGGCTCACCAATCACAACAAAATCTACTGCAGAATGACTTAGGCATTCTTCGGGTCTAGTGGTTGGGTGCAAACCCTGCAACACGGTTGGGATTTCTTTATCTACAGTCTTCACGACAGAAGCTGTCTCAAAGGCTGTTTGGCTCCAACCCGAGAAAGGAACAGTAATTCCCACCACGTCCGGCAGCCATTGTCTGATTTGATGTTCCAACTCTTTTTCTTCTAGGCCCACTCGATATTTCTTAGCATCTAATTTTCTTAGATTTCTAAGACCTTCTGTTGGAGAGTCAATAATTCTTACTTTGTGATCCTTTTCCAGAACCGCCGCTACGTAGGCAATGTCCAAAGGCTGGAACACATTTGGTTTCCCCCACAATATGGGTTGAATTCGAGGAGGATTAATCAAACAAACACGCATGTTCTTTTGTCACTACCTACAAAACTTTTCGTCCACGCAAAATGCTCTTCAAAGCTAGAAAAGCAATTGTAATAGTTGAGAAACTCGGGAAACATTCTAGTATTATTTCCTTAGGACCTATGACGTTTCTTCAACTAGAGAGCCCTTTGATTAATATGTTTTCCGAGATTTTCCAGTTTTCGTTGTTACAATAGAGTCAAAAAGGACTTTGTTAAACAGGTCCCACTAAGAGCCTAGTAGGGGAAAAGAAAGAGTCTAGTTAGGAAAATAATGGGAATCGTGAGAAGCACACATAGGATTATGACTAAGTTTCGAATTTTCAAGGCTCGCATGATTTTCTCAGAAGTGATATCTTCAAGTGGTTCACCAACTACATACTTGCCTGGCTTTTCTAGTTGAACTCTTAAGGCTCCTGCCATCGCAGCCATGGGCCATCCGTGATTTCTGCTTGGAGTTTTTGCTTGGTCCCTACGGGCTATTTTCCATGCGTTTTTGTAGTCTTCCTTCAAAATGGCAGATGCTACTATTATTAGTACCGCGGTTAGCCGCGCTGGAACATAGCTTACAATTGTGTCCAAGGTAGCAGAAAACCAGCCAATGTTAAGATGTTTTTTGTCCTTGAAGCCCACCATTCCGTCAAGTGTGTTGATGGCTTTGATGGCAACTGCACCGGGTACACCCAGAAAGGCATAGTATAGTATGGGGGAGAGCTTGAAATCAGGCAGGTTTTCTGCAAGGGATTCAATTACTGCTGAACTGATTTGTGACCCCGTTAAATCCTTGGGGTCTCGACGTGAGAAATGTGAGTATTTGCCCGCTTCAACCAAATCTCCTGATTCGATTGCTTTGGCTGTGGCTTTTCCCCAATCAGTCTCAAGTTTTATGCAGATAGTGAACTTCAAAATTAAAGCTGCAACAACAACGTATGGAAGATATCCGAGCCAAGTGTAAAGGAGGTCTAATCCAAAACAAACAGGCAATGTGAATGTGCCTATTACCACTATGGCTAAAAATACACCGTTCAGTTTTTCAATCTTGGGGTTTGGGTTTTTGAAGACTAGCACTAGGGCTTTAGTCAGCTTACCCATCCAGACTGTGGGATGAAGGTTGAATCTAGTTCGCCAAGGAGTTCTTGGAGAGGGATCTCCAAAAATCAAATCTATGATTATTGCGAGGATTAGAACGCAAATGGCTGCCAAGACACTGATGATGGTGGTCACCAACTGAATACTGCTTTGATGCGGAAGACTGCTATCTTGTTGAACTTCGGAGAATTTATCTATAACGTTTAGTCAGGGAAGAATCTACGACTCGGGGATTTCCAAAAGAGGACAGTTGTGTAAAGAGGTTTTCTGTGTTCAATGTTCCATTAACAGGGAATTGTCCCGTTCTAAAGTTAGGCCGAGATTATTTAGGGATGGTAAATCTTTGAGTGGGTAATCTTGCCCCCTACGATTGTCATTTCAACTTCGATGTCTTGGATTTTGTTATGAGGAACTTTCAATGGGTCATGTGAAAGCACTGTAAGGTCTGCTAGTTTTCCGGGTGAAATCGATCCTTTGAGGTTTTCCTCAAATGAGGAATATGCCGCGTTAACAGTGTACAAACGCAAAGCTTCCTTGGGCGTTAGGCGCTCTTCTGGAAAACTCTCTCGCATAACCGTAGCTTGAATTCCAAAGAGGGGGCTTTCAGGTTCCATTGGGCAGTCTGAACCGCCTACTACTAGAATGCCTTTTTTAGTTAGTGTTTTGAGCGGATAAAGCCATCTTGCTCTTTTGGGGTTCAACCGGTCGATTGCTGACCACATTGAAAACTCGGACTCGATAACCGGAGGTTGGACAGACACAATTAAGCCGTGTTTTCTTGTTCTTTCTATTAGATCAATGTTGAAAACTGCGGCTTGTTCCAGGCGAATTCTGTCTTTGTTAATTGGTGATCCTTTTGAAGT
This sequence comes from Candidatus Bathyarchaeota archaeon, assembly GCA_030673805.1. Taxonomy (GTDB): domain Archaea; phylum Thermoproteota; class Bathyarchaeia; order Bathyarchaeales; family Bathycorpusculaceae; genus DAOVIH01. Next base: position 2,290 of record DAOVIH010000031.1, on the reverse strand, counting down.
CTCTTCTATGGCATTCAAAGCCACATCTAAAGCCCGATCGCCCATCGCGTGGATTACTATTTGGAAAGTCGTCTTTTTCATCTTGTTCATAAAGGCTACAGTTTCTTTTTGGGTATGGAGTAACTGTCCTTCATTAGCTGGCTCATCAGTATATGGTTCAATCAGAGAAGCTGTTTTAGCTGACAAAGAACCATCCACAAAGATTTCAAAACCCCCTATCCTAAACATGTTGTTATTGAATTTTTTTTGGATTCCTAAGCTTAGAGCATCATCTAAAAGGCTAACTGGAATCACCAAGTAAATCCTCAAAGGCAACTCGTCTTGCGCATGAAGTCTTTGGATTGATTTAAGCTCTGTTAAAGAGCAAATAATCCAGTGAACACTGGTAATCCCAGTTTCCACAAGTTTCTCACTTGCTGATCTGGCACCTTCCAAAACCTCTTCTTCGCAGGGTTCAGGAATCTTTTTCCACACCAAGTCCGTAGCGTTCCCTTGTAAGACGCCGGTTAGAAATCTCGTTTCTTTGTCTTTTTCGATCTTGCCACCTAAAGGTGACTTTGTTTTTCTAGTGACACCTGCTTGTTTCAGGGCTACACTATTAACTACACATAAACGACCACATTGATGATAAAGAACCACAGGGTTGTCAGGGGAGACATCATCCAGATCCAACAGAGTTGGAAAACGGGTCTCCGCTAAATTGGCATCATTCCACCCCCTCCCTAAAATCCATCTCCCATTGGGCACTTTTTGGACGCGTTGCCCCACTCGTTTTTTTATTTCTTCAATAGAGGTTACAGCCTTCAGATCAACCCACGCCAAAAGTCTACCATAATCAGCTAGGTGCACGTGCGTATCTATGAACCCGGGAACAACCACTCGCCCATTAAGGTTAATTACCTTCGTATTGTTTCCTATCAAACGGTCAATTGCCTCATTTTTCCCTACTTTGAGGATTTTATCGTTCTTTAATGCAATTGCCTCTGCATAAGGCTGAACTGTGTTCATTGTCAAAACTGCTCCATCCCTTAAAACTAAGTCAGCCCACACCATAACTTCACCATTCTAAGTTTTGTTGATCCAAAGATGTGCCACACCCATAAATTTTGGATGAATTCAGCAACATTGATCACTCGCTATTATTCAACCCACCAAAAAAAGATTCTGGTCTACCTCTGAAAGCAAATACTGCAAGATAGTAATGCACAAAAAGATGTACACCGGGAAAAATGTTTTTTAAGCTACGTCTCTAGGTAAACTAAGCAACGATTAGCATTAGCAATAGTTGGGAGTTAGTTTGGCGAAAAAAGGCCCATTATTAATGACTTCTTGGAGAGCTACAGGGAAGTGCAACTGTAATTGTTTGTACTGCAATGTTAATTCAACTTCTAAACCTGCAATCGAAGAGCTCAATACAGAAGAGGCCTTGAAACTTGTTGATGAAGCTTACAATTTTGGAATCAAATGGTTCGGAATCAAGGGTGGCGAACCCCTCTTGCGTAAGGACATCTTTGAGATAATCACCTACGCTAAGAGCCTTGATTTGAATGTGTGTTTGCTCACTAACGGCTATTTCATTGACGGAGAGATCTACGATAAGTTGGTTGAAAACCAGGTTTGGACCTCGATCAGCATCGATGGACCTGAAGAGATTAACGACAAATTGAGAGGGAAAGGCTACTACAAGAAAGCGTTTGCAGCCATCCAGAAGTTGTCGAAAGCTAAGATCCTCAACGGTTTAGCCACTGCAATTACCTCTGTCAACTATAAACATCTTGATCACATTGCAGAATTAGCAGATGAATATGGCGCTAATTTCGTGTGGTACAATGCCTTGGTCCCAAGCGGTAGAGCCAAAGAAACTTTAGAATTGGCTCCAACTCCTGCCCAATACGAGTGGGCTCTAAGCCACATATGGGATTTAACCAAAAAATATGAAGACAAGTTTGACATTCACGTTCACTGTCCACATTTCGCCCGTGTGGTCAAACAACGAGACCCAGAAAATTTTGAGGAATGGTATTCCAAGAAATTCCATGGAAAATGTACCTATTTCGCTTTTGGAGGTTACATAAGTGTAACTGAGAACGGGGATCTGATACCATGTTTTTATACAGATTTAACTCCTGATGAACCAATGATGTTAGGTAATATTCGGAATAAAACTCTGCGTAAAGCTTGGGAAGAAGTAAGAAAATCTGAGTACTACTCTAGTTTTAGAGATAGATCTCTATTGAAGGGAAAATGTGGAGTTTGTGAATATCAGGATATATGTGGTGGATGTAGAAAC
>DAOVIH010000028.1 GCA_030673805.1 Candidatus Bathyarchaeota archaeon | reverse complement strand
ATACGCAAGAACCTCGGATGGCTTTCAAATAGATGAGCGTTTGCCCCTACCCATTTTCGAGCCAACCCTCGAAATGGAGAGAAACGGATGCGAAGATCCGAGACTGACGCTTATCGATGACGAGTTGTTGATGACATATACGGCATTGGCTGAGCGCGATCATTGGCAGCTTTATCAGATTTCTTTGACATCGATTGAAGCCGACGATTTTCTCGACAAGAACTGGAGCTGGAATGATCGGGTTTTGCCTTTCAGAGGCATCCGAAACAAGGACGCAGTAGTCTTTCCACGGAAAATAGACAATAAGTACGTCATGTTCCATCGTTTTGACCCTGACATATGCGTCGCATATTCCGATGACTTGAAGCGTTGGTATGACATCAGATCCGTGATCGGACCCAGGCATAAGAGTTGGGACTCTTGGAAGGTAGGCGCGGCTGGAACTCCGATAGAACTCAACGAGGGGTGGCTGTGCATCTATCATGGCATGAACTATGAAAGGGTATACTCTCTTGGAGTTGTCATGCTCGATAAGGACGATCCCGAAAAGGTGTTGTCACGCTCAGAAAAACCGATCTTGAAGCCTACCGAGGATTATGAACGCTACGGTAAAGTACCCAACGTGGTTTTCAGCTGCGGAAACGTTAAGGTTGACGGCGAAGTTCTGATCTACTACGGGGGGGCAGATAGCGTTTTGTGCGTTGCAACTTACGAACTCAACGAGCTGGTCCCCAGAAAATAAAATATGCACCTTGGGGGAACCATTTCCGCACGCGAATTATGATGTGTAGATTTTTGAAGTTTTTGATTCTACTTTGATTATTCGTTGGTTAATGTTCATTTGAAAACTTGGAATAAACGAAGAGGCTTTGACACATAAACCATTGTAGTCTAATGTTATTTGGTGATCCAGTGCCCCAGTGATTTCCTTGAGACCCGTTGTCCCAAGTGTTATTGTAACATCCGCCATAGATACATGCCTAAGCGTTATGGTTCTTCTGTGGGAAACTCTACAAAAAGTAGAGCTTTCGGGTGATATCTCCACTTGGTGTGGGGGTTCAAATCCCACTCCACCCGTTGAGAACCCAGCTCTATACTGTCTTAAATACCCAAAAAAGAAATTTTATATTTGAAGAATACGGTCATGTGATGCCTGAGTTCGGCAAACATCTCTATCAGTGAGTGCTCTGACCGGACGTTGCTACCTACAACTCGAATCATGTTGTCCTGTTGCGAAATTAATAGAGAAAAATATAGTTGACCATACTTTTATTATGTTTAATCTAACTTTCTCGTGAAGAGCGAGTGGGTGAGAAATATCCTTCCAAAGAAACCTGAAGACTGCTTTAAAATAAGAAAGAGAGAAATATAGAGGTAGATCTTAGAAGAGAGATGTCCATCTGTCAACTAGTCTGAGAACTTCGTCGCCACCATGTCCTTCCAGTTCTTCCAGTACATCTGTACTTTCGACGGCTGCTTTCTGAAAATCTTTAATTCTCTGCGCATTTTCAGCCAAGAAGATTATTCCGTCGATGCCTGTTCGAGCTATTCGCACTGCAACAGTTAAGAGTTCCTTCGGTGATGGAACTTGCTTTGGGTCATCATTAGGTCCACGAACATAAAGATTGGCAAAAACAGGTTTCTTCAATCTGCTCTTGAATGCCCTGGCTAGCATCTCCCAGTACCAAGGAGAAGGATACGACTTCGAAAACATTGGAATTACGAAAGTATCGGCGTACTCTGCTAAAGCATCAAAATCATAACCAAACCGTTCTCTGTTAAGTACAGGATCAGGCAACAAATTCACGAATAAAGGTTTGCCCCCCAATCGTTTCTTCACTTCTCCTAAGAATTTAGTTACTGTTTGAGCCCTCCAGTCATACCAGTTCAACCCGCTTTGACGCCATAGCTCAACGCAACGTGGACATACACAAAAGCCGTGGTCAGCGAAGTGTTGACTGCTTATGCTTATTCCCCGAGTTTGATGGGCACAATCCTCTATTAGTTTAAGATTATACTCTTGGACTTCAGGGTTTGTCATGCACAAGACATCCCATCTAAGGTTGTATTTCTTGTTCCCTGAAATAACCCCATTGACTTTTGGCGCCGTCAACCTGCGAAATGCAGGGCCATCCTTTGAAACCGAAATCCACTCTGGATGTTTCTGTGCCATTGCATTGTCTCCAAAGACTGCGATGTTAGTGAACATGTCAGGATTGGGCTTTCCCACAGTTCCAGATTCTGGTTTAATTCGGTAAAAGTTAATGTCGACGCCTTCAGCCGGTTCTGGTTGGTATAGAAAAGTTGCAAATTTCAAATCTTTCACCTTTCTCATATTTTGCTAACGGAATAAATTTGCAGGTTATTTAAGGTTTTCAGTGTTATTTCTAGAAAGTACATTTCGTGCTATGGAGATAAGGACTTGCTTTAAGAATGGTGACAAATCTACCTCGACATTCTTTTCACCTTTTTTGTCTCTGTTTGGATGGGCTTTACCTTTGATGAAAGTTCTGTTAAGCATTTCCCCGAAGTCTTTGCTTGCAGCATCAATAACTCCCATTTCAGGAGGAAGTAGTCCTTTCTTTACATCTTCGTCCAGTTTTGCCGCTGCCATTAACATCGAGACCAAAAACGGTTCTTGTTTCAAAACTCTAGCAAAGGTCGTTGCGATGGCTCTCTCTTCAAGATCTAACCCTTTGACTTTTGATAGTTCAGAAGCTATTCTTTCTATCGACAAATGTCTTTCTTCAAGCCTGTCAAAAAAGGATCTATTTGGCAGATACTCTCCTCGTTTTTGGAGAGATTCCTTCACCGCTTCCCGAGTGCAAGCGCCAACTAGTTTTCCCAATTTGGAAGCTGGTCCAGCATAATTAAATTTTTTGCCTCTTTTGGTAGCTGCTACAACAATACTATCTGTTATAGTTCCGGTAGCAGAATCACCCGAGTACCTACTTCGAACGTCTAGATCTTTCAGCCCCGCACTCTTGGCCTCAGTTGCAGTGCCTAAGGCACTTACCAGACAACTGTCTGTCGGATTTCCGTCTATTATTACGATAATGTTGATGGTTCCTTCGATTTGTTCCACTTCTATATCCTCCCCGGAAGATTCGCCGTGGTCGACACCCGCTGTTGCTATGACACTGACGCTTACCTCACCGTCGCTTTTTGTGGCTAAAGAAAAGTCTCCAACGTTAGCCGCAGTAATCATCCCTATAAACGGGGAGTTTTTTAATGAAAATTTTTCCCAAGAAGACAACACAAAGTCTTCTGGTCTTTTATGGAGCAGTGTCTCGTCAAATCCCTCAGGGACTTGGACGTTGAGAATAACCTTTACTTCTTTGTAGCCACCGTTACAAATGGCTGAACTGACAGTTGTTAGATTAATACTTGAGATCACCGCCAAAACGCTATCTTTCAATAAAAGTTTAATGTCATTTTTCACTAGGTCAATTTGTTGCATAAACTTCACCTAATAATTTCTATTTGAGAACCACATCTGGTTCTAGAATGATAGCTTGTACTGGACACAAGTTTTCACAAATTCCACATTGATTACAGGAGAGAACATCGACAACTTGAGGTTTTCCATTCTCACCTTTTTCTAGGATCCCTTGAGGGCAAACACCGATACAAACAAGCTCAGAACAAGGAGGACATTTGTTATAGTCAATTAGAACTTCCGTTTTGTTCTTCTCCATGGCAAGTCAACAATTAAATAAGTCTCCAGAATATATTTGTTGCGCGCGGGCTGAAAAGAAATGAAAGTTGGCTTAGTCACTTACTCTCCGGAGAAAGTTGAAGGGTTTGACCAACATGTGTTCTACGCAAAATGGGCAGACGGTTCACTTTTTCCAGCTGCTGAAGAAATGCAGAACGACGTTACTTGTTTCTGCGACGCGAAAGCGATTAGAGAAAAACCTGACTTGGTGGCGATTTCAAAGAGTGGTCCTGCGCTTAGAAAAAACCGAAAATTGAATATCCCATTCGATTTTGTCTGTCCAACCAACGAAGCCTACCGGAATAGAGTCTTGAGCTTCATTGAAGAACTGGGGAGAAACAAGATTCAAGGTGTCACTTTGAATCTCTACCATTTTCCAGAAGAAGAGTTTTGTGTTTGCCCGCGTTGCGTTGAACTATGGCGAGAAAGCGGACAAAACTGGACTGTGTGGAAAACCCAAACAATAACAGATTTTATTGGAGAAGCTAAGAAGAGAGTTAAGAATGAATTCGCAGTTGAAATTTGGCCTGATCCTTTTCTTGCTAAAGAAAGATTTGGAATAGACTTCGAAAAAATCGCTGAATACATTGACTACTTCCATGTTCCACTCTCTGCTATAGACTACACTACAATGTATTGGGTAGACATGCTAACTAGAGACTTTATCAAAATTTTGAAGAAACCGGTTGTTGTGGAACTCAGCGCAGAAATGCCCAATGACAAAAAAACAGAGGCCCTCTTGAAGACTATGGCTTATTTGTCAAGACATGATTTGAAGAGCATACTTCTTTTAGTGCACAACTCTGAAAATGCGAGGCAGATCTGCAGGTTTGCAGTTAGAAACCAAGAACTGCGATGCTGGTTTGATAAACATGGATTCAAAGAAATGAGCCGGATAATAGAAAACTGGGCTAAGTCTTACTGAAGGTTCCTTCTGTACTCTCTGAGTCTTGATAGATCAACCTTTGTTGTTATTATGGAGTCATCCTTGGCATCTGAAACTTCTTCAAGTATTCCCCACGGAGCTATGACGGCGCTTCTTCCGCCTCTTGTGTTTGAATGCACATTCCCTATCTTGATCACGAAGACACCATTCTCTGAGGCAATTCTTTCTGTTAGCGGATGCCCCTTAACAGTTGGGTGTGTACCCAAGGCTGCGACTGGAAGAAAGATCATCTCCACGCCTAGGTTAACGGTTTGTGTGATTAGTTCTGAGTCAAACATGTCAGCGCAAACTAGAAGGCCTACTTTACAGAATTCTGTCGTATAAACAGCAGGTTTGTTACCTGAACTCAAGCCCGCTTTAACTTCAATCTTAATTAGGTTCTTCTTCTGATACTTCCCTATCAGGTTTCCGTTTCGCCATAATGTACTGGTGTTGAAGAATCTTCCTTGGCTCTCCTCAACAACTGTACCTCCGAGTAAGTAAGTGTTCGGAATTTCTGTTGAGATTTCAGCCAAAAACCGGGTAGTCTCTTTATAAGTAACCTTGGATATTTCGGCTGCAGAAGTAAACTTTTCCATCGAGCCTGGAACAGAGAAATATTCTGGGAGGGCAATAAACGCAGGATCTCGCTTGGAGGCTTGACGGATTCCTTTGCCAGCTGCTTTTAAGTTATCTTCCATAGAACTGCGAACTTTCAGGTGAATCAGACTTATGTCCAAAATGGCCACTCACGATCTGTTGTTTAACGGCTGTTGAAAAACTCCCAAGATATGTTGAATCTCCATGGATCGCCTTCTTCGGTTAGCCTTATCTTACCGTTATTAATCGTAATCAGGTTCTTCTGTCGAAGTTTTTCTATTGCCTCTGGAAAAGCGTCTTCAGGAAATATGCCAAATTTGGCTTTGAAGGCTGCCCGATCCACTGGAATTCGAATATACACCATCATCATCGCTCGGCGCATTTCATCTTCCCTTGATAAGGTTGCGAGCCTAGCTATAGGGAGCGATCCAGCTTTAACAGACGTTATGTAATCTTCCACCTTTACTATGTCTGAGTAGAGAAAATTTCCTATATGACCCATAAAAAAGCCGGCACCGCTACCAACAACTTCTGATGAAGGTTCATTGAAATCTTCTTTAAGCCTTGAGAACCTGTTGTGGCAGGTTGGAAGATATCCATTTTCTTTGAATATGCTGTAGGCGTCCAAGTACATCTTGAGTTCGGTTGCGGTGTCTCCGTAGGGAAGTTCTTTTTCTGTAATTCTTCTGGCCAACGGAGTGTTAGAGTATAAATCCAAAGGATAGCAATCTACGCTTTCAACTTCTAGCTCTAAGGCTTGTTTGATGTCATCTTGCCATTGATCTACTGTTTGTCCCGGAAGGTTGTACAGCAAGTCGATACTGATGTTCAGATCATGTTTTTTGGCGATTCTCAGTTTTTTTTTAGCTTCTTGTGCTGTGTCTCTAAGTGCGAGGATTTTTCTAAGTGAGTCATCAAAAGTTTGAATTCCAATGTCCAATTGATCCACATTGTTTGAGGCTAGAAGATCAATTTTTTCTTCGGAGAGGCTGTTGGTACATGCCGTGAACTTGGTTGTAGCTGTTTCACTTAGGTTGAAGGTCTTTCTGCAAAACTGCAAAAGATCAACTATTTGATCCTTCTGAAGAACTGAGGGGCTTCCACCGCCTACGTAAAGTTCGTTGAAAAAACTGGATTTAACATATTTGTTTTCCGAATAAAGAGAAAGAGCTTTCTTTAGAGCGGCTAAGTAAGATGCAACGGTTTCTCTTTCGCATCTCACTGGAAAATAACAAAATGCGCATCTGCCTTCGCAGAAAGGTATCCAAGGTTGAATTTCCCGGTTCTGTAGCTTTGAATTCTCGGTATTGAGAAAGTCGTTAAGGCTTTGTATCGATTCGGATGAAGGTTTTAATCTGTTTCTGTAAGTCATTGGGGGCCAATGTTCAATCTGGGCATATGGCCACTGGCTGTCATCTTTCTTGTGACTCACTTAGCGTTGCACCTTTTATAACAACGAACTCTCAAAACTATTAAACTTAACTACGTGTCCCTGGCTGCTCAACGGAAAACAGAGACTTTTCACTTCAGGCTTTAGGCCTACGTTCAAATATGGAAGAAAGTTGTTTGTGATCACTCAAAAAAAAGAGTGTTATGATAAATCATAAGAAGAAATAATAATTGCGGCTAGCCTTCTACTGGCATGCCTCTAGAAGAACGAGATTATGTTGATCTTTTGTCCCAAGTCAGGATTATTATTAACAAAGCTGTGGAGCGGAACATGGCTGATGGATTCCTTTTTTCAGCAGGAACAGACACGCAAATTATGGCTTATGAAGCAGTAAAGTACAAACCGCAAATCCCAGCTTTGACACTGGCTTTTAAACATGGGAAGCCTAAAGACGCGGAATACGTGGAAAAAATGGTGGCGTTCCTCAAGCTTAACCATGAAACCCATAGTTTCGGCCGCGACGAAGTCATGAGTAATGTCCCGAAGGTTGTAGCGGCACTGAAGAAGTTTGATCCTATGGAAATAAGAAACAGTATGCCAGTTTACATAGGCTTAACAATTTTTAAGAAAAAGGGGGTGAAGAGTGTTTTTACCGGTGATGCCTTAGATGAGCTCTTTGGGTATCCTTGGCAATTCCACTTGTCCGAGTCGGAGTTTAAACAAAAACAAGAGGAGATGTGGGCTGAGATGGGTTTCGCTTCGATCCCTATGGCGGAGTCTCTTGGAATGACCATTAAAGCGCCATATTTGGACCCAGAATTCATGGAGTATGCAAAGAAGTTGCCGGTCAAGCTAAAGATTAACATGCACAACGGCGTAAAATATGGCAAATGGATACTTAGAAAAGCCTACGAGGACTTGATTCCGAAAGATGTTATTTGGCGACCAAAAGCGCCACTGGAGGCTGGAACAGGAACAGAAATTCTGCGAACTTTCTTTGATGAGGAAGTTTCAGATCAAGAGTTTGAGGAAAAGAAGAAGTATTACTTGGAAGAGGATGACGTGAAAATTACCAGCAAGGAACAAATGCTTTACTACGGTTTCTTCAGAGATAAGTTTGGAAAACCCTCAGCAATTTTCACAGAAAAGACCGGAAGGCAATGCCCCAATTGTAAGAGTTACGTTAAAACCAGAATCGGTTTCTGCAAAATATGCGGGAATTATCCAATATAGATAGCCGTACTTTTTCCACCTGTTTTTTCAGAAAGCCATATTAATTGTCTTGGGGTGAGATTCAATTGGCTAGTTTGCACCATGGGAAAGAGTGTGTGTTCCTGAGTTTGGCAAGAAAGAGAGGGTTTGTGAATTACCGAGACAGCTCCATTTGAAGTCGCCGGAAACAAGCGAAGACTAATATCTTTCGGGAATATTTTCTTTTTCAGAAATCGTTGAAGTGAGTCAGATGCCATATTGTCCTGAATGCGGTGGCGAAATGCAGTACCAAACTGGCACACGACATTACGTTTGCAAGAGCTGCGGGCTGTCAGTTACACGCCAGGAACTTATGGAGTTGCGTGAAAGACTAAGACCTAACAGGGAAACAGTTGAAGATGAAAAAGAGAAACGACGGGAAGAATACCTGAAATGGTGGCTTAGCAAGAAAGACTAAGTCATAGCTAGAAAGAAACGATCGCTTTCTTGGTTAGTTAAGGCTGTTTATTTTTCCAGTCAATCTATTCACTTAATTCTCTTGTTTTGTGGGATTCAGCTATTCGATATGTTTTTCTCAAATCAATCAGCTCTTGTTAATGCGTGATAGGATGGAACTGCGGGCTAGATAGAGGCACTGGTGCTGTCCAAAGAAAAGCTTAAAAGCGGTGGGTTCCAGTTTATGGTTGCATTTGAATAGGCCAAACCGTTAACTGGAAGCAATTTCAGTTGCGGATAAATACCATAATTGCTTTCCATGTTTGCTCTTATGTGCAAAAAAGAGATGTGTTTTACCATATCTTCGTGCTTGGCCCAAAATAGTGAAACATTTGAGGAGTTTGAAAGATGACCATCAACAATGAAAGAGTTTATGTTCGCGGGTTGAAAGATGTTGCAGCTGCCCAAACCCGGATCAGTTTTGTAGATCCACTTGGTGCCCTTTATTATTCTGGATATGATATCGACCGCCTCGTAGGCCGTGTTTGCTATGAGGAAGTGGTGCACCTCCTATTAAACAACAAACTTCCCAACCAAAGGGAACTAGATGATACTAAGACGTTGCTTACTTCTGAAATGAAAATACCTAAACAGATTGTCAAAAGTCTTAAGAGGGCTCCAGCTAACGCTCACCCAGTGGAAATTTTAAGAACCGAGATGTCTCACCTCGGAGAATACGACCCCCATCCTAACGACGATTCTGAATCAACTAACAAAAAAAGAGCTCTCAGCCTGATCGCGAAAGTACCCACCATCGTGGCAAATTACCATAGAATCCGGGAGAAACAAGAAATCTTACGTCCAAAGAAAGAATACGGGTTTGCTGAAAACTTCCTGTATTTGTTCCGGGGAAAAGTCGCCGATAAAGAAGAAATAGAGTCAATGGATCGTTTCATGATTCTGCATGCTGATCACGGACTTAATGCTTCTACCTTTGCTGGTCGTGTAACTGCTAGCACCTTATCAGATATGTACTCTGCCGTAACTTCTGCTATTGGAACCCTTAGAGGTAGACTTCACGGTGGAGCTAGTGAACGGGTGATGAACATGCTCGTCGACGTGAACAGCCCTGAGGAAGTGGAAGCTTATATTCAAGGCATGTTATTTGATGGAAAAAAAATAATGGGGTTTGGCCACAGAGTCTATTTGAGGGGAGACCCCCGAGCAAGACACCTCAGAAAGGTGGGTAAATCCTTGTGTGAACGCACGGGTAAGATGGCCTTATACCGGAAAGCTAGGGGAATTCAGGCTGTTGTTCATCGAGAGAAAAAGATCTATCCAAACGTAGATTTCTACGCTGCAATAGTCTTAAACGCCCTTGGAGTTCCCAGCAAATTCTTCGCTCCGTTCTTCGCCTCAAGCAGAATAACCGGGTGGACCGCGCATATAATAGAACAGTACTCGGATTCAGTTCTTATCCGTCCAACATCAACCTATATTGGTGCCTACGGGACGAAGTTCGTTCCGATTGAGCGCCGAGTTTAGATAACATCAAAACTGTCTATGAACGTAGGCCATCCCCAAAATATAGGGGGCACCACCCTAACTCAGTTGCCTAAATTTGAAAATGCTATGCCAGTTATTTGGGTTGTTTCTGGCTAAGGTTTACCAAAAAAAGAGAGCAGGGTCGCTGAAGACTTCATTTGAGTTTGACATCTTTAGAGGACTGCCATAGTCCGTGAATGTTGCACAGGGAAAGAGCAACAATTGTACCTGGCTTTCCAGTCTTGAACCATGTTGCTACTTCATGAAGCGTATATATTGAACTCGTGTTAGGACCTAGCACTGAAGCTCCGTGAGCATAAAACTCGCAACGCCCTATATGGATAGGGAATTTTTCCCCTTCAGGATAGAAAAAGAGCGATATCCACATTATATGATGCTCCGTAGTGTTAGGATGAGCAATTTCCTTCCCTATCCCCACCCTAACCTCAATTCTCTCATCAGCCTTAACAGCGTCTTGACACTCGATGACTGGCACATGCTTTTCCGTTTTCCAATCCGCTTCCTTAATCAAATCTCCAATCTTCGTCAAAATACGTCCCTTCTTCGAATAGATAAGCCATAACAACAATTTATGAATTTCGACAAACCAAACTGTAGAGTTTTCAATGGGAGAAACGACTCAGAGCAGATTTAATCAAAAAACGTTGTAGTTTCGTACTAAACAGATCCAATGGTACGATTCTTTTCTATTAGCTAATGCTAAACCTTTTTATAGCGGAACACCCGAATGTGGGCTGTCACATTAACACATGTTCACAAAGAAGCTTTTTCAAAGCTATTAGGTAACACATGAAAAATTTTTGTGGCAGGAGAATACAAACAAATGGAAATACAATACTTTAAAGACTTACCGTTGAGTATGGAAGTTTTAAAAAGCATCGACGACCTTGGATTTGATGAACTCTTTCCAATCCAAGCTCAGGCAATCACTCCGATGCTCGCAGGTAAGGATGTAATCGGTCAAGCACAAACCGGGACGGGCAAGACCGCAGCCTTCGGAGTTCCGATGGTTGAACGTTCGGATCCGGACTTAAAGAAGGTTCAAGGCCTTGTTTTGGTGCCTACAAGGGAACTAGCTATTCAAGTTGCCAAACACATCAGCCTCTTTGCAAAGCACAAGAAACTGCGTGTTTTAGCAGTTTACGGTGGCACATCAATCGGAAGACAGATAAACTTGTTGAGAAACGGTGTTCAGATAGTAGTTGGCACTCCAGGTCGTCTAATCGATCTCCTTGAGAGACGCGTTCTAGACTTGACATCTGTAAGAGTTGCCATTCTAGATGAAGCAGACCGAATGCTAGACATGGGATTCATCGACGACATTCGCCATATATTTTCAAGGGTGCCCTCTAAAAGACAGACCGGCCTCTTTTCCGCAACCATAGACCGATCAGTAATGAAGGTCTGCAATAGATTCATGAAGAATCCAGAAAAAATACTAGTGAGCAAAGACGAAATAGGCCTCACCCAGATCAAGCAATACTACATGGTCTTAAACCCCCATAGCAAACTTCAGATCTTATGCGACATATTGAACGAGAACCACATGGGCCGGACAATAGTCTTCTGCAAAACACGCAGAACAACTAGCAATCTCGCAGAAAAACTAAGACGAAAAGGGTACAATGCGGGGGCCTACCACGCGGGATTCACTCAAGCACAAAGAGAATACGTAACTAACTCTTTCAGAAAAGGAAAAATTAAACTACTAATCGCCACGGATGTTGCCTCACGAGGATTAGACATTCAAGGAATAACACACATCATAAACTATGATGTCCCACTAGAACCCTTAGTCTACTTCCACAGAACCGGAAGGACAGCTAGGATGGGACTAGATGGAACAGCCATAACACTGGTGGGCTACGGAGAAGTAACAGACTTCAACAAGATAAAGGCTCTGACAAAGACTAACATTGAAGAAATGACTTACGCAGGCATTGAAGCATAACCTTCCAAAAATATCTACGTAAAGCTGCATAAGCCTGCTTACAGCTTTTCTTCAGGCGAAAGGTCCATGAGAGTTAAGCCAGAAACGATCTTCGGGTAAAAATCCGTGGATTTTTCTGGCATTCTTTGATGTTTTTGGGCCAGCTCAAAAACTGTTTTCGGATCTATAGGGTTAACCATGAATGCTAGTTTAGCCTCTCCACTCTTGACTTTCCCTAACGCATCCGGTATAGACCTTACATAGGAGATGTCTTTGTCGATTTTCATATCACTGAGTTTTAGAACGGTCTTAAAGACTACATCTCTAAGTATAACCACGTCAAGAAGTCTGGACTGGGCTGAATGAGGTATCAACTCAGAGATGGTTTTTTTATTCTTAAGCAACAAGCCATAGGCTTTTTCTCCGTCATAGATGCAAAATGCATGTTTTATCTTGTTGTTTTCCAAAAAGCCCTCAAAGGCTTCTACGTCCGGCTCTAGCTCAATTAGTGTGAAAAAACGCCCAAGCTCTACTAATCGCTTGTGTGTTAAGCTGATTCTTTTTAGAAGCCTATGAACTGGCAAGACAATTAGCCCTTCATCTTGAATTGGAACAATATAGCTCATTTGGAAATTAAAGGCTGAGTCTTCCGTCCATTTCTCTTTTTCCCGTCTTTCGTCCCTGTAAACTATGGCGCTTTCATACCTATGATGGCCATCAGTGATCACGAAGGTTTTGTTTTCAATAGCTTTCTGAAAAAGCCCTATAGTTCTAGGGTCAGTGACTCTCCATACTACATGTTTGACTCTGAAAGAGTCTTCAACCTGCATACTCGGCTGTGTTTCAGCAATTTTCGAAAAAAGATCGATAGTTGTTCCTTCGGGATCTGAATACATTAGAAATACCGATTCTAGGTTCTTCTGGGTCGCCCTTAACATATTCACTCGATCGATTTTGGGGCCCTCATAAGTAACTTCATGAGGAAAAACCTTGTTCTCTTCATACCCATACAAACGCAAAGCAACAATCATTCCAGTGCGCGTATAAGTTCTTCCAGAGAATTCAAATTCTTGTCTACATACATAAATCGCCGAAGCTTTATCCTTTGACAATACGCCCTCAGCTGTCCACTTTCCTATTCTTTGTTGGGCTATTTCATATCTTTTTTCTTCGATTGGCAGATTTAGACGGCAGTAGTTGTACTCTGATCTTCTGTAGCATCCCTCCTGCAGGGTCGGATCGATTTTGTCGTATGGTTGCGTTATCAGGTTTTCATATTTCCCTGCTTTTTCGGTATATCTTATAGATCTGAAGGGCTTAATGTCAATCATATTATTCAGTTCTAACGTTCTTCAGACTCTTAAATGTCCTTTCATTGAATTTTGGGCTTATTGCTTGTTTATCCCAAGTTTGGGAAAGCATCCTTAAGAGCTCATAGTCAACGTTTTGTACGGCATTAATTTGTTTTCCTAATTGACGTATTCGATTGGCGTAGAGATAGACGTGTCTTAGTCTGAAAAAAAGTTCGACACATGTCTTATTTGTGAGCTGAGGCCTGTGGGACTTTCAGGTTTGTCTACTTTAGTCCCCAAATCTCGTTGATTTGAGCAAGAGCCTTTTTGATTCCATCCAGATTCCATACCCCCATGTGACCAATACGGAAGGTT
>DAOVIH010000029.1 GCA_030673805.1 Candidatus Bathyarchaeota archaeon | reverse complement strand
TATTTCACGAAGGGCTTCTATTTTGTAATCCTCATGTTTAACCTGTTCATTCTTTAAAATCGGTCTTTCTATTTCTCCCAGTTTTCCATTAGAAGGTTTTTGCCTAAATCCAATGAGAGGCAAAGCAATTCGCATTCTTCCAATCTCTACAGCTCTTTTAATCTCTTCTAGAGTACTTTGATCCACGACTTTGCCTGTTCTTGGCATTGGTATTCCTGAACGTTCTATGTTCATTACAAAGTCTCCCGACTCAATCCTGTTTAGTAATAATCCATTATTAATTCTCTTGCTCAAGAAGAGATTAAAAAGATACGATTGATAAGCCTGGACAAAAAGTGAACGGAGCTTGAAGGGTATTCGCCTAAAAGCTCCAATGAAGTCATGTGGTTTTTCAGCTAGGTGATTAAGCATTAATCTTTCAAAACGGAGTTGCTTGGGAAAAACTCTGTGGGCTCTCTCGAAATCTAGTCCTGATTGAAGCTCTTCCCGAGCATGCCTGGATTCAGGATGTTCATGTGGACTCGGATTTGCCAAGAACAATATTGCTGCTTCTCTAAAATCTCCCTTTACAATAGCTTTTCCAACAAGATGTGTAATTGGCCTTTTTGTTCCAAAACGTTGATGTCCAAAGTAATTGGGGGCTCCACCTATAGATTCTAGTTCTTTGATTGTTTGATTCATATTGTCTATAATTTGTGTTTTCTTGTTTTCTATCCCCCTGATTTTAATTCTGAAGCTGTTGCCCAGAAGATAGAACGTGGACATTTCGTTGCGAAGGTATCCAACCGGCCAAATTCCCACATCTTTAATATCTATAGCTGAAAGGTCTTCAACTATTGCATTCTCTATTGTGATGTGTTGAGCTGTAATGGCTTTAGCATCTTTTATGCCCGCGATGTGAATTTTAGCTGAGCCAATTCCAAGTTGTCTGGCGATGTTTCTAATAGTTATTATCGTGTCCCAATTTCGTTTAACCAAAACGGCTAGGAGAAACTTCTTTTTATGACGTGTGGCCCCTAAAACTGGTTTCTCACTAGAACCGTTGATTTTAGCTCTAGAACCGTCAACAAGAATTTCCTCCACGACAAAATCATCCACTGATTCTCGAATAAATCCCCCGGTGCCAGGGGTCTTTGTCAAATAAACTTCGATCCCTAAGAACCTGTCGATTTTCGAAACAGTCACTTCGCGACGCGCCTTATCTACAGTAATTGAAGATTGCTAGTTAGTCGATTCATTTTTTCTGCTGGGGCTGGTCCAATTCCCAAACAGGTTATTGTATCTGGAGGAATTTCGGTTAGTCCTCTATCCATAATTAGTGCGTAAGGCAAATCTAGGGCTTTAGCCTGTCTTTCTAGTTTCAACAGTCCTTCTTCATCTTCAACTTTGAGTGCTATTTTGCGTTGCCCCTCTTTTTTCCAGGCTCGCCACCAAGCTTTATGGCATTTTCTAGTTTCTTCAGCGGCTGAAACTGCTGCGTGGCCAGCTTGAGCGGCAATTTTGCCTTTGCTCAACTTCAAATCAATGCGAAAAACGATGACTTGTTTGTATTGATATTCTTCCATTTTGCCTTCCAACTGTTTTTAACACTCTAGTTTTGTAGGTTTTAAGGATTTGCAGACAAATACAGAAGAACGAAATAGGCAAAAACCGCAACAATAGCAGGCTTTTTTAAAACTTTAAGAAAGGTTTGTCCCTGAAAATCTATTTCTTCTATGTTCCCTAAAGTCTTGTCCAAACCAATTCTTGAACAGAAGCGCATAGCCTTTTCAATCTTTTTGTCGGAAATAGTGTTGAGTGTCTTTCTGATTCTGAGCATTACTTTTACGTCAAAACTCCAGATCTCTTCACATCGTTTCTGGTAAAGACGCAAAAAGTTCTCTGATAAATCGTTTTTTTGAATTGCGTTGTAAACAATTTCTGCCGCAATCTTGGCGCATGTCATCCCAAAAACCACTCCTCCCCCTGTAGTTGGCTTTACTTGGGATGCGGCATCTCCAACGGCTAGAAAGCCGTTTGTGTACGTCTGGGAGATCGGTCCTCCAAGAGAGATTGGGTGAAACGAAAGATTTGTAATTTTGGCGGTACTTAGTTGCTCCGAAGCCACTGGGTGCTTATCTTTAAGCTTTTGGAATGACTCTTTGGGATTTCCAGTTGTGGCAAGGCCAACCTTGGCTGTCCCATCCCGCCTTGGAATAAGCCATCCATAAAAGCCAGAGGCATAGGCTTTTCCTAAAAAGACTTCAACCGCATCGTGCTCTACATTTCTTACGTTTTCAGCATCAGCTTCGACTCCGTAGACAACACTGCTGGTTTTCAGTGTGCTTAAACTGGTTTCTCGTAAAACTCTCGATGATATCCCTTCAGCGTCAACTACGGTTTTGGAAAAAATCTCTCTTGTTTCTTCATCTTCTTTTATTCTAACACCTCGAACGAATCCTTCATCCAAAATCAGCGATTTCACCCTAGTGTTGAGTAGGAAGCGTGCTCCTGCAGCTTCCGCTTTCTCTGCTAGGAATTTGTCAAAGAGCGTGCGATTGACGGTACATGTTACTGGCTGCTTAAGATGAACAGAGAACCTGAATCCAGTTGGCGAGTAAAAGTTAGCTTTGCTGAATTCGTTTTCAACGATGTGGTAGGGAAGTGGATATAACCCCATTTTTCCCAGACTTCGAATGCTTAAGTGACCAGCGCAATGTGATGGAACACCAATTTCAGGATGTTCCTCAAAAACTGTTGTTGGCACACCCAGTTTTGCCAAGTTTAAAGCTGCATAGGAACCCGCTGGCCCAGCTCCTATGACGAGGGCTTCAGGCTTGTGTTTCATTAGCAACACGTGATAGGCCTTTGTTTTTCTATCTGATGAGTTCAACACGTCTTTTTCCGCGAGCCAATGAAGTGTTGCGAATTTTTCCCGAAACTTCCAAATTCATGAGCAACTCGTTGAAGTCTTTGAACCCTAAATCTTCAAACTCTGAGCTTAGAGCTTTAAAAAGCTCAGAGCTTCTCATGTCTCCTTTCTTGCCTAGAATTTCTAGTAAAACATAATATGCGGGTCGAGTCTTCCATGTTTTGATGGGCATCAGCTTTTCTCCTCAGGCAACTGGTGTCGCCGGCTTTTGTACTTGTCGAACTTTTTGCATGAAGTTCTTGTACCATTTTTCCATGTCCGGTGTAACGGATGGTCCGACTTCTTTGAGGGCATCCAGAAAGTCTTTCATCGTGACCTCTTTTGCATCCAAGTTTGTTCTTAGAGCGTGCATTGCAGCCTCTCTACAAAGAGATTCAATGTCTGCACCTGAGTAATACCTGGTTGCTGTAGCTAATTTGTCTAGGTCAACGTCTGCGTTCAGAGGCATGTTATCCGTGTAAATCTTCAGAATTACAAGTCTGCTTTCCTTATCGGGTTCTGGGACATAGATTAATCTGTCGAATCTTCCGGGTCTTAGTATGGCAGGGTCTATCATGTCTGGCCGGTTCGTAGCAGCAATTACTACAATATCCTTCAAGGTTACCATGCCATCCATTTCAGTTAGTAACTGGCTGATAACACGTTGAGACACACCACTGTCTGAAAAACCTACGCCCCGACGTGGTGTAAGAGAATCAATTTCATCCAAGAAAACCACTGCAGGGGCCGCCATCCGAGCCTTCCGGAATACTTCCCTTATGGCTTTTTCGGATTCTCCCACCCATTTGGAAAAAACTTCAGGGCCTTTGATAGTTATGAAATTAGCTTCACTTTCAGTTGATACCGCTTTGGCAAGAAGGGTTTTACCGCATCCAGGTGGTCCATATAGCAGTATCCCTTTTGGAGGTTTTATTCCCAGTCTATCGAAGATTTTTGGGTTTTTCAGCGGTAATTCGACAGATTCCATTAGATGCTGTTTTACGCTTTCGAGTCCACCTACATCGCTCCACTTGACATTAGAAATTTCTATGTACACTTCCCGCATCGCGGTGGGTGTGATTTCCTTATAAGCGTTGAAAAAGTCATCCATTTTCACTTCCATTTTCTCAAGGACGTCTGGCGGAACACGTTCCTCCTCAAGATTTATCTGGGGCAAATACCTTCGAAGAGCTTTCATAGCGGTTTCTCTTCCCAGTGCTGCCAAGTCAGCTCCTGTGTATCCATGGGTCATATCAGCCAACTTCTTGATTTTGACATCCTCTGCTAGAGGCATCCCTCTGGTATGAATTTGTACTACTTCATATCTTCCCTGTTTATCTGGCACTCCAATCTCAATCTCTCTATCAAATCGGCCTGGCCTTCTAAGGGCTGGATCGAGTGCACCGGGCCTGTTTGTTGCTCCTATTACAATCACATTTCCTCTTCCAGAAAGGCCATCCATCAGAGCTAGAAGCTGTGCAACAACACGTCTCTCAACTTCCCCACTCACTTCTTCACGTTTTGGTGCTATCGCGTCCAATTCATCAATGAATATGATGCTTGGAGCGTTTTTTTGGGCTTGCTGGAAAATCTCTCTAAGCCTAGCTTCAGACTCTCCGTAGAATTTGCTCATTATCTCTGGACCATTTATCGAATTGAAATTTGCCTCTGACTCGTTAGCTACGGCCCTAGCCAGCAAGGTTTTGCCGCATCCAGGAGGACCATGAAGCAACACTCCTTTAGGGGGGTCTATTCCGAGGCGCTGGAAAAGCTCTGGATGCCTTAAAGGAAGCTCAACCATCTCCCTTACTCTTTGGATCTCTTCGTGTAACCCTCCGATATCTTCATATGTAGTTCTTGGCATTCCTTTAGTCTCGGGAGTTGGCTCGTTTAGAATAGTGAGTCTAGTTTCTGCTGTAATCTTGACAATACCGTGAGGACGAGTTTTCGAAACAGTGAATGGTATGGCATGCCCAAGCATCATAACAAGGGTCGTGTCACCTTCGACTAGTGTTCTCTCCATCAGTCGGTTTCTAACAAAATTTGTGAAGTCTTCATCAACGTTTAATCTCATATCAACAGGAGCAAGACTTATGCCTAGGGCAGTTTTTACTTTTGCTGATTTGAGAACCACATATTCATTTATTGCGGCCCCAGCATTTTTCCGAGTAAAACCGTCAATCCTTATGATGTCCCGATTTTGATCTTCGCTATAAGCAGGCCAAGCTATGGCCGAGGTTGTTCTCTTATTGACTATTTCAACGACGTCCCCAGCGCTTATGCCTAAAGCTTGCATGTTCTTCTGATCTATTCTGGCGATGCCTCTGCCAACGTCTCGTTGTCTTGCATCTCCTACCCTTAGTTGAATTTCACTCAACCAAAACCGTCCCTACAGTGATTGTGCCAAACGTGGTGAAACACATTTTCTATTAATTTAGGGCTATTTAAAGCACACGTCTGGCTTACCTACTTGTTCTCCGTACCAGAACCGTCTGTATTTGGCTTACGCCCTCTATTCCTTCTATTGACTTTTCTAGCTTTTCCAAAACACCTGTTTTGTCCTCTGGGAATTTGACTTGAACTAGTAGAGCTTTTAAACCAAATGCTATGTCTTCTTCTCCGTATCCGTGTATGGAAGAAAACTCGGGTAAACACACTTCGATTTTATTTTTCAAACTCTTAAAATCGACGGTTATGTCCGAAGGGAATACTTTATAAACAATTAAAACACTGCCCATTGTTCTTGTTTCTCCCTCGCTAAGGTCCCACAAAGCTGCATTTTGGGCATTTGTATTGGCGGCCAAATTTCCTACATTTTCTGCAACGCTTTATGGGCAGTTCCCCGCAGTTAGGACAGAGGAATTTTGTAGCTTCTGTTCCTGGCGGAATGGGTTTGCCGCAACTTGTGCATGTTGCTAATGATAATGTTGCCGTTCTTTCTGACATCAGCTCATCCCAATGTTGGTTCTGTAATTGTGAGACTCCCTTATATGTTCTGCGTTAACTTTTTCGCAAGTTTATTATAACTTTTTTACGAATAGTTTAGGGGATCATTTTGGGCGTAAACCTCCGGAGTCTTGTTCCAAGAAAGGCTGTTAGATTAGAAAACCTATGTGGGAAATCCATTGCCATCGATGCTTACAATGCATTGTACCAGTTTTTAGCTATTATTCGGCAGCCAGATGGGACGCCCTTAAAGGACAAGACTGGAAAAATAACAAGCCATCTGAGCGGTCTGTTTTATAGGACTAGTAACCTCTTACAAATGGGCATAAAGCCCATTTACATCTTCGACGGAGTCCCTCCAATGCTTAAGGAGGTAGAAATCAGGAAACGCGTCAAGGCTAAGGAAGAAGCCTCAGTCAAATACAAGGAAGCTTTGACAAAAGGCAAAATGGCAGAAGCACGCAAGTATGCCCAGGCTACGTCCCGTCTAGAAACCCATATGGCGGAAGACAGCAAGTTTTTGCTCTCTCTACTGGGAATACCTTGTGTGCAAGCCCCGAGTGAAGGAGAAGCCCAAGCAGCACATTTGACAAAACGTGGCGATTCTGATTATTGTGGTAGTCAAGATTACGACAGCTTGCTGTTTGGAGCGCCTTTGCTCATCAGAAACATCACTATTTCTGGTCGAAGAAAACTCCCGGGCAAAAACATCTACATTGATGTCGTGCCAGAGCTCATTGAGTTAGAAGATGTGCTACGTTTTTGTGAAATAACGTATGAACAGTTGATAGACGTGGGAATACTACTTGGTACAGATTTCAATCCGGACGGTGTAAAAGGAGTAGGCCCTAAGACCGCCCTGAAAATGATTAAGAAATATGGAGATCTGGCGAAATCCATACCTTACCTCAAAAATGCAGAATTCCCGGTCGATCCCTCTAGGATTAAGGACCTTTTTCTTAGCCCAAAAGTAGTTGACGATTACAAAATTGAATGGGGAGAAATTGATCCAGAAGGTGTTGTTGATTTCATTTGTAAAGAGAAAGATTTTTCGGAAATTCGGGTGAGAAAAACACTAGAAAAAACACTGGAATGTACCCGAAAACTCAAGGAACGAACAACTCTAGAGAAATGGTTCGTCTGAGTTCATTTTCTCCTTTAATGGTTACAATTGTTCCCAAACGAATTGATTAGAAACCAACAAGTAAAGTAGGATGTTGAATTAGTTTAGAGTTTTAGTGTCTATGGCCATACTGGCCAGTCAGCGGGACAAACGCTACTCCGCCAAGATTTTCTTCTTTAATGTTTCCGTCCTTTTCCTTTTTGATCCTTATGAGCTTTTGGAACAAAGAAACACTGCCAACGGGGATCAACATGACTCCTCCGAGTTTAAGTTGACCCAGCAAGGGTTGGGGGATATCTGGTGATGCAGCGGCCACAACAATCCGATCAAAAGAGGTTCTTTCAGGATATCCTTTCGACCCATCCCCATGGATTACTGTTACACGATCTCCATAGCCTAAACTAATGATGTTCTTTCGTGCAAGTTCCGCTATGTCCTTAATTATTTCAACGGTGAATACATGCCCCATTTCGCTTCTGGAAGATTCTTTGGGTGCTATTACTTCTGCTATTGTAGCTGCGTGCCAGCCTGATCCAGTGCCTACTTCCAAGACTTTTTGGCCCACCTCTAATTCTAGGGCTTCGTTCATTATTGAAACCATGTTTCGCCTAGTCTAGCAACAAACTGAGACTATGTGGCGCTGAGATGGTTTGACCAAATCCTATTGGGAGTGGTGTATCTGAAGCACTATACTCTTTCATGTCTTCAGGAAGGAACTTAGTGCGAGGTACTGCAAGCATTGCTTTGATTATCTTGGGTGATCTGAGCACTTTTTGTGCTGTTAAGCTATCTATGAGTTCTTCCCATTTTGTTGTTTCCAAATGGATTACCAGGATTAGATAGTGTAATGCGGAGCTTTTAACATATGGGTTTTTCGAGAAACGGAAACTAGACCAAAGAGGCTATTTTACGGTTACTGACTTAGCCAAGTTTCTAGGCGTGTCGGGGTTATGTCCCCTTTCGAGGGCGAAATAATACGCCAATAGCTGTAACGGAATCACAAATGGTATTGCTGATAAGACTTCTGGAATTCCTTTAGGAATCTCTACATAGTCATCAGCCAACGCTTTTGCTTCGGTGTCGTTTTCCTCTAGGACAGCAATTATTGAGGCGCCTCTTGCTTTCATTTCCATCATGTTGCTGATCAACGTTTTGTGTGATTTACCTTGGCCGCAGACAAAAACCACCGGGAAACCAGATTCGATGAGGCTAATTGGTCCGTGTTTGCTTTCTCCTGCTGGAAAAGCCATTGCTGGAACATAAGCTATTTCCATGAGTTTCAGTCTGCCTTCATAGGCTGTAGCTGTGTTTATTCCTCGGCCTAAGAAGAAGAAGATTTTTGCATCTTTATACTTCTTTGTTATTTGCTTAATCTTTCCTTCTTGAGTTTGTATTATAGTTTCCACAACATCTGGCAGTTTTTCCAGTCTTTCAGCTAGATAGTCCATTTCATCTTGCGAGATTTTGCCTCTTTTTTTTGCCAGTCTTAGTGCTAGTTGAGAGAGAACTGAGAGTTGAGACGTGAAAGTCTTTGTGGCTGCCACGCCAATTTCTGGACCAGATTGTTGCCCTATGTAGACGCGGGAGACACGTGATAAGGTTGAACCGATACCATTGGTTAAACCCAGGATTGTCGCGGCTCGTTGTTGGGCACATGTAACCGCTGCCAGTGTGTCTGCGGTTTCTCCTGACTGACTTACCGCCAGAATCGTGCTATCAATGTTCACTGATTTTCCATATTGTTCCACGAATTCTGAGGCCATAACCGGATAAGTTGGTAAAAATGCGAGTTTGGAGAACATATATGAAGCTGCTAAGCAAGCATGGTAGGAGGTTCCACAGGCAACAAGAAATACTTCGTTAGCACGATCTAGAAACGTTGATATCAAATCAAGATAGTTCTCCTGCAGTCTCAGTGTGTTCCGTAGTATGATTGGTTGTTCGTGAATCTCTTTGATCATGAAGTGTGGAAACCCTTTTTTTGCAGCCATCTCGATTGTCCATTCGATGTTTTTTGGCTCTCGGGAGACGACACTTGAATCGTGAATCTTCCTGATTTGGTAGTCCTTAGTTGAGAGAACCACAAGTTCTCCATCTTCTATGAAAACTACTTTGTTGGTCATTGGCAGAAACGCAGGTATATCTGACGCGCAATAAAACGCATTCTTATTTACACCTAATACCAGTGGGCTCTCATTTCTGGCACATACTATTTTGTCAGGTTCTTTGCTTGAAACCACGGCGATTGCATACGATCCTTCAAGCTTTTTTACGGTTTCTAGAACTGCGGTAGCGAGGTTCAAGGAAGGTTCTTCCAGACGTTCTTCGATGAGATGAGCTATTACTTCCGTATCTGTCTTTGAAACGAAGGTGTGGCCGCGATTCTCTAACTCTAGTTTTAACTCCGAAAAGTTTTCTACAATCCCATTGTGCACAACGGCTATCTGTCCGTGGCAATCAGTGTGCGGATGCGCGTTAACTTTCAGCGGAGCACCATGAGTGGCCCACCGTGTGTGTCCAATGCCTATGTTTCCAAGTAAATCGTCGAGGTTAATGGCTCTGTGGACCTCATCAATTTTTCCCTGGTCTTTCTTTAGAAAGATCTTTTCGTTATGAATTGTTGCAAGGCCCACTGAGTCATAGCCGCGGTATTGAAGCCTTTTCAGTGAAGCGTGTATCCGAGGGGCCGAATTTCCCTGTTTCATGACGCAACCAAAGATTCCGCACATCTTCCACATATTCTCCGTTTTCGTTCAAATTCTACATAGCTTTTTCACTCTTAAGCATTTTTAACACAAAATTTTTACCCCTAAAAAAAATCTTAGTATGCAAATCAACAAAGAAATGTTGATTAGCAAAAAAAACCTAACGATCTAGTGTTACAGTTAACAAAAAATCTTTAACGGTTTTTCCCTTTTCTTGTCAAGAACTCTCTGTGTTTCAAGGCTAACCCGCAATTGCAACCCTAATAAACTTTTTAATAATGGTCGCCGGATTATGCTTTGTGAAAAGAACTATGCATAAGAAACTATTGCTCCATGAAGAAGCCGGTGTCCAAAAAGTGAAAGAAATAGGAATAATGAACGACGCACAAAAACTCAAAATGATTCTGGACAAGCTGAGTTGGAAAATCTTGAAAATGCTCTCGAAACAAGAGATGTACCCTATAGAAATAGCGAAACAGCTCGGAATCCATGAACAGAAGGCTTACTATCACATAAGGAAACTGATAGGGGCAGGTGCAGTGGTGATCGCAAGGGAAGAGAAGAAGAAAGGAGCAATAGCTAAATACTACAAAACCGTCTCACCGGCCTTTGGAATCGAACTCGAAGAGGAGTACAGAATAGAACAGCTTATCTCCTCTCTATCTATTGACAATCAACTTCAAGAGTTTTTCAAGGAGTTTATTGATGAGAAAGGTGCTTTTAAGGGAAAAATAGTGGTGGGTAGCCCGACACCTCATGGGCCGTTTAAAACCAGTTCCAGAGATGGTCACTATGCCTCTAACTTGACCTTCTTCTTGGGGCAGTTTATCAAAATGCCAGAAGAGTTTATCATCAAATTGGACGTTGATGTAAAAGCTGAAAAAGAGGAAAAGAAAAACCTAATCCTTGTCGGTGGTCCGGGGACAAATCTTCTAACTCAGGAAGTGAATAAACATCTGCCCATACGATTTAATATGCAGTCTTCAAATCAGGGATTTCTGTTCGGAGGTTTGGGTTCCAAGAAGACTTCCAGAGTCTATACTGCCGACGCTGTAGGTGTCATAGCAAAAATAGCTAATCCACAGGATAACAATAAAAGGGTTATAGTTATCGCAGGAAACAAAGCAGTAGGTACAAAAGCGTGTGTTTTAGCTCTGACTAAATTTTGGAAAAAAACTTTGCGCAGTTTCACCGTAGACTCTGAGTTTGCGACGGTTATACAGGGTTTTGACTTGGCTGGAGACGGAAAAGTAGACTCGATAGAGGTTCTAGAGTAAGTTGGGCTCAACTAAAGTTCAAGAAGTACTCTTTGGTCGTGGTCACGAAAACATAGAAGCTACCCATAGGACAACTTTTGAGTTTACGAAAAATCAACACCTCTCAAAGAAAGGTACCTGCATAATTGCAATAGCGATAGACAAAAATCTGGTTAACCTAAGTTCAAAATTTAAGGAAAACTTGCGTAAAAAGAACTCCAAGCTAGAAATTCTGATCGAGGCAGGTGGAATGGTGGAGCGGGTTCGGGCTCAAGGCTTTCCTAAGTTGCTTCTTTCTCATTCTACAGATATCGTTGTGAGGACGAGCAACTTTGTCTCAGACAGAACTCTGGCTATCAATGCGAACAAAGCTGCAAATGACTTGTCGCGAGTGTTTGTGGAAAAGTTGAGAAGTTCCGAGCAAGAAGTAAAGATCACATTGACTGTAATTGTTTAGCTGATTTTAGCGTCTAAAACAACTTGCCATTGGTAGGGAGCGGTTGCACGGACATTCTTTGTGGAAAGAAACCTGCTCAATTCTCTGCCTGATTCTTCAACGGATTCTGTGAAGCGTTGTTTCAAATTAGCCATTGAATCAGGGCTACGCAAAAAACTGTAGAAGTGAATTATGCCTCCTTCAGGTTTTAGTGCTCTACAAGCAACATCGACAAATTCTATAGCCTTTTCTGGCAAATTCATTATAACCCGATTAGCTATTCCAGAAAGATCTTCTCCGACCACTTTCCTCGCGTCTCCCAGTTTTGGGAAAACAAGGGTCTCCACTCTGTTGAGTCTGACATTGTCTTTTAGGTATTCAAAAGCGATTTGGTTAATGTCTAACGCGTAGACTTTCACTTCCTTGTTTTTTCTTGCTATAAGCACAGAAAAAGGTCCAACTCCAGCAAACAAGTCTACAATTATTTCCCCTTTCTGAACAAGGGTTGCAACTCTTTTGTGTTCATATGAAAGGCGCGGAGAGAAGTAGGTCTTGGCAACGTCAACATGGTATTTACATCCATGTTCCGCATGAATAGTTTCAGTTCTATGTTCCCCAGCTATAATCTCGATCTTTCGAAGACGAAAAGTTCCGTTGACGACTCCGGCTTTTGCTAGTACGGTCCGAATGTTTCTATGGATCTTCAGTATTCCTTCGCCAACTATTTTTTTTTGAGGGGCAAGTTCGCGGGGTACTTCAATTATCGCAATATCTCCAACAATGTCTATCGAACGTGGTAGAATCTTGATCAACTCAGCAGGGAGCTTTTTCTCGAGTAGTTGATCGAGGGTTTGGGGTTGGTTTTTCTTTTCCAAAAAAGAATTGTATGAAAGCTCAAAATCCTCAAGTTGCTGCTCGATTCTTTTTAGTTCTTCCTCTCTTAGCGATCTGCGGATTGGCACAAAAATGAACTGTTCCTCTTTCAGTATCCTGAGTTTTTTGTTGTCTACTCCAAGTTTTCTAGTCAACGCAATGGCTTTTTCTCCATGTTTCTTATTAACCTTGAGCGCTAAGGCTTCTTTGGACACCAAGATCACGTTCGATCTTCTTTTTCTGTTTTGCTTAGGTTTCTAGTAATTTAAGAATGCTTTGCTTAAGAAGCAACTACCACTTTTTTCTGGACATCCTTCGTCTTTATGGATGGCTCTTTCTCTTTGAGAGAACCAACTTGGAGGCGGATTAGTCGTTCTTCTCTATTTTATAGAGTCTGTTCACTTTTTCGACTTTAAAATGTACATCTAGCATTTTTTCGGCCAGCCATATGTTTGTCTCTAGGTGATCTGAAAAAGTTCTAGTTAAGTAGGTGGCCTTTCCTTTTGCTAAGGCTAAGTAAGGGATAAGCATATTTGCTGAGTGCACATCAACAGTAGGTGTGGTTAAAATCTCCGCATAAAGCTTTTCAGCGACTTCTCTTCCTACGACTTCGCTTGCTTTTTTGAGTTGGCCGATAGCATCTGCACCTAGAACTACCCCTTGGTCGGTTTCAGCCCATAAGACGATTGAACTCCCTCTTTGTAAGGAATTTGACCTGTCATTTACGATCTGTATATTGGCTGGGTAACCTTTTCGTGAAAGATATTCTTTTGCAGATTTAGCCTGACGCTCTGC
>DAOVIH010000025.1 GCA_030673805.1 Candidatus Bathyarchaeota archaeon | reverse complement strand
TCTACACACTCTTTTAGACTCCCCATTTTCGTCAACATCTTATTATGTCTTGAATAATAGCAGCCCTTTGCCGAGGTCGTTGCGACCGATTTAAACCGACCCTTCAAGGGAGCTACGGCCATGCAAGTGTCGCAGGCAAACTTCCCCCCGGCTCTTTCGATTACTTCGGTGTATCCTTGTTTGTCAGAAAGTTGTTTTGCTACCCTAGAACAGGCAACCCAGAATTCTGTGTTAGGAGAGACCTGCTTGTTCTCTAGCAGTTTTGATATTTCTGCAATTTCTT
This sequence comes from Candidatus Bathyarchaeota archaeon, assembly GCA_030673805.1. Classification (GTDB taxonomy): domain Archaea; phylum Thermoproteota; class Bathyarchaeia; order Bathyarchaeales; family Bathycorpusculaceae; genus DAOVIH01. The sequence continues at coordinate 13,729 of DAOVIH010000025.1, read as the reverse complement.
TGATTGAGCAGTGCGGGCAACCTATGCACACTAACTCGATATCGCAAACTTCGTCATTGATTGCGTCGTAGGCTTCATTCATGTCTCGTTCTTTGATAATCACCTTTTCCGTCGGAGGATCATAGATTTCAGCTCCAGGGGTAATTCCCTTCAGGTAAAAAAGAGGTTTTGAACCATAGGTAACTATTGATGCACAGAAAGATTTTAGTTCGTCTAATTCGGCTTGCGCAATCCCGGTTATGTATGGGATTTTGTTTGCTGCTTTTTTTCCGATGCAATATCCCAGAGCGCCCCAGTCGGAGAGTTTTTCTAGAGCAGCAGTTACTTGCACATGAACATCTGGAACTCTGTTTTCTTTTAGATGAAGACCATAGCAAGGCGTTTTTCCAACGAAAGCAGCTGCAAGGGCAGAGGGTCCGCCTTCTCGATTTGTCATTGCGCCGATAACAGAATTTGCAAAAGTCACTGCTGAGGATTCAGACCATGCAATGTGTTCGCCATACCTTGGCAGATTACCTATCAAGTAAGGGGTGCAGGTACAAGATATTATTATCCCCATTTTTCTGAAAGCATCTATCACCATATTCTGTTTTTCAGCGAACTCTTTGGATATTCCTAGGATCTTCCAGTTCTCCAGATCCATGCCTGCTGGATTCAAGGTTGTAAGCACTTTGACTTTTCCATCAGTTGCTAGTTCATTTAGAAATTCTAGGCCAGCATCACCCAAATTGTGATACGATACTCCGGCTACCTGAACTGAACCAACTTTTATGAGGCGTTCAGCGCCGAAAATGTTGCCTAAAGCAACTAGTATCTCCATAGATTTCTTAACTGCAGAGCCTTCCTTTCCACTCAGCATTAATTCTTCTTTTTTAGTTAGGTACATAAGAATCACAAGTACTTCTTCAAGTCCACTTTCGTATATTCCTCCTTGTCAAAGCCTTTATCAGTTTTCTTAAAAGGAATTGTGGCGTCTAACCCTACTTTGCAAGTTTTGGCTTTCCGCCCTTCAGTCAAATCTCCTGATGGATCTAGAGAAGACCCTCTTTGGTTTGGCAAAATCACAGCATCTTGGTCTGCTTGAAATCTTGTAGCTAAAGCCCATTCAACATCGTTGGAATCGTAAATGTTAATGTCATTGTCCACTATGATGCAATGTTTTAATGATTTATGGCCTTCGAATGCTGCTCCAATAGCCTTCTTCCCATCATCCGGGTTCACTTTTGTGATTTTCACAACTGCGTGAAGCCAGCTACACCCACCTGGAGTTATGTAAACATCAGTACACCTGCAAACTTTGTTGACTTCATTAAAGATAGTTGGTTCTCTGGGCATGCCCATCAGGAACTTATGTTCATTTCTTCCAGCGAGGATTGATTGGTAAATTGGTTTTTCTCTGTGAGTGATGCAATTTATTTCTACAATTGGCTGTAGTCTTACTTTGTCAACGGTTCCTGTGAGATCCAGGAAAGGCCCTTCTGGGGCTTTTTCTTTTATTATGTGTCCTTCGAGTACGATCTCACAATCCTGTGGAACATCAACATCTATGGTTTTACATTTAACCAACGTTGTTTTTTCCAAAGCGTTGGCCATTCCCAATTCATCAACACCTTTTGGCAGAGAGGTAGCTGCGGCAAGAAGAACAGCTGTTGAGTTGCCGATACATACTGCAATGTCAAGTTCTCCCCCAGCTTTCTTGAGAGCACTATCGGTTCCCCTCTCTTCAACAATTCTGGCTACAAATCTATCCTTGCCAATCAACATTAATCTATGGAAACACATATTTCTGCCCAATTCAGGGTCATTTATTATAGCTACTCCGGAAGGAACGTATTTTCCACCATCTTTTTCAGTGTATCTCATTATTGGAAGTTTTTTTAAATCAACGTTTTTCTCAACTATTTCCTGACATTTGCCGTTCTCAGCTACTTCGGGGGGCTGTGGGTTTTCTATGGCATTTAATAATTTATGTAACATTTGTTCCCTCTTTATACCCAGAGCTCTAGCAATTAGACCTTTCGAAGAAACAAGACCTGCTACAACCGGTAAACTCGATTCTTTCACGTTACCAAAAAAAACCGGTTTTTCTTGAAGGGTGTCTATGATCCCTGCTAGTTCATATTCGGTGGAAACCTGCTTGTTTATTGTTGTCAGTTCACCTGTTTTGCGGAGGTCTTCCAAAAAACTTCTGAAGTTCAATTAGCCTCATATCCTTTTTACTAGTTTTACTTTTTCTTTTTATATCTTTAAATTCCGATCACAGTCTTCAGGACTTTGAAGCCTTCCTGTTCGATGGCGTTAGCAACTTTTTCTTGCAGCTCCCTCGTAGGAGTTAAGGCGGTCATGCAGCCTCCACCTCCACCACCGGTAAGTTTTGCGCCTAAAGCCCCTTGCTCTCGGGCTATACCCACCAGAAAATCCAGTTCTTTGCTGGAGACCCCGATTTCGTTTAATAAACTATGGTTTTCGTCCATTAATCTGCCGATTTTTCTCAGATTGAATTCTTTCAGGGCTACCTTTGCAGTTGACACCAATTCTTCTGCCTGTTTGAACACCCGGTCGTAATGCTTGGCTTTGCTATTTTTCCTAGCTGCTACACCAGCGACCATTGCTTTAGTGTTTGCTACGATTCCTGTGTTGCCAATTATGATTTCAATTGGTTCTCTGATGGTTAATCTTTCGATTATGTTTGGGCCCCCCTTTAGGTTCTTCTTGAACCAAATCAGCCCCCCGAAAGTTGCAGCTGTGTTATCTATTCCTGAGGGATTCCCAGCGTAGGCTTTCTCAGCTTCATAAGCTATCTGGTTTATTTTTTCATCTGACATAACCTTTTTGTATTCTTCTGCTATTGCCCTAGCGATTGCGACACTACTTGCAGCAGAAGCGCCAATCCCGCTGAAGCTTGGAAGATTTCCGCCTAACATTATCTGCAAGGAAGTTGTTTTGGGATCGAGCCCCATTGTTTTGAGCATTCTCTCTATTGACTCTATTTGTTGAGTTTTTTTTTCTTCAGCGTAGCCCTTGGCCCCTTTCCGTTCATCACTTATTTCAATTTTGCCGCTTGTAATCCTAACTTCAGCCTCGGCTCTTGAGTTTATTGCAGAAACGATTCCAGGCACACCGTGAACAACGAAGTGTTCACCAAATAGGATTACTTTGCCAAATCCAGAACCTTTCCCCAGTGTGAGCACCCAAAGGCAGTTATTATCAAGAATCAGATAAAAACATTCTTTCTCTTGAACCTAAATCAGGAGTGAAAGAATAGCTTCGGCATTTCAGCCCTTGATATTCCCACAAGAACTTAGTAGCAGAAAGATTGAACAGTAGAATACAGCCCGCAATAAATGACTTGTTTGCTACAGACTCTTGCTAATCTACGTCAGCGATCTCTTGTTTTCCAGATTTAGTCCTCTTGAGTACCAGAGAATACAAGAATTAGCTATCTAGCTATAACCGAAGAGGCTATGATGTAGCGTTCAATTTTTTGTAACAGACAGCGGCATAGCCAACGACTGCAGAGTAATCCCCTGTTATATCTCCACTAGTTCTGTATGATAATAGCTCCGCTTTTTTGGCACCCATGATTTTCGCGGCAGTCATTGAAGCGACTATAGGACCGTAACCACAAGCACTTATGTGTTTGGATTTGATCGTTGAAAAAAATTGCTTCTCATCCAAGGCTTTCACGGCTTCAAGGGCTAGGCCGTCCTTTTCTGAAGCAACATCTTGGGGTTCATAATGAGTCAAATCTGAAGACGCGATTACGACAGCTTTTTTTCCAGCTAGTACTTTGCCTACCGCTGCACCGATTTCCATGGCGGAAAACAAATCTTGAATCCGAAAACAGATCGGAACAAACTTGAATTGATAACCGTAAAGGTACTGAAGAAAAGGGAGTTGAACCTCAATTGAGTGCTCCCTTAGATGTGCTAACTCATCCACATCAACTATTTTTGATTCACGCATTATTTGATTTGCTATTTGGCTGTCGATTTCTATATCACCTAGAGGTGAACGCCAGTAGCCTTCATTCATGATTGATAAGGCAGTGCCGTATCCCTGATGGTTTGGACCAAAAATAACCATAGTATCTGGTTTACCGTCTATAGCCAATTCATAGTAGGCATGAGCGGCAACTGGACCAGAATAGGGGTAACCAGCGTGGGGACATACTAAACCCAAGATTCTCCGTGGGCCCATGCCATAGGTTTTTGGAAGAGTTCCGGGACCAAAGGCATGGAGAAAACAGTTTTCAATTTGAGTCTTTAATGATTCGGCGTCCCCTTGGTAAAAGACTCCTGCTTGAGTCGGGCGCCGAACCTTAACCAACTATTCAGTGTCCTCCTGCCTTGTGAACTTGGCTTCGAAATCTTCAATCGGTACTTCTGGGTCCTTGTCCGGTGCTATCTCACCTCTTTCGCGCAAGACCTCTCTTGCAAGGAGCCAAAAAACTACTGCTAAGGCTTTGCGTCCTTTATTGTTAGTTGGGATTACCAAATCGACTCCTGCGACATCGTTGTCTGTACTGTTCAAAGCCACTATTGGTATTCCCAAATTTGACGCTTCCTTGACTGCTTGGGAATCGGCCCTGGGATCTGAAATCACTATTACTTCTGGTTCAACGCGGTTTGGACAAAGCGGGTTTAATAGCATTCCTGGAATGAAACGGCCCACAATTGGTGAAGCACCAGTCAACTCACAGAATTTCGTGACTGGTTCTTGAGCATAGAGTCTAGCAGCTACGACGGCAACCTTTGATGGGGAAAACCTTGCAAGGAACTTCCCAGCAACCTTGAGGCGTTCATCAGTTCTTTTGACGTCCAAAACGAATAGGCCATCGGGTCTAACTCTATATATGAATTGTTCCATATCTTTTGCTTTCATTCTTGTTCCAATATGTATTCCTGCTGACAAAAGAGTGTCTCTTGGCAACAGTAGTTCATCCCCTTCCATCGCTGGGGTTTCTTTTTCTTTTTCAACCTCAATTTCGGATTTTTCTTCGTGTGATTCTTCCTCTGTCATTTTTTTTCCTCCTTAGAAAACCGTTAAATCAGCCATCGTGGCCCTGTTTCCTAGGAAATGTTCAATTCTAATTAACTCGTTTATTTTCGCGATTCGGGCTCCCTCTACAACACCTGTCTTGATTATTGGGCACCTGAAGGCCATTGATAAATGGGTTATATGCCAAGAGCAGGTATCACCAGAACGGTGGGAAACAATATTGATGAATCCATTTCTGTTCGCGTTTTCAATTGTCTCAAGAGCGTCTGTTAATGTACCAATTTGGTTAACTTTAATTATTATAGAGTTTCCTGCATTAAGCTCTATTCCGTGAGCTAGTCTTTCGTTATTTGTTGTAAATAAATCATCACCGCAAATTAAGCAGTTTTTGGTCTTTTCCGTGAGTTCTGCAAAGCTCTCAAAATCTTCCTCATGGAAAGGATCTTCAACATAAGAAAGGTGATAGTTTTCGATTAAGTCCAAAAGATATTCAAGTTGGTTGCCTGAATCTCTTTTTTTTCCTTCTCTAGTGTAAACGTATTTCTTCTCTTTCTCTCTCCAAAGGGAAGAAGCAGCCAAATCTATGCCGAATCCACATTCAAAAGACAGTTCGTTCGCCACTTCTTCACATGCATCGCACATTACTTCCAAAGCCTCCAGATTTCCAATGTTTGCGATCCACGCCCCTTCATCGCTTTTTCCTCCATTAAAAGAAGAACTCTTCTTTCTGAGAATTTCTCCTAATACCTTGTGAATTTGAGCATTTGCAGTTGCTGCTTCCAAAAAAGTCTCAGCTCCATAGGGAAGTACTAGATACTCTTGAATATCTGGGGTTTTTCCACGAGTATGTTGTCCTCCACTAATGACGTTGCCTAGTGGATAGGGAAGCGTTGTAGCGGTGTTTCCTCCCAAGAATTGGAAGAGCAGTAGGCCATGGGAGTTTGCTGCTGCCTCAGCGTTTGCCAAGGAAATCGCGAAAGCGGTGTTTCCACCGATTATCTTAAAGTCATTGGTACCGTCGATCTCATGAAGTGTACTATCAATTTCTTCCTGAAAATCAGAATTTAAACCTACTATTTCAGGAGCGATCAAGTCATCAATCTTCTTTAGCGCTTGGTCTACTCCGCCTTTCGGATAACTGACCACTTCTGCCTTTCCACGGCTTTTCCCTGCTGGCGCTGAGACTCTTCCGAAACCAGATTGAGTTACAACATCGACCTCAATGGTTTCTTCGCCTCTGTTGTTGAAGATTTTTCTAGTAATGAGATCTTCAATAATTGATGACAAGCTTTTTCCCCATGTTGGCTATACATGTTCTACAGCTCTTATTTTAGGTTTCGGAAAAGGAAAACCGGCCTTTAATGGAGTATATTTGGATTCTAGAACTAATAGTTGCTTTCTAGGGGGCGTTTAATTTGCTTGTCCCTTAAAAGAAAGGGTTAAACAGAAATCCTCAACTGTCCTGTTAAGGGTTAGCTCAGCTGTGTTCTTGCTATAATCCATTATTCGAGTTGAACTGCCCAGAATTAAATCAAGGATCGCGGCTATGTTCGGATCTAGTTTTTTGCTGGAAATCAACATAGTCAAATCATGTTCCAGTGCAACGACTGACTCTCGTTCAGCGATTATTTTCTCGGCTGACCTAAAGTCCCGTTTGAACATGGCTTTTATTGAAGCCTCGAAAAGCTGATGGGCCACAGAATTGAAAGCCAAAAGCTGTGAGTAGACTTCTTCGTCCAAAGGTTGTCTTAAGAAGAGTATTTCATTATCGACAAGTTTCTTAAATGCAGCTATCCTATTGAGAATGTGAATCGCTTCGTCAGCAACACTATCTATGTCGTTTACCAAAATCCGGTAGAGCAAAAATTCCTTGGGTGTTCTGAATCCTAATTCTTGGAATAAATTTCGCTCTATGCCAAACTTCAATTGTCGAACAACGTAGAGCCCCAATCGATTTACGTCTTTATGCGATGCAATTATGCTTTGGAAAAGCGCCGAGTCTCCGCTCTTCAGCGCTAAAATGGCGTCTTTGTTTGCTGAGAGGGCTAGGATGGACATCCGCCTAACAGCTTTTTCGATGGGAAAATCTGAGTGCCTTATCAGAATTTGAACAACAACCTCATCAGAGGTTTCCTCAATAATTTCGGATCCTAACAAAGCGTCGCGGGTTAAACTCTTTATTGCATTTTTAAATTTTGAAATATCCTTCATGTTTTTGAAATGAATTCTGATTATATCCGCACCAACGGCGTACAAAGACTTAGTTTTGCGTCGTGTTGATTCAAGGGTTTCTCCTTGATCAACAATGCAATGGTATTCTCTCAATTTGGTTTTCTCTAGATCTACCTTTTGTTCTAGTTTCCTGGGAACAAGGACAATTGAAGAATCTTTTTGTTTCTGAAAAGAAATTTCACTCCCTTTGTTTAATCCAATTTCTTTCACCCATTCTTTCGGCAGAGAAATAATGAATGAGCCCCTTCCTGTGGATTGGACACGCCTGTAGCCAAAATCTTTTTCCATAGCTACCCCCAGATTTCATATATTTCATGCATACATTAGGATTCGTTACTTTAATTATAAATGATTTGCAGCACAGTTATATAGAATACATACCACAGGGTACCCGCTTTAACAATAAGCAAGGAGAGAACACGACGATCCATCTTTGCAGAAAATACATAAATATGAAAACAAAGAGTTTTGCAGTGATTCCACCGCTGATTTTGCTAAAACAATGAGTGAGAAGTTCTTCAAAATATGTCCAGTCTCAAAGAGGCCCTATGGAAGATTGAATACCTACCAAGGCACGTTCTAACTGATAAAGAGTCAAACGTAGTTCCTGTCATCTTTCCTTTTTTCTGCTTCTTCGTAAAAATGCAAAACCTCATCTATTATTTCCACATTTGCAAGCAGCATTCGTCTACAACAATACCTTTTGAATCCCATACTGTCCAAGACGTCTTTAGCCTGTTCACCGGCTTTGACTCGGCTAGAAAATTCCTCCCATTGGTCTCCGACCAGTTTGCCACAAGTGAAACAGCGCACGGGTATAATCATTTGATTGGGTCTCCTCATCTATAACTTTTCTGCCCTTTCGCCCGTGCCCCTGGGCCTCCAAACTTCTTAGGTTCTTTGCGTCTAGCATCACCAACAATCATGGTTCTATCGTACTCTGAGAAGACAGTACGGAGATGAGCACTTTTCGTCCATTTCAACAACGTATTCGCAATGACCATTCTAGCTGCCTCTGCTTGTCCCATATAACCCCCTCCAGAAGTTGTTACTTCAATGTCTATCTGGTTCCGAACCTCTTCTCCCGCTTGCATGAGAGGCTCCATAATCTTCTCGCGGGCAATTTCAGGTTCAACAATTTCAATTGGGACCCTGTTAATACGTACTTTGCCACCCCCGGGTCTGGTGACGCCACGGGCTGTAGCTGTTTTTCTCTTTCCACTAATGACTAATACTTTTCTACTCGGCATAATCATTCACCCATGTTCCACCCGACTTCCTTTGCCAGTTCAGCAACTGTGAAGTAAGGGCCTTTCAACTTTTTGACTTCAGCTTCAGCCAAAGTTTCCATTTTTTGCTGTGGAATAGCTTCGGGAACACCCATAAATACCTTAAGTCTCTTAAGGGCTTGCTTCCCTTTCGGTTGCTTGAAAGGAAGCATCCCCCGGACTGTTTTTTTCACTATTCTATCAGGACGTCTGTAGTGGAATGGCCCCGCTTTTGGATATCCAACCTCAAGAAACTTTTTAGCTTCAGCTACTTTGCTCTTCTTTTTTCCCGAAATTACGGTTTTCTCAGCGTTCACTATTAGTATTCTCTCACCCATTAGCAGTTTTTTGGCAACTAGGCTTGCCATCCTTCCAAGAATCAGGCCCTCAGCATTAACTATAGTGAGGGATCGGTAATTGGTTTGCATCTTGTTCACCGAATAATCTTTACCTTAGCGCCACTCGGGTTTTTTTCAACGAGTTCTTGAATAGACAGATATTTCGCCTTTGCAACTGCAATCTTCCCTTTTGCTTTTCCAGAGGCTTCGAAGGCGGCAACCGTTATCGAATGGTTAAGTGTTCCTGCACCCAATACCTTTCCAGGGATGACAACGGTGTCGCTCTTTTGGGTGTGCCGGTTTATGCGGCTTAGATTTACGGTTGCGCGGTTTCTTCTTGGTTTAGCTAGATGTCCTGCTACGGTTGACCATATTTTTGCTTCTTTCTCTCTACTTTGTTTTTTAAGGAAGTGAATAAGATTAATGAGTTCGGGGTTTGTCGACTTCGTTTTTCTCATTTCGTCTCCACCTTTATCTGTTCCACAAGCTCTTTTAGTTGCGTGCTCAATATTTCTGTAGCTTCTTTCAGTATTTGCTCTGGAGGGAGAACTCCTGTGGATTCTATGTGCAAGATGAAATTGTCTTTTTCCCATTCAACCTTTATCGGTGGAGTTTCCTGGGGACAAACGGCTATGCAATCTTGACACAGGTTACATGCTAAAAGGTCTTGAACCACAATTTTCTTCCCTTTTTTGCTGAGAACTTTTTTTGAGCAGATATCAACGCATTTTCCACATTTGTCACAGTCCTCGCTTATGTCGATCCTTGGGAAATATTTGTAAGCACACATAGAGACGGGCTGCCATTTCGCATGGTTTTTTCCTTTTCCAAGTCTTGCGTAGGCTTCAAGTTTCAGTTTTTGTCCCTTGGACAGCTTTACGATTGGGATTTTCCCTGATACAGGAATTATGTCTGGATTTTCAGAGATCAACTCTTGAGAATAAACAGTACGGATTCCTTCCCTTGATTCAGCATCCAAGGTGAGGGTGACACGACAAAGGTTGCACCCGAACTCGCTTTCACATGTGCACTTTTCTGGAAGGTTATAACTTTTAAGATCAGTTTTTAGCGGTACGAGTCCAAGCCTGTGAGCGATAATTTCGTCCTGAAGAACTGAAGAGTTGTCAACCATCACGACTTCTTCTATAGCCATGCTTGGAACTTCAGAAAGGGCGATTCTTCGAAGGGCGTTCATTAGGGGAACACTCACAGCCCTAACGATTAGACGAAGGTTTGCTTCGTCTTTTTCAAGCACTTCTAGTTTCACTTAGCTGGACACTCCATAAATGACGACAACAATGACTGCGCGGCTCAATAAAGTAATGGTGCACTATTTCAATTTTTCTGTTTATAAAGGCTTAAAGTGCGCCGGCTACACTCTTCTGCCTCTTCTGCCGCCAGGTCGTCTTGTTCCATCATGGGGAATCGGTGTGACTTCTTCTATACGTTCGATTCGAAAACCGAATCTAGCTAGGGCCCGTATAGCTGCTTGAGCTCCTGGTCCGGGTGTTCTAGGACCTGACCCTCCTGCTGCACGAACCTTTATGTGAATAGCGGTTATCCCTTTGTCTCGAGCCAGGGCAGCTGCGGCTATGGCTGCGCGCATTGCTGCATAAGGTGAGGATTCCATTCTATCTGCTTTAACGAACATCCCACCGGAGGTTCGAGCGATTGTTTCAGCACCTGAAATGTCAGTTATGTGGACTATCGTGTTGTTGTAGGAACTGTAAATGTGAACAACTCCCCATTTCTCGCTTTTCTTGCTACTCAAAACTATGCCTCTCCTTCTTTTGCTTCCAAGTCTCTAGTTTCTGTTGAAACTGCAACAGGTATCTCTTGGCGCAAAGGATGATTTGGATCAGTGAGTTGACTTCCGGGTGTATATGCCACAAGTTCTTCCTTTTCTCTTGGGACTATGTAACTGGGTACTGTGACGCGTTGGTCACCTATGTTTACATGACCATGAATCACGAGTTGGCGAGCCTGATAGATCGTCTTGGCTAACCCTTTCCTAAACACAATTGTTTGGAGCCTACGTTCGAGGATGTCCTCCACGGTGAGGTCTAAGACGTTATCCAAAACTGCTGTTTCCTGGAGAACGCCCAATTTTTTTAGCCGCACCAAGAGTTCAATCTCCATTTTTTTGCGCTCTTCAAGGGATTTTCCAATAAGGGAACGCGCGTTACCCCTGAATTTGGATAGTATCGTCTCATGACGCCACAGTTCATGCTTATTTCGCAATCCGTAGAGACCTAAGAGCTTAAGCTCCTCTTCTAAAACGTCTCTTCGCCAAGGGAACCGTGGGGTTTCGTACTTCTTCCTTTGCCTTTTTGGATCACCCATTCTTGTTTACCTTCCTAACGGCCACCCGATCTTTGCAGAGTCTTTTTCTTGACGCCCAAGGATTTCCCAGCTCTCCCGGTAGTCTTTGTTCTTTGTCCACGCACTTTTAAACCGTAGGAATGCCGATATCCACGCCAAGAGTGCATCGCTTTTTCCCCATCAATATCATTCTTTGTTCGCAGAACAAGGTCTGCACCTATTAGGTGAAGATCCTTACCGGTTTTAGAGTCTTTTCTTCTATTAAAAAGCCACTCTGGTATATCATACTTTTCAGGAGCGTTGATGATTTCCTCTAGTTTTTCAATTTCTGCTTCTGTAAGAAAGCCAGTTCTTACACCCGGATTCATCCTAGCTTTCTTCAATATAGCGTGTGAAAGGCTCAAGTTTATTCCCCTAATCTTGGTAAGCGCATGAAGAACTCGTAAGTCCCCTGGCGCATTTGCACCCATAATTCTGAGCATATAACGAAATTCTGGTGACATCTAAATTCAACCGTTGAATTTGAAACTATCTACGAAATAAGACATAATTTATTTAAATCTTCCTTTTCTGATTTTGATTCCACTTCATCTGTTTAAACTCACCGACTTTTCAAAAAAGGCTACTAAGAAGGTTCCACAGGCTGATGAAATTATAGAATGGACTCGAAAGAGCAAAAAAGTATGGGAATGTTGGGTTTCGGTTTAAAGGAGTTTTATTGCTTCTTCTCTTGGAACAGCTACCATCGTTTCTGTTTCAATTAAGTCTTGAAAATTCGGAACCGTATACAGGCTCTTCTCCTTCCTTTTTTCTCTCCTTTAGCAATTCTTTTTCTTGCGTTCCAAGAATGCTCGAATCATCGTTATTTCCATACAGATGATAATGAGGATAGCCCAAAAAGATACCAAGAACCAAATGATAGGCGTGAACCCACCAAATGTCACGTTAAAAGCTGCTGTAATAATACCGACTATAAGGAAGATAACCACCAACGATTCAAGAATATCCCGATATAGTTTAACTTTTTTCTTTTCTTTTTCATAGGCTTCTTCTTCAGATATTTTTTGCATCTATTCACCCCCTTCCAACTATATGTGCGCACCCGCAAAATCCCGCTTTTTTTTAGACAGCATTAATTATGAAGGCTATGAGCCAAGCGATAGTCGTGGCAATTGGCGTACCTAATAGGTAGTACTTTGATGGAACCCTGCCCCAAATTGGCACCTTTGCTTTTGCGCTGTGAATCTGAAATAATTGGTTATTGGGATCTTTTTTTCTTATATCTTCTAACATTGATTTCCAATGTTGCTGATAGCCTATAGTTCGCCCAATGGACAATATCCAAACAAAAGAGAAAATGAACCCAACTAAAGCTATCCAAATAGATTGCTCGGTTAGGAAAAACGCAGAAACCAGAATTGCATTTGTTGCCAATAACACCTGTAATTTGCTTGTTTTTATCGAATTTTCGGATTTCCAAAGATCAAATACAATTTTGTATTTGTCAACAACAAGCTTTTCATCCCTTACAGCTGTTGATTCATTCAATTCCTTCAACTTCAAACTTTTATTCATAGAGGTTGTACTAATGCTTTTACGGTTTGTTTCTTTTTGATTGAGCTTCCTAATTCTTTGTCATTTTTCACCCGCTTTCTTATCAGATGGTTTTTCAGTTGAATCTAAAGTTTCAAAAATAAAGTATATTCGAGATGGTATCCACAATACAATACGTGTGAATTGTATGAGGTATGAATGGAAATGAAGGAATATGAAATCCTCTCTGATAGTGGACCCTGTCGAAAACTTGTAGCTAAACTCAATAGCATGGCAAAAGAAGGATGGCAAACTATATCGATAGGTGCTGGTGTTGCCGGCGTTTACGTGTTGATTGAACGAGAAGTCACCAAACCTACATGAACTTAACCCCGTATGAAGTTGGGATATTTCCCCCAAACCCTTCTTCCCATTTTTTCTCTTTTTCTGTTTTCAAAGTATCACGGAAGGTTTTATAGATTGGCTAATTGAAAGTATTACGGATGGAAAAAGAGTGAAAGTGAGATATAGGGTTCATAGATTTGAGATTGATATGGCGAAAGATCAGAGCAAGTTAGAGCAATTCTTGAATAATTTAGAGGGTGAGGTTGTGTCAATCATTCCAAATGTTAATCCCAAGTTTACCCCTGGAGGAATGGGTGCTAAGGTTAACTTTGTTTTAGTTGTGGAAAAACTCAAGCAACAAGTAAAATTGCTCTAAAACCCCTTTTTTGCACATTTAAACATAAAAAAACATGAGCAATATTGGTTTATCCAGAGATTCATGTTGATTTTTCCGTGAAATTTGACAGGTTCAAACAAAACACAAAAAACCTAAACTATGCATGCAGGGGTTCCATCACGTTACTCGTAGGAGATAAGTTCCTTTTCTTCGAGTCTCTTATGGAGTTTGCCAACCGCTTCGTAAACGTCTTCTTTCTTGGTGGCTCCCGTACAAACAAGTTTTCCACTGGCAAAAATAAGAATCACAACCTTGGGTTCATCCATTCTGTAGATCAAACCTGGAAACTGTTC
>DAOVIH010000024.1 GCA_030673805.1 Candidatus Bathyarchaeota archaeon | reverse complement strand
TTCCCCTTAGCCATTTCTGTTATCATACTGCTGGTAGCGATGGCGGCGCCACATCCGAAGGTTTTGAATTTTACGTCTTCCAAAAGATTATCCTTAACTTTGATGGTGATCGTCATTAAGTCTCCACAGACGGGATTTCCCACAGTGCCGACACCGTCAGCGTCTTCGATCTCGCCCATGTTTCTGGGATTTTTGAAGTGATCCATAACTTTTTGACTGTACACTATTCCCTCAGCTCCTTAGGAGTTAAAGGTGACATTGCTCTTAGTCGTTTGACTATTGAGGGTATTACCTCTATTATGTATGTGGCTTCCTCTTCAGTGTTTTGTTTTCCCATGGTTAGCAGCAATGAACCGTGAGCTTCCTCAGGTTTCAAACCGGTGGCTAAGAGTACATGTGATGGCTGAAGCGTCTTAGCGGTACAGGCAGAACCGGATGATGCTGCGATCCCCATTGAATCTAAGCTCAGTAGTATCGCTTCGCCCTCTATGAAACTAAATCTTACTGCAACGTTATCTGGCAGACGCTTGGTAGGATGGCCGTTTAAGAAGGAGTAAGGCACCGAAGTTAGTATGTCTTTTATAAGCTTATCACGCAGAATGATGAGTCGGGAGTTTTCATTTTTCATTTCAATGTTGGCAAGTTCTGCAGCTTTTCCAAAGCCCATGATTCCAGGGACGTTCTCAGAGCCAGACCTTAAACCTTTTTCTTGGCCTCCACCATGAATCAACGGCTCGATCCTCACGCCATCTCTTACGTAGAGAGCTCCCACCCCTTTTGGGCCGTACATATCGTTAGAAGAAAGTGTTAGAAGGTCTATTCCGTCTTCTTTTACATCTATGGGGACCTGTCCATTGGCTACTGTTGCGTTAACATGTAAAAGGGCACCTTTACTGTGTACAAGTTTGCTAATCTCTTTTATTGGCTGAATCGTTCCGATTTCATCGTTTGCATAAGCAACGGAGACAAGGGTGGTCTTTTCAGTTAATGATTCGTGTAGGCTCATGATATCCACTGTGCCGTACTTGTCAACTGGGAGAAAAGTCACTTCAAAACCCTTTGTTTTAAGGTATTTGAAAGGGTTAAGGACTGACATGTGTTCGATGCGTGTGGTTATTAGGTGTTTTCCTCGATGCGCATTTCGGTTAGCTGCACCTTTGATAGCCATGTTGTTGCTCTCAGTTGCTCCAGAAGTGAATGTTATCGTTTCTTTTCGTTCGGCTTTTACTAGTCTTGCAACTTTAGATCTGGCTTCACCAATAGCCTCTCTAGGCCTTCTCCCATAGGAATGGATCGAACCTGCATTGCCATAGAATGATTTCATGTATGGGATCATGGCTTCAGTAACTCTGGGGTCTATGGGTTTGCCCGCGACGTGATCCATGTAAATATGTTTACTCTTTGCTATTTTCTCACACCCTTTCAAAAGAACTGAAACTAATCAGTCCAGACTGCAATATGGTTAAGGAATGCCCCACCCAATTTTGGTGTTTGTGGTGAAAAACCTTCTTTTTGTCAGGCATAGTTACATCTCCAAAAACGGGTTACTTGACCTTCTTTATCAGGATCTGAACCGTATTTCCCTCTTTTTTGATTCCCAAAATCTCTTGTTCAAGATTCTTCACCAAGCTTTTAATGTCATCTTCTGCAGCTGGATCATCCGCCAAGACCTCTAGGGATTCGCCGACCTCCAGTTCATCAAGAGCCATTCTTGTATTGAATACGGGCACAGGACAAAATAAACCGATACAATCTAACGTTTTGTCTGGCTTCGTCTCCACAAAAATCACCGAAAAGAATAATGATGTTCGAGAGAATAAAGGTTTGTATCATAGAAATTGTCGAGACGTAAGGTTTTGTAGGGTAAAATATCTGTCTCTATAACATTCAGCGCTCATAGTAGGTTTGAAGCTTGCGAAAACCAGAAAGCAAAAACTGAAATCTTGCCAGCTTGTATCATAAAGATGCATCAAGTACAGTTGAAATGAAAGATCAGGATTTTATTTTCTTGATTAACCAAGCCATGTTTCTTCCAAGAGTCTCCATGGTTTCCATGCCCTCCTTATCGAAAATAACATCACCTTTCTTCCCGCCTATTCCAACGTTCCAGTAGGAAGACCCTGGAACTATCATTTGGCTTATCAAAAAGAATGGTTAATTGCGTCAAAAGTTGTCATTGCACCAGCTCGTCTAACTGCAACAACCGCGGCTCCGACCTTTCCTTTTAGCAGATCCCCATTAGCTCTGGAAACGTACCCAACCCGGTCTATAAGCGCCTTAAGCTCTGGAGTAACCATGGAAAAGTAGACCGGAGACCCCAAGATTAAACCGTCAGCGTCTATTACCTTTCGAATGTACGCATTAATCTTGTCATCTTCATTAATACACTGCTTATTCTTGTTTTTAACGCAAGTCCCACATGCCCTGCAACCAAATATTCTCTCACCTGCCAGCTGGATCAGTTCTGTCTCAATGCCTTCCTCCTCTAAAACCTCCAAAACTCGCCTTATCATAACGGCGGTGTTCCCATCCTTTCTTGCACTACCGTTGAAAGCAACAACCTTCAATGCCCATTACCTCAACAATTCTTGTTTTACATTCTGGAAACGGGAAAATAAAAAAGTAATGTGTTAACGCCACCTAAAGGCTACTGAGATTGGGATACCCTAGTGGTTCTAAGGAGAGTTTTGTGTTCCTGTGGTTGAATCTGATAGAAGATTCTTTCATAAGACTTATTTGAAAGAGTCCCTTGACTACCGTTACTTGGGAACGGAGAATGGACAAAGAAGCCACAGCTAGGGCTAAGCAGGCTTTGTGCAAGCACCCTAAATCCAAGCGGTTCAAGGAGAGACGATTTGACATTCTTAATGGTTTTGAGTTGATAACGACAAGATGTCGCTGTTGTCACAGAACCCTACTTCTTGAAGTGAAGAAGCTTAAAGGGTAGCTCTTTTGACCCATTGATTTAGCTGGCTATACCTCAAATTGGGTTCCAAACACAACGAATTGCTTTTTGGCTGCAAGCTGTCATGCAAGGGGTCTGGTTTTTTTCTGGCTTGCACAAAGAACAAGTGTATTTGATTTTCTTTCGATGGTCTTCAGATACCGCCGCAACAACTTTGTCTTCTAGATCAACAAGTAAAGTCACCAGTTCCAAGGCTGCTTTGGGGCATTGTCTTATGCATTCTGCACAGCCATCACATTTTGCAGTGTCGATAACCACGTAGTATTCGCCTGAAGCGTCACTATAACCGTAGTGTGTGATGATTTGCTTCAAACCTCAAGTTTATTTTGATCGTTCGTGGAGAGCTTTAGCGATTATGGCGGCTCCTAAAGCCCCAGCTATCATGGGGTCTAAGCCCCCACCGCGCCAGTTGGGCATGGGCAGCCTTTTAATGCCTAAAATTTTTTCTATTCTTGTGACTACGCCGATGTTTTTTGATTGGCCCCCTGTTATGACAAAGTCTTTCTCAATTCCTACTCTTTTGAGGAGAGCGCACATTCGAATAGCCATTGCTCTAGTGTAAGCAGCAAGAACTTTTTCTTTGGACCAGCCCTTGCGGAGTAATCCCATGGCCTCGGTTTTGGCAAAAGCTACACAAGTGCAACTTACGGGTTCTGGCTCCTCATCTACTCGTAAGGATACTTCGCCTATGTCCTCAATAGGGATTTGCAACAGGTCAGCGAACACTTCCATTCCTCGACCTGTACCAGCTGCGCATTTGTCATTCATGAGAAAAGAGGTAACTCTGCCGGTTTGGTCGCAACGTATGGCTTTTATGTCTTGACCTCCCACGTCCAAGATGGTTCTTACGGTGGGTCCCCAAATGTGGTTTGCACCCTTCGCATGGCAGGCAATCTCGGTCACTGCTTTGTTAGCCATTGGAACATTCACCCTTCCGTATCCAGTTCCAACTATGTATTTAAAATCGTCCAGTTCCAACCCGGTTCCTTCCATTGCCCAGCCTATAGCTTTTTTGGCGCTGTCAGGACTGTTGGAGCCAGTTCGGGTGACACTCCACGAGTAGACTTCACCGTTGATCATTACTACCGCTTTGGAGCCAACTGATCCAACGTCAACTCCAGCAGTGATTATATCTGATTTTTCCCAATTTTTGCTGGAGAGGATTTTTTGGTATTCTTGCCATCGCCAGTATTCTTTTTTTCCTTCCTGAACTACCTTCAATTCTTGGTGTCTCCTGCTCGTTTGTTTGCTACAAGAGCGGCCCCTAGAGCCCCTGTATATTCTGGGTTTTCAGGGACCAAAACCTCAAGTCCAAGGGTTCGGTTCAGAGACGCCACAAAACCGACGTCTTTGGCAACTCCGCCTATCAGAACTACATCCGGACTGATTCCTAGTCTATGTACCATTGAGGAGACTCGGTCAGCCATAGCATCAAATATTGCTCTGGCGATTTCAGGTTTTGATTCTTGACGATGGATTAAGCTTACCACATCTGACTCTCCGAAGATTACGCATGAAGCATTAATTGGGCTTGCTCGTTCTGCCTTCAGAGAAAGCGGTCCCATCTCATCTAGTTCAACCTCCAAAGCTCTGGCCATAGCTTCAATGAAGGCCCCAGCTCCAGCCGCACATCGTTCGTTCACTACGAAGTTGAGCATTCTTCCTTTGGAATCGCATTTGACTCCCCTTGCTTCTTCTGCGCCAACGTCGATTATTGTTCGGGCCGAAGGAATCAGGTAGACTCCTGCCTTGGCATCAGCGCCCATCATGCTGATTGTACTGTCAGAGTTGGGCGCCATCTCAACTCCTGAACCCGTGGCTGTTATGTGATTTATTGTCGTCCGTGGGACATTAGCATTTTCTAGCGCGTCGGTAAGGGCCTTCTCAGCTGTTTCCTTAGGATTAAATCCGGAAAAAGCTTGATTTCGCGATATTATTTTGCCTTCTTTGAGGATGACAACTTTAACGGATTGAGTGCCCATGTCTATTCCTGCAGTTATCAAAGTGCTCACCGTCAAAAATCAATTCTTGCTGAGAGCATTTCCAAGAAAGCTTCAACTCTTGTCTTCAATTGTCCGACATCTTCCCGGGTATATTCGGTATCCAAATAGTATATTGGAATGTCCATGCTTTCTAAGGCGCGTTTGACCCTAGTGTATTCCATGGCATAGAGCATACAACCACGAACTACGTAATATATTACACCGTTAATCTTGAAGTCTTTAATCTTGGTTAACAACCAGTTGATTCGATCTTCATTTCCATCTTCAGAGGTGAAGCATGGACAAGTTGAAGCCATTAAATACCTTTCAGATATTGCAGTAAGCATATCGTCCATAGTCCATTCGTCCACACCGACAGGGTCATTGAGCAGTCTGTCACCTGAACAGAGCTCATCAGCTACAATTACCCCTTGGGGGCTAGCCTCCTCAATCAACGCGGGGAGTTTCCAGTTGTCAGGCCAAATCATCGGTGTGCCAGTAATTAGTATTCTTGAAGTGTCTTGAGGACATGCCCAGCTCTTTTCGCGAACCTTTTTCTCAAGTTCATCACATAATGCTTCGGTTTTTTCAGTCCACCTTTTTATGTCATCCCATGTGCTTGTTTGGGTAACCAACATAGCATCCCTGCCCATAATTACGGGGGGACCTTTTCTCAGGTCTTGCAGTCTGCGAAAAGCTCCTGTTGCCCTCTGCATCAGTTCTATCGCGGATCTCAATTTCTTTCCCGTAATCTTGTTTCCCGTAAACTCCTCAATTCTCTCTTTCATATTCTTGACTTCTTCTGTCCAAGAACTCAGAGATGAAGGAGTATCTTTGACTCTTGGAAAAGACATTGTCCAGATTTGCTTATAGTCGCTTAGGATTTCGCTTAGTTTTGTCATTCCATCGCATGTTAGCGGACTTATTATGGCATCGCTCAATTCCATGTAGGGTGATAAGTCAATCATTTTGGCGCCAATGGTGGATCTTATTATGGGGCAAACTTCAACCGGTACTATTCTGTCACCCAGTTTTGAAGCGTCATACCATCCTGAACTAACGCGGACTGGAATAGCATCTGCGGCTAAGATTAGTTCGATTGGAGCGAACGTGCATAGGTATCCTATCACCTTTTTTCCTTCTTCTTTTGCCGCACGAAGCTCTTTTTCGCGTTGACCAAATAAGTCTGCAATTTCATCAAAATACTTCATGGTTTTGGGTCGGTTAGCTGAGGTCTTCTTCATTCTCTGGATGTGGTCAGCTATTGCTTTTTTGGAACTCAGTTTTATCGAGTTTCTGAGTTTTTCAATCTCTTTTTGGGGAATTTCTGGTACGTACATTTTTTCCCTAATGGATTTTTTAGTCATCAAGATTCCTCATCTAATCTGCTTCTTTTAGCCAGTCTCGAGATTTGAAAACTGGTTTTCCAGCCAAGTCTAGGCTTAGACAGTCTTCGTATGGACACATCTCAACACATCGCAAACAAAGTATGCAGGCAGAAGTGGTTACGTCACCACCTTTCTCCTCGTAAACCTCGATTATTTGAGGTGGGCACACCCGCTTGCAAATGCCGCATTTGGTGCATTTTTCTTCAACCTTGTTTAGACGAATAGCTGAAAACCATTTGAACGGGGGAAACCTGTTAAAGAGACCTATTAGCGCCCCGAGGGGACAGATTCTGCACCAAAAGCGTCTAAATGCTAAAGCCCCAAATGTGACTAGACCCAGAATGATGAGGTTTAACGAAGTGAGGTAGTATCCTGCTTCATAAAATGCACCAGTTGTGGTGCTCAAGACATATTCCGCGTCCATTGATCCTATACCTGTCAGAACCAACACACACAGGGGCCTCATGGGACAAACCTGACAGTAGGGGGCACTAAAATATGAGTAAACATAGCCACCCCGTTCAGTGCCTTGAACAAGTTGAGTTCCAAATATGGCTTCAGAACCTAGAATAACACTCAAAATTAGGACTACAGCAATTATTATGTATCGTAGCTGGCGTAAGCCAGTATTGGTTCGGTCTGAAAGCTTCAGGTATCGTTTCTTGAAGATTTTTCTTAGGCGCGTCATCAAATCCATGTATAGGCCAAATGGGCAAATCCAGCCGCAGAAGAACCTGCCCAGAACAATCGACATAACAATGATGACACTGAAGACAACAGCCAGTCTTTGCACCCCGGTGTTTATGTAAGAAACGTCAAATGTGAAACCCGCTCCTGGATCCCAGAAAGGGAAAATATACGCTTGAATCTGCCATAAGGCACAGGTTACTGTTCTTCCAGATGGATAATAGCAAGCCAGCACTGGAATCGAAATTCCATCCGGAACACGAGTCAGGAAGCCAGATCCACCAATCAAAACATCCCTTGGTGCATTTCCTACTGGTGGAACCTGTGGCAACCCGAAGGGGCCAATAACCAAACCTATGAAGATCAATACTGTGAAGACAACTTGTACGAAAACCCGTAGGTAGCTTATCCTCGTAGATTTGTCTTTGATCCAAATGAGGATCGCAAGCAGCCCAGCTAGTACTAGGCCTATGGTGACCGTTCCTCTGAGGATCTCAGCCAGTGTTTCATACATTTTAGTTTCCCCTTGAATACAGGTCAGCATTAAGTGACGGCTGCAGTGAACAACATACTAAGTCCAAGCAAAATCAGTATCCCTGCACCGATACGTGCTATCCACTTAGCGAAGAGAGGTGCTTTTTTGAGTAGCCACCCGGTTACTCCGCCTAGAATTAAGAGCGGGGACAATGCTGTTCCCAATCCAAATAGAACAGCAAGGAAAAAGCTATCGATTGGGGCATAGGCGGTTATGGAGTATAGGAGAATCGCTACAAGAGGAGGACATACAACTAACCCTCGGGTTAGGCCCAGAGTAAAAGCTCGGAAGTCAAATCTTTGGCTTGATTCATCAGAAACCAAATTCTGGGAATTACTAGGACTGCAATCATAAGAAGCCTCTTTTGTCTTGAGAAGAAGGTTTATGCCTATTGCCACTGTCACGACCCCAAAAACCAGAGCCATATACTTTTGATATGAAAGAAGAAAAGCATCGCTCAAAAACAAATGAAAAACTCCAGTGACTGCGCCAATAATTGCATATGCGGTCATGCGACCCGAATTGAAAATTACTGTTACCGCTAATCCCTTGCGAAAGCCAGCCCCGATACTTGCAATATAGCTTGAAATGTATGGGAGACATGCTGAAGTACAGAATGTTGTACCATACAATAATCCTAGAGCAACAGTAGCAAGATATGGATTGGGAATTTGAGGAATTAGTGACATTCTAACGCCCTGAATTTCATTGAAAATAAAAGATAGCTATTTTGAACATTTAAGTGTTACATAAATAAGGTACGTCAAGAGAATGAACCAAGAAAAACCATGGAAAACCAATCCCAGTTCAGACGCCTAATGTCTCAGGCTAAAATGTGTATAATTCTTGTTATGGAACACTTATCGAACGGGTGTTGTATTCTTGCAGGTAGATTTGATGGTTAGCATCTGTGGGGTAGTTTTCTGTTGGTGGATAGGGGAAACAGCTCATGCCGTGGAATGGTAGCGGGTCCACAGTGAACTCCAAGTAGGGTAGCCCTTCGATCTTGAACCATACACTGGCAGCTATGAAGAAAGATCTCTCCATATTCTCAGGCACCGGTTCCAGGTCGACGGGGAACCGCAGGTTTATTTCATCTCCCTTTCTCATAATCACCAGTTTGTCATCTGGCTCTACTACCAAAGAAGTCACATCGCCATATTTTGTGAAGTTGCCTGTTGAGTTGGAGTCTGTGACAAACCTTTGCCGTAGATCCGCGAAAGCAGGTGTTAACCGCTGGATACTTAATTGTTCTTGTGGTGATGTGTCCACTCCTATGTAGTCAAAGCGCGTGTTGAAGAAAGTGTTTATCCTAAGAGAGTAGTCTTGTGCTGGGAAGAGCCCCGTGAGGTTTACAATTACTGTTGTAGGGGTGACGTCGAGCAATGGGAACTGCCGGTTGTCAGGAACTGGAACCCAGTTCCCATTGGCGTCTTTAACTTCCATGTGGGGAGGTGGAAAAGGCTTTTCCCCGGGTTGGTCGAAGAACTGTCCAGCCCATTCGCCTTGGGCTTGACCCGAAGAGTAAAGAATCGTTCCAGAAACAACAAGTTTTATCTCTTCCGCCCCTGTCAGGTCACCTAGATTTAGTTCTAGAGCGTCCCATTTGAACTCGTTTCCTGTAGTGTAGTTTCCATCTAGCTCAGAGATTAGGGCTAGGAGGTCTTCTCCTTCCTCATTAACACAAGAAAGGGGCTTCTGTAGAGTTTTGCTCACTGTGTAGATTGTCCCTTGTTCTTCAAGATCATACATGTATGTTGCTTTGGTTGAAAAGACGTCTAGGTCCGCAGGGTGGTCAACAACTATCAATTCTACAGAATCAGTGAATGAAATCTCGTCCCATGTTTGAGCTAGGATAAAGTCGTAATATCCGCTCTTCTGTTGAAGACGGCCCTCGTCCAGCTTGGTGTAGTCCCATGGGTTACTGTACAGGAATACCAACGTTCCGTCTTCTTGGAAACTGTCGAATATTCCAAGATAGCCTGTGCCATCCGAGACTTCTGCAGCGTACAAATATTCGCTTCCGCCCCAGTAATACAGGGAAGGACAGCTTTTCGTGTTAAGGTAGAGGGCTGAAATTGACGTTTTGCGCTCAAGGTTTACTATTCTGGTCAAATCAGTTGAGCCATTATCCCAGCTTGTGAAATTGAAAAAAGTGGCGCTGTAGATAAATCCGTCTGGCACTACAACAGTGTGAAACCCATCTGGCAATAGGTCAGAATAGGGTGCATGATGACTCACTCCGTTTAAGGTGAACTCCATACCAGGATAGCTTGCTGAGACGCTGAGAGTGTGGAAACCAAGAGGGGCAACTGTGAAGAATCCTGATAGGGTATTGCTCGGATTCACTTGGTTTATCACCCTGACAGGGTTCGATTTGTCTTTTCCCGCTGTTACTTCAAATTCTATCGGCACATTGCTGGCGCCTCCATTCAGTTCCACTATTCTTGTTTCTTTCACCTCGCCCTTTACTTCAAGGCTTACTGTGGTGCTGCTCTTTTCGTTTCCAAAATTGTGAGCTCTTGCTTTGATCGTTACTGTATCGCCTTCCCACACTTCATAGGGAGCGACGGCTAAATTATTCAATGAAATGGTGGTTGAGACTGGGGTTTCGCCTTGGACAGTGAATGAACCTGACAAACCATCAAGATCAACTGTGTATTCTCCTTCACTTTGTTCAGTTACTGAAAACTGCTCGATTTGGCTACCTCCAGCTCCTAAAAGAACATTTCTGGTCCCTCTGGTCACCCCGTTGATTCTTAGAGTAAGTAGGTATTCACCACTCGCATTTCCAATATTAGTGACTTTTGCGGAGATTGCTATGGTTTCGTCGATTCTTGCTTCGGTCGGATTGATTGATAGTTCGCCTACTTCAAATTTTGCCTCTCCGACTGGTGGGGGAGGTTCAGCTTTAACCTCAAATGAACTCTCCAGATCTGCAATCTTCACTATGTAAGTGCCCTCGGTCTCTTCAGTCACTGTGAACTCAACATTGGTGGTTGCGCCGCCATTTAGTTCTATAGACTTTGTTTCTCTTTGGATCCCGTTGATTGCAAGGGTAACTGGGAAAGTACCATTTTCATCGCCGATGTTAGCTGCTCTTACCGAGATTCTTACGGGTTCGCCAACTTTGACAGTTGTTGGAATTATGACTAAATTTGCGAGCTCAAGTTTGGCCGGTTCAATAGGAGGCTCCGGTTCAATAGGAGGCTCAAAACTTGTACTTACAAATGAACCAGCTAACTCGTCGACCCCAACTGAATGATTGCCTTCAGTTGTTGCGATTTCGACAAACTCTACTGTCTTAGTTTGGGAACCTGATAGTTGAACGGTCCTAGTATTTACCGGAACATCATTAATTGAAAGGACTACCGAATGATTCCCGGCTTCTTCCCCAACATTAGTTACGTTAACCGAGATACTTACAGATTCGCCGATTTGAACCGAAGTCGGGTCAATAATCAAATCGGCAACTTGGAAAGAAGCAGGTTCTGGAATGAGCGAGCTGACGTAATAATAACCCCCAGTTGCAGAAGCTACGACTATCAAAGTTATAACAAAAACTGTTTGCATTTTTGTTATTGCGGAGCTAGAGCGCATGTAGTTTTACACTTCCAATAATGAAGATTCATGGATAAACGTGAATTTAAGGACTTCGGGAAAACGGGTTTCGTGATATCAACAAATAACAAGAGATTTTGGTGACCTGTTAAAAAGTTAATATTTCATTGGGAAATAAGCTTTCGTTGGAAAAGCTCTGGAAAAGAAAATGGTTGGTTTTAGCACGTAATCAACTAATGAAAACTTCTTTTCAAAAATGAAGATTTTGTGTAGTTTTCAAAAAAAGAAATTAAATAATGAGAGGTCATTGCGCATTCAGCTTTCTCTCATGTATTCTTTGTTTGTTAAAGTGTTGCTATGCTTTTTCGAATTCAGCTAATCGCTCTTTCACGCCGTTGAGTTCGTTTTCTAGGTGTTCTTTGTATTGCTCTAGCCATTTTATTTTCTTAGCTTTGTGCTGTTCTTTTAGGCTTTTGACTTCTTCTTTTGTTAGAAATCTTCGGCTACCAAAGTGTAGGTGTCCAACGAAGGGGTCGCAACAAATCCTTTCATGATTTTCGTTCATAAACTTTCACCTCTGCTATTTTTTTAGAATATTACCGCATGGTAACTTTTATATGTTACTATTTGGTAATTACGTAATGGTAATGAGCGTGAAAGCTTGAAACTTAAATGGCAACTTGTGAAAGACGGAGAAGTAGTATACGAAATACCACTTTCCCCCACGAACCTGCACCGAGAAGAACTAGTTGACGAACTAAATGCATTTGAGGAACATTTTCAAAAAGTTTCAAAAATCTTTAGCGCTCTATCCAACGAAACTCGCTTAATGATGATGAAACGCCTCATACAGAAAAGAAACCGCACAATAAACTTTTCAGATTTCATGATGGACATGCACTTAAACCCAAAGCTAGTCTGGGAAAACACCAAAAAGCTAAGAGAAGGAGGCCTTTTGGAGAAAACTGGACGAGGACAATACCGATGCTCAGAATTCGGAGAGACTGGTTTCATAATGATAAGCCGAATATTGAGAAGGCTCATCGAAGAAGTAGACGAATTTGGAAATTTTTAGGGAGGTGAAAAGTGAAGATGACATCATTTTTTGATTTTGACAAAGTATTCGAAGATCTAAATGAGATAATGAAAAAGATGCGAGAAAAGAAGATCTTTGAGAAAGCTACAAATGAAGGAAACATAAATGGAAAATGGGATGTTAAAGAGATTGATCAGAACGGTATAAGAGGATACATTATCCGAGGAAGCTTCTGGTCAGATGATCCATTCGGACCCTTCAACCCAACAGAACCACTAGAACCACAAGAGAGACGCCCACTACCCAGAAAACCGTTCAGGACCAACGAGGTAAGGGAACCCCTAGTTGACATCTTTGAAGAAGACCAAGAGATAAAAATATACGTTGAACTGCCTGGTGAAGAGAAAAAAGACATCAAACTCAATTACACCGAAAACGAAGTAGAAGTGAAGGCAAAGAATTTCTACAAGATGATAAATGTGCCCGATAGCGCAAACCCAAAAAAAACATCCCCAAAATACAACAACGGAGTACTGATCTTAACTATCCCAAAGAAACAGCCTGCAAAGAAGCAGTAAAGTTATAGAACCTGCAAACTAGAGATACCGATGAATAGTGGACTACTGCAAATGTTACAAAGAAAACGCAACCTTGACATCACCTAGATTAAACGATTGGAAAATTGGGAAGAGTTTGAATGAGAAGAAGATGTGAAAGGTGCAAAGCCCCACTAAGTGAAGAAGACGTCATGAAAATAGGACTTGAAGATGGCTCGTGGGAGGAGATACCGCTCCCACTTTGTCCGAATTGTTTCAAGGACAGAATGCATGAATTAGCAAGACAAAGAGAAGATACTACTGAAACTCATTCCTAATGCCCAAAACAAACTTAGTTGAAACAGGGCAGTTGGAGAGCAACCTATTTTGCTTGGATAACCACCATGGTGAGGGTTCGTCTCACCTTATCGATTCCCCTAATTTTTTCCACTATAATTTCTTTTAGCTCGTCCAAAGTGTTTCCTTTGATTTTTGCGACAATGTCATAAATTCCGTATAAAGTGAAGGCTTCTTCAACGCCTTCAATTCTTCCGACTTCTTCTAGAACTTCTACCATTGACGCAGGGTCAGTGATAATAAAAACAAAGGCTGTCGCCATTCAACTTCCTCACATAAATAATTATTAGATGGGGTATATCTTTATATCGCCTATCCCCACCCTTGCTCCAAAACTTGTGAGTGGTAGTCTATGCCAAATTGATCCGAGGATTATGAGCAACAGGTTTTGCCTATTTGCGGACTCAAGTGTTTGTCAAGATTAACAATCAACAAGAGGCGTTTTATATGAGTTGGAAAAAACCTTCTTGCATAAGTCAGGGTTGAAAGGTGGATAACAAGAAGAAAGCCATAATCTTAACGATTATAGCAGGTATCATGTGGGGAACTTCTTTTCCCGCGGCAAAGATTGGTTTGAACTATCTAGATGCTTTTCTGTTCGTTTTTTTGAGATTTCTGTTTACTTCCATAGTGATGCTCCTGCTCTTGTTATTGATTGGAAAGTACGATTTCCAGTTCAAGGAAAAAAAGCTGATTCTTTTCTTGGGAATTACCAGTGGAGTCTCGTTTTTGCTTCAGTATATTGGAATGAGCTATACTTCCGCTGCAAAATCCTCGCTTTTCGTTGGTCTAAGTGCAATTTGGGTTGCCCTTCTAAGTCCTGTACTGCTAAAGGAACCCCTTGGAACTAAGAAGATCATTGGAGTTTTATCAGGTTTTTTCGGAGTATTCTTGGTGACCACAAACTTGGACTTCTCATTTCTAGGTCAAGGTGAACTGATTGGAGATTTGCTGGTGCTTTCTTCAGGGGTAATCCTTGCTTTCTTCATTTTGTATAACAAGGAACTAGTCTCAAAAAGCAAGAACACACTTCAGTTGATAACTCTTGTCATGTTCGGTACTCTCCTCACTGTTACACCTTTTGTCTTCTTCTCTACTAGTGATGTTCGAGTGTTGCCGATTGAAGCTTGGGCTGCAATCGGGTACTTGGTCGTGTTTTGCGGGGTAATCCCCTACTATCTTTGGTTCAAAAGTTTGAGGCACATCTCAACTGTGACTTCCACAGTTGTTTTATTGGTTGAAATAATTATAGCTGTAGCAATCTCATCTGTGGTTTTGAATGAAATGATCACTCTATTCACGGTGGCTGGAACGTTACTAATAGTATCTGCAATCGTTCTTGTTTCTTGGAACTCAAAATAGAGTTTTGTCATTTCTGCAATATTTGTGGTTTTGGAATACTGCTTTTTAAGTAAATGCTATCTTAGGTTTGGTGGGAGAAAGGAGAGACCCACCATCGCGAGCGGGGGAGAGGGAAGTTTATCCCTCCTTTGTTTTCCCTCTCCAACAACTAAGCCGGTTTTTAATGGAACCACCAGGAGTCATAAAGGACCTTTCGAAGTTAAAGAAGTGGTTATCGCTATGAAAAGAGAGTTCAAAGAAGTCAAATATGGTTTTCAAAGCCTAGAAGAAGCTCTGAACTTAATCAAAAGAACCTAAGTTAGTCCCAAAGAACGCGCAGGTTTTGTATTAAAGCTTAACTGCTT
>DAOVIH010000004.1 GCA_030673805.1 Candidatus Bathyarchaeota archaeon | reverse complement strand
TCATCTTTTGTCAAAGTGGAGAACTTCATTCGCTTAGCGATTTTCTCTTTTCCTCCACACGCATACTTCATTATGCAATAACCGATTATGCTTCCTTCAATATCGTAATCACAGGCATCTATGAAAACGTCTGCATTCTTCGCGAGTTTTGAGATAACATCCACCCAATAACCGATTTGCCTTGCTCTTCGTTCAACCAAGTTACGTCTAGCCCATTTGAATTTGAAAACAGGATAGATGCCCCTTCCTTTTCTTTCACTGGTAACTGTGTATAAATGCCCCAATGCCGGAACCACAACTAAGTTCTTGTTCCTCTTCGCCAAGTAATACGGAACCTTATCTTCAACCATTTTCCTAGGTTTCCCATCAAAATCAAGGGATTCTGCGATTCTCTTAGCTGCATCTGGTTTTTCGGTGATTACTAAAGAGTACTTTCCCAATTTTTCCTAGACCACACTGTCTTGTCTTATCTAGTTTGCTCCGGAAATAGGTTTTGCAACTTAGTCTTGAAAGCCAAAGTTAGATTTGTATTGTTTCAATATAGTGAACAGACTTTATTGAGAGTCTAAAATACAATAACAATACGGATTCGTTTTTTCTGAAAAACAAGCCTGACAGCTTAGGTTTGAAGAGTTCGATAGCATTCTATCAAAGGGGAACGGACTTGGATAATTGTTTTTCTGGTCCAAAACGAGAAGCGCCCCCGATTTATTAGATTCTTCGAATCCTAATAACTAATAAATATGTCGCACCAGTTATTTTGTGGCAATAGGGGACGAAAGGTGAAATGCCACAGAATGTCATTTGTGGAGGATGTAGCCATGTGCTGTATGAGGGCGCAGATCTTAAACCTCCCGACGAGATTCTTCATCAATATGAGGGAAAATGCCCAAAATGTGGCAAAAAACTATCCCTTGTACCCGTAAACGTTGAAGTAAAACCCATACGATAAAGAATTCAGTGCACCAGTCAACTCGATCTTCAGGATTAACGGTGCCAATGAAGTTGAAACGAAATAATTGCGTTACCATTTGGCTGTTCTAAACGCAGTTTCAAAAAAATTCGAACAGATATTTTGGTGATGCTAAAACGATTTCTTGGAAAGGATTATATGATGGACCTAGGTGATAATACCTCTATTAACCACAGTAATAACAACATAACCAACCAATCTTGTAGAAGAAGATGACTCAAAATGGCGGCCAACGGAGTACTGTCAAAAGAGCGACTTGTCAGCGGTCTAAGAAGCCTTAGCAAACTGCGTATAAAAGCAAGCCACAGGTCAATACTTCTAATCTCTGCATTGGCCTTGATACTGTTTATCGCTTTCACGATTCGCCTTTTGCCTATGCGTTGGGAAATACCAAATGGCGCTTCGCTTCTTTCTGAATTTGACCCCTATTATCAATTTAGCCTTACGAGATACATGGTACAGAACGGTTTATTCTCACCCTATGGGCCTACCCCATGGGTCAATACACAATCTTGGTACCCACAAGGATTGGATATGTCCTATTCACTGCCTTCTTTGCCTATGACTACCGCTGTTCTTTACCAAGTAGCATCGGCATTTGGGTTGAATTTAGATCTGATGACCTTTAGCGCCATGATGCCGATTTTCCTAGCCACCCTCTCTTGTCTTCTAATTTTCTTCATAGGAAAAGATATTGGCGGAAAGGCGGTCGGCCTTTTTGCAGCATTTTTGCTGGCTTTATCACCATCGTTTATCGCGAGGACGTCTCTCGGTTTCTTTGACACTGAAAGCATAGGTATTTTTGCCCTTTTACTATTCATTTACACTTTTCTAAGAGCAATTGAAAAAACCAGACCTATACCCTCGATGCTGAAGTATTCAGTTGTTGCAGGAGGGGCGTTAGCACTTTTCATTTGCGGGTGGGGTGCATCATATTTCATGATCGGTCTTGCTTTGTTATTCGTGCTAACTCTTATCTTGTTGAAGCGGTATAGCCGGCGTCTTCTATTCTCTTACAGCTTGACTTTTGGTTTAGGTATCTTTTTAGCCACTTTTATTCCACGTTTCTCAACAACCTATTTGCTGACAGCTCCAGTATTGGCCGTAGCAGGAGTTTTTGTTCTACTTTGTCTTGTTGAAGTCCTACGCGTGAGCAAATCTGCTAGGACTAGACGTTTAGTCGTCGTTGTTTCGTTAGCCGTAATGCTAGTGGGGTTCGTCGCTCTCTGGCAGCTTGGCTATATGCAGGACATTGCAGGCAAATTCATAACTGTTCTGAATCCGCTCTTTCGCTCGCTTCAGCCACTCATAGAGTCAGTTGCTGAACACCGAATTACCGCTTGGGGGTCCATCTATTACGAGCTAGGCATTGGAATACTTTTCTTCTTAGCAGGTTTGTACCTTGTACTGAAGAATCCCACTAACAGAAATGTTTTCTTACTTCTTTTTGGCATAACTTCCCTTTACTTTGCAGGTTCTATGGTGAGACTCCTCAACATTTTAGCTCCAGCCTACAGCCTATTGGCAGCGATAGGAATCTTGGGGATGCTTAAACCGTTTTACACCCTACTACGAACACCAGAAGTCTCGATGAAGTCAAAAAGAGGCTTGAAACGCGTTGGCAAAGAATATAGCATAATCGCCGTTCTCATTATATTCCTGCTTTTGATGACAACTCTTGTCTTTTCGCCCCAAAACGGGGGGGTCCCCAGAGTTTATGGCCAAGCATACTCTCCGATAACCATTAGTGCAGGGAGCCTTCCAATAGTCCCGCCCAATGAACCGGTCAGAGAGTGGATAAACATGTTGATTTGGACCAGAGACAATCTCCAAGCAACGACGATAGTGTCAAGTTGGTGGGATTACGGATATTGGCTAACCAATGGTGGTAATGTAACCTCATTGGCGGATAACGCCACCATAAATGCTACACAAATAGAAAACATTGGCTTCTCGTTCATGGCTAACGAAACGCTTTCGCTGGAAATGCTAGAAAGGTATGATGCTGAATACGTTCTTGTCTTCACCACTTTAGGCATATCAACTGACTCCAGTGGCCAGTACGTTGCCTACGACGCCGGTTTCGGAGACGAAGGAAAATGGATGTGGATGGCTAGGATTTCAGGCAATGCCGCTGATCGCTTCATTGAAGAAGGATTACTTGACGAAGAAACAGCATGGACAGATGAATCCGATTTTGGTTCTTATAACAATGAAACTGGCACATGGGAATGGAACGAGGTTGGGATGAATACTACAATATACAAAATGATGAGTTGGGCGAAAGAACGATGGACAAACGAAACAGGTTTTGTCTATCCAGACCGACCAGGTATTGAACCTGAATACTTCAAAGAAGTTTTCTTCTCAGGGGTGGAATTGGACCCCTTCTACGCCGCTGAAAACTACTTCGGGATTGTTCCACTTGTGAGTTTGTGGGAAATCGACTGGGAGAAGTACTACAGCGACACTCAAATTGAGTGAGAAGGGAAAAATTTGTTTCCAAGAGTTCCAGATCAACACAAGAAAGGCAAACCCCTAATTCCAAATGGTTTGGGCGTAGTCTATGTTTTGTTTGCCACTGTTTACCTATTTTTAATGTATTTCTTAGGGATTGTAGAGAGTTCGAACGGCATTTCCGCACCTCTAACTTTAGCTGTGTGTATTTTGTTTGGAGGATTCATGGGTCTGATGGATGATTGGATGGACTTAAGATGGCGCTACAAGGCGTTTCTGCCATTAGTAGCGGCGCTCCCTCTTGTATATCTAGCATCTGAGTGGGGGCTTGGGACTTCAATATCCTTACCAATAATAGGCGTGATAGAGTTTGGTCAGGCATATTATTTTGTCATAATTCCTTTGATTGTGATGGTCGTCACAAATGTCATAAACCAGCTGGGAGGCCTCAACGGCTTGGAAACATTGTGTCCAGCGATAATACTGATCGGGCTGGTAGGATTGTCCCAGTCAAATATGATCTTAATGCTTGGACCAATAATCTTCTGGCTGGCTCTTACCGTCCTTAACGTCCAGGGAAAGATTTTCGTAGGCAATACTGGATCATTCGCCATAGGGATGACGATTGCTTCCTTTGCAGTAATAACAAATCTCAAATCGAGTTTGTTAATTTCCATTTTGCCTGTCGTTTTTAATTCTTCCCTTATTCTGTTAACTTATTTCCTTACTAGAAAGAAAGCGCATGTTACTTTTGATGGAAAACAACTGGTGTCTGATCATAGACGTAGCCTAGTTACAATAGTAACCTACCACAGACCGCTCACTGAGCGCCAAGTAGTTGCAATAATCGCTTTGATTGTTCTGTTATTTACGTCTGCTTCAGTACTATTTTATTGGCCCGGCGCGTGAGCCTCAGCAACCACTTTCTAAAACACAATTTTTGGATTGGACTTCTTGCCAACTTGAAGGCTTGGTGAAGTGAAAAGGGTAAGGTTGAAGAAGGTTACTAAGCCATGAATCTCTCAAGTCTAGTTAATCCAATAATCTCATCAAAACTCAAGTCCAACGCGTCCAAGACTTGGTCAAAAGTTGAATGTAAATGGGCGATGTACTTCTCCACATCAATCTCATTCCTTGATGCTAATTCCACCGGTTTCACATGTGGCTCTCGAAGTGTCTTCACGAAGCTTATTCGGTCGCCTGCTTTTATTTCAACCCCGTTCTCTTTTAAGATTCGTGCTGCCTTCACGTGTTGGGGAGTTGTTTTCGTATAGTGTTCAAGAGAGTCTCCCAAGACCACATTGAAGGCGAGCTCATTGAGGGTTCCCCATTCCCTTCTTTTTAACTTGTTATATCCCTCAAGGACAATGTTTGCAATATCTCTCTTCGCACTTTCAAACTCAGCCGGATTCTTAACTTGGGCTAGTCGGTCTTTCATTTTGTTGAAAGCTCCTTTGATGAAAAGGGGAATATGTTTCTTTTTCCCAGTTAATCCTTTAACGTCAACCGTGCCATCCTCTAGGACTCCCAGATAATTCTTTTTTCTAGAGCTGAAAACAGCGTATCTGTAAACCTTTTCGAGATCAATACTCATCTTTAATTCTTCCTCGGCCCATTGGGACAGATTCTCAATCTGGCTTTTGGAGGGATTCTTTAGAAAGAGGCTGTCAGTGTCACCATACAAAACTTGGATCCTGAGTTGCTCGGCTTTCTTAAGAATCTGGGTGATTGAGTGTCTACCTACAGCTGCAGTCGCCTCTGCAACCGGTGGGCAATAAAGGTCAAAGCTTTCAGCGCCAAATACGCCATAGCTAGCATTCAGAATGACCTTCAGGGCTCCTTGAGTGATGTTGTACCAACTTCTTAATTCTTTGGACAAGTCCTTGTCTTTTGACCTCAGTTTGTACCAATTGACTCGAAGATCCCTCAGTGAACCAATTAGCAGGCTTTCAAGTGAACGCTTTCTAGTACAAACCCAATGAGGTGTATTAGGCACCAAGTTGGCTTGGCACTCTTGATGTGGACAGAGTATTGATTGATAGCCTAGGTTCCAGATCTTAATGATTGATGGATACAGACTTGGGAAGTCCATTACCGCTACATTGAAAAAAACACCTGGGACAGGCTCAACAACTATTGCGCCCTTGTATTTCTTTCCTTTTATTACGGCTTTAGTTGATGTTTTTCCTTTCTTGGAGAGTATGTCTTCAGAGTTTGGAATTAGTATGTTTCTTCTTCTGTGCTCCCGATAAAGAAAACTCCTTATCCAACGAGAAACTCCTTGCCTGCTTACATCTTCCATGGGCATACCGCTTATTCTAGCCAAGACAAGGATTAGCTTCATTACAAGTTCGTCTTCAAAACTTGTTAGCTTAAAAGTAATTTCAGAATCTCTAAAGCAGTATTGAGCAAGCTCAGCGTAGCTTAGCTCCCCAAAACCTTTTTCCAGACGGATTTTTTCTAGTCCCAAAATGGCCTTGGCAACTCCATTCAGGGTCAAATCGCGGTAGCGATTCTTAAAGGCGTAGATTTGGATTGATCGATTGAAGAAGAACCTGTATAAATCGATGTGCACGCCATATTTCAACAAACAGACTCGTCTTCCCACGACTATTGGAATTTCTTCCCTACCAATGCCAAGATTCAAGGCCCTATGAGCAAGATAGCGGAGGTCGAAATCGTCACCATTGAAGGTCAAAACGAAGGGATACTCCCACAAAACCTTAAAAACAGATTTTATCAGCTGTTTTTCGCTATCAAAGTATTCGAGATCCACACCTGAGGGTAAATTTCCTTCGCCTTGATCTAGACCCTCCCGTCTGAGAAGCATCACTTTCTTCTGATTATCAGAACCGTAGAGCGATACACAAATAATAGGATAGGTAGCCTCGTGAGCATCGGGAACTCTATTAGCTATAGACGAGTAAACCTCAATGTCTATCGCCGCTCTCCGGAACTTGGGCGCTGGGTACTCTAGCAGTCTTGCCCATCGTTCAATGTGTTCCAATTCTTCAGCTGTAGCATCTTTGAAGATGTTTCGGATTTTCCCAACAGCTCTCTCAGCTTCCACCAAAACCTTGGGAATAAGGTTGCCTTTCTTGACTTCGTAAGGCATTCCAAAAAAGAGTCGCCGATCGTAGAAGTATGATTGGTAGTATCTTATCCTTGCCTCCCAAACCTTGATGACTTCAGTTGACACTGAAGTCCCAGCGACCTTTGGAAACTCTTGGGGAATAATGTCCCTTATTGAACCCTGCGGTCGGCCACCGATGGCTAAAGGGTCATTGGCAACCACTTTTGTGACTTTAACGTCTTTATCTAGCAACGGATCGAACTTCTTTTGTATTTCAAAATGATCAAAACCTTGATGGCGTTTCAATCTATCGATTTTTTCCAAGTCGTAAGGAGAAAGGTTCGTTAGACAGTAGGGTTTATGACCCGTATTGTCATACCAAAAGAAAATCCTTCCTGACTCAGGTTCATAAAGCCTAATCAGCGCCTTTCTTGAGACTCCATCGTATGTAGCCGAAACTAAATAGGCTGAAGATAGATTCTCAGGCGCCAATGGCGGAAAAACAAGCCTCTTTCTTCCAACCCCATTTTTCGCAACAATCTGTTGAGTATCTACTTTGGCCACTTTTTTGGGTTTACCCTCAATCTGAGAATAATCGTCTAACTGCCTTTGTGCCATCAGATCAGTAACCTTGGTAATCCTATTAATAAGCCAAACTAAAAATCTTTATCGAGTTATCGTCGGAACTGTTGACTAGATCTTGAGTTTTAATAAACCTTATCTGGGAGAAAGAGTGAGAGTTCAACTTTTATTTAGAAGCGTCTTTTTTAACAAATGAGTGTAAAAGTTGCTTAGGGATGCTTGGACTATCGCTATAGAGACGCTGAGTTGGATGGAAATGCAAAGACTGAGCGAACGTTTGGCTTTCAATAAGACTATCAAACAGCTCGGTTTAAACAACACTAACGCAGTTAAACTAGCCTACAGACTTGTTTGTGAAACCACAAGACGCAGAAACCTCATAGATCGCTTTGTTAATTGCGTTATGGAACCAAGAACAATTGGTGAATACAATCTAGGTATACAATCTTTCTTGCGGATTTTCGTTTACCAGACCAGACTCGTTCGTGAATGGAATATGACTAGTTTTAAAGAGGCAAAAAACTTTGCTCGGATGGGGCGAACAATTCTAGGCTGGAAAACATTCAGAGCGATAGAGCCTTTTCTAGGTTTTCTGCTTACACAAGAACCTGAAGAAATGTTTGAAGGGATAAATGACGCAGAGAAGATAGGGCTGCAAACATTTAATCCAACCTGGTTTGTTGAATATTGTTGCAAACTGTTCGGTCGTGAACAGGCATTAGCCTTCCTAAAAAGGAATTCGTATCCCCCACCTACCTGCATTAGACTTAACACTCTGAAAAACTCAGAGAAGGAAATCATAAACAGGCTATCATCAGAAGGAATTGAGGTAGAAAAAGTTGAGTTACTCAAACACGCTTACACTGTTCTGAAAATGAAGCACCCCCTAACTTCAACAGATAGTTTTAGAGAAGGCTTGTTCTACATTCAAGATAAGGCAAGTTGCTTGGCAGCAGAAATTGCGAACCCAACACCAAAGGAGACAGTTTTCGATATATGTGCTGCTCCGGGTGCCAAAACTACTTACCTAGCGCAACTCATGCAGAATCTAGGCTCAATCTATTCCATCGACTATTCAAAAAGACGGATGAGGATCTGGAAAAAAGAAGTGGCCCGCATGAAAACAGAAATCGCGCAGCCCATAATCGCAGACGCCCTTAAACCTTTACCCCTCGCAGAGGAAGCAGACATCTTAGTTTTGGATCCACCGTGCACCAGTACGGGGGCTTTTGGAAAAACTCCTTCGGCTAAGTGGCGACTCAACGCAAGTTCTATAAAAAAGATGGCTGAGATTCAGTGGAAGATGATTAACAACTGCGCTGAAAAAGTGAAGTCTGGAGGAGAAATGATCTATTCCACATGCAGTATAACGGTTGAAGAAAACGAGTTGCTTATCGAACGCTTCCTCAAACTGCACTCAGAGTTTTCATTAACTAACCTGGAGCCAAAGATAGGGCTTCCAGGTTTGAGGGGAATGAAAGAAGCCCAACGACTCTACCCTCACTTGCACTCAAGCAATGGGTTTTTCATAGCCAAACTTGAGAAGAGAGACTAGAATTTGCTTAACTGAAGCATGATTATCTTCGTCTTGCTTTTTCAATTTGGCAGATTACTTCAATAATTACTTTTGCAGCACTAATCGCAGTTATCCCTTGGTCGTAGTCCGGTGCAACTTCTGACACGTCAAAACCAACCACACGTTTATCAACTAATTTGCATAATAGATCAAGTAATGTTCCCGTGTCAATACCCGCGGGTTCAGGATTTTGCACCGCTGGCGCATAAGCAGGATCAAGAATATCCATGTCTATCGAGAGGTAGATCTTTTCATATCCCTTGAGCTTTTGACAGATACATCGCGAGATTTCTTCTGTCCCTTCGTTCCTTATTTGATCAGACGTGAAAAACTCTATTCCCGCTTTCTTTGCATAACTCAGTTCTTCTCTGCACACCGCCCTAGTTCCAACCCCGACTATTCTTGCAGGTTTGGTCTCTTCATTCATTCTCCGCATGAAAGTTGTATGTGACAGGTTTAATCCCAAAAACTCTTGGCGCAGGTCCAAATGTGCATCAAAACTGACTACTGCGGTTTTTTCAGCTGTAGCTCCCAATCCCCTCATGATCCCCAGAGTTATTGTATGTTCACCACCTATAGTGACAGGTTTTTTCCCCGTCGCAAAGATTTCGTTTACAACCATTGCAACAGTTTCGATCGTTCTTTTTGCATCTCCATATACTTGAATATCCCCCAAGTCGTGCAACGATACATCTTCAATATCGATTCCGTTTTGAAAACTAAAGGTTTCAATATTCAATGAAGCTTGACGAATAGCGCTGGGTCCAAAACGTGCCCCTGTTCGATAGGTGCTGGTTGAATCAAATGGGACCCCGAAAACAACAAAATCTGCTTTTTCATGTGGTTTTTGTAGACCACTAAAGACATTTGACTGGGAAACGAATAATTCACTTTGGCTCATCGTAGAGTCTCTTCCTTATCGCAGATCTGCTAGTTAATCAGTTACTCTAAACCTTTTCGATCCCCGCTTTTTAAAAAAACAAGCCAAAATATCTCAATCCCCAAGGCTTCACAGTTACCAGCCCTAATAAAAACAAGAGCCTGACGAATCAGCTGCGAAATATAGCGTCAAGAAACTTGGGAGGGCTAACTCGGATCTTTACGCCAAGAAGATTATATTTGAAAGTCAAGATCGATAGTTTTTCCTTATGCATTATATTTATAAATCTAGCTCCTAATGCACTAAGGTGTCGGGGAATTGAGGTTGCCATTTGGAACCAAACTCAACACGGGTAGCGGTGGAATGACACTATCGATTGTTTTCTATAGCATCGTCGGAGTGTTGTTTCTTGTTTTTCTTCCAATAGCTAGTTTTCCTCCTCACATAGCAATAACCGGAATCTTGAGTTTGACAACAGCATATGGCCTTCTTAGCAAGAGATACTGGGTAATCTGGCTCTTAGCCGCCTTTTTCTTAATAGCCACAACTTTCGCTTTGTACACTCTTTATTTTGTCATATCGACCTCTTTGATCATGAGCATAGGAATGATACTGTTCCTTGTGCTTACTTGGGCTGCCACGGCCTATATAGCATCAAAGCGGGAACTCCTGGAGCGCTAGCTGCCTTCTCAACGATTCAAGAGAGTCACTTTAATTTCTTCATTTGCCTCAATGAATTGTTGATTTGCCGCTATGTCCACGAAACCATCAGCATTAGCAAGAGTTGTTATTGCCCCCGAAACACCAGTTTCGACAGGCTCCGCAGTGGGGAAGCCAAGCTTGTTTTGTTTCAATTTAACCATCATGAACGTTCGTCTACCTCTAGCCGAGAACATTCTAGTTCCCGCCACAGCTCTAACTTCACAGGCTACCTCTTCAGCTTTGCCAGAAAGCGACCTGATAATCGGATGAACAAGTAAATGATACATCAACAAAGCTGATGTCGGGTGACCTGGAAGTGAAAAGATTGGTTTGTTACCTATCAATGAAACCGTCGTGGGCTTCCCCGGCTTAACAGCTATCCCGTAAACAATGATTCCAGGTTTACCTAGAGAATCCACGATCGGTGGAACTAGGTCTTTCGAACCTATTGACACGCCACCAGAAGTTACCACAACGTCAGCAGAAGCCAAAGCTTGTTCGATAGCGTTCTGTAGTTGGACTCTGCTGTCTGCAAAAACACCCTTATAGATTGGGGTGCCCCCACTCCGAAGGACTGCAGCACTTATACTATACGCATTTATGTCGTATATTTTTGCAGAAGGTAACTTCTTGCCTGGTTCTGTTACTTCCGCCCCTGTTGATATGACCGCAACCCGTGGAACCACGTAAACTGCAGTTTTTGCCTTACCTAAGGCTGCCAGCACACCTATTTCTTTCGAACTTAAAATCTGCCCCGCCTTCAGAACCCTTTCTCCTTTCGCGATGTCTGTGCCTTTTTTCATTACGTTTTCATCCTTAGTTACACTGCCGTAGACATCCAGTTTGTCATCTATTTGCTGGGTTTCTTCGACCATTACAACAGCGTTTGCTCCTTTCGGAATTGGCGCGCCGGTAACGATTTGTACAGCCTGACCCCTTGCAACAATTACTTTCGGGGGTTCCCCAACGTTGGCTTTCCCACAAACGTTTAGTCTAATGGGTCTATTCTCTTCAGCACCGAATGTGTCTTCCGCCTTTAGCGCATACCCATCAACTGTCGATCGATTGAAAGGCGGGATGTCAAACGGGGAAATTATATTCTTTGCCAAAACACGGTCGTTTAGCTCCAACAATGAAATTTCTTCCATCCCCAGTGGCTTAGGTACAATACTCTGGCTGATCATTTTCTTTGCCTCATCGAAACTTACCAATTTTCTGAACAACGCTAACTCAAAACCTCCAGGTCTCCAAATACTCGAACCAAGACAATTTCCCCTTCTAGCAACCCTTCCCTGTTCTCAGGGACTATTACAAAACCATTTCCGCGGGTCATAGTTGATATTGCTCCTGATCCCCTGGCACTCACCGGATGTGCCAAAAACTCTGCGTTTTTCCTAACGACTTTGACTCGAACAAAAGTCTTCCTACCCAAGGCTGCAATAACTTTCTTTGTCATTACAGCCCTTACTAATGTTCTTGACACCTCTGTTTTCACACCTAGCATTTTACCGATTAGGGGCCTAGCGAATACCTCAAAGCCAATAACAGACGCTACTGGATTACCTGAAAGAACCAGTACTGGTTTTTCCTGAAGTACAGCTAGTGCGGTGGGCATTCCTGGCCTCATCGCTATCCCGTGAACAACAACCCCTGGACTCCCAAGGTTGTTGACTGCTTCAGGAACTAGATCGAGACCACCAACACTCGTTCCTCCGCTGGTGATTACCCCATCTGCTTTTTCAAGGCCTGCTCTTAATTTCTCACTTATTGCCTTAACATCATCTTTTTCTATTCCTAAATTCCAAGGTATGGCACCCAACTCACGACACAAGTTCGAAAGAACAATTCGGTTTGTCTCAAAAATCTGGTTTCCTGAAAGTTTTTCGCCGACCTCAACGAGTTCGTCCCCTGTGGCCAATATGCCAATCTTGGGTTTTTCTACAACTTCCACTTCCATAATCCCTAAGGTTGCCAACAGTCCCAAGTGAAAAGGGTTTAGTCGGGTTCCAGCTTTTGCCGCAATTTCCCCTTTCCTGATGTCCTCACCTTTTCGAGAGACGTTTTTGCCCCAAGCAAGTTTAACCCCAACCTCGATTTTCCCCTCTCGTTCTTTTGTATATTCAAGCATCACAACCGCGTTTGCCCCTTGCGGGATAGGATTTCCAGTCCAAACTTGTCTTGTTTGGTTTAAAGCAATCTCTTCAGCTTCTGTAATTTTAAAAACTGTGGGGTCGAATTGCGAAGTGCCCTCCGTATTTTCAGACCTCAAAGCGTAGCCATCAACAGCAGATCTGTTGAATCTTGGAATGTCTTCTCCTGCGAAGACATCTTCTGCTAAAACACGTCCAAAAGCTTCACTTAGAGGAATCCTCTTAATGCTGCACCTGTTGATTTTGAGGAGGTCAAACCAAGTTTTCAAAGCATCATTAATGGATGTTAGTTTTTGAAATCCCTTTAGCCTTGCCAAAATATTCCCCATATGAGTTAAGCAACTGACATAAAAAGTGTATTGCAGCTGAGGCCTCTCCCCACTCGTTATCTACCGAAGGAGTCTGTCCATTCCGAAGGTAGGTTTACATAAACAGAGGATAGTTTCTTCAGTTCAGGACCAAGACTAGATCATCAGTTTTTCTGAGTTAGGACACACCGCTTAAGAATTGACTTAGACCTGGCACATCTATGTAGATCCTAACGTACACAGTAACCATTAGAATAACAATAGTTATCACAAACAGAATAAAATCCCCTTGCTTCAATCTTAGAATATACAAATTGGTGCGTTTCTTTGTAGCTCCCCAAGCTCTAGACTCCATTGCTTCAGCCAGTTCAAGACTTCTGCGAATTGCGCTCACTATCAGTGGCACAAGAACAGGAATATAGTTTCGGATCCGTTTAAGAAAATTCCCCTTTTCCAACTCCAGTCCCCTAGCTTTCTGTGCATCCATGATAGTTTGGGCTTCTTCAGCCAAAACCGGAACAAAACGTACTGCAGTCGTAAAGGCAAAAGAGAACTCGTAAGGCATGCGTGTTCGTTCCAAAGCCAATCCCAAATGATCAGGGGAGGTGGTTAAAAAGAAAACTGAGAAAGACCCCACCAGCACTATAAACCGCAAAGTCATGGCAGCTGCAAATTCCAAGTCAGTAACGAGGAGTGCCCCTCCAGAAGCGAAGTACCGTACAATCAAATTTGTCAGAAATATTATTGCAGCCAGAAAGATTGTGCCTCGAAGAGATCGAAGCCATTCTCTTTTTACGCCCGCCAAAAGTACAAATGGAATTTGAATTGCGAAAAGAATGAGTAAGGGCAGGATCGTCCAGAAAAGTATGGCTCCAACGAAAATTGCGCAAACATAGAAGAATTTTATTCTAGGATCCAAATCATGAATTGGCGAGGACACCTTTCTATACTTAAGGCCATCGAAAACGCTCATCTTAGCCTTTTCTCCAGTTTCTTGAGCAGAAGGTCCTTTGCTTCATAAAGGTCGATGACGTTTTTTGGGAGTTCCAATTCGTTCAAACGGGAAAATATCTGGACTACTTGCGGAGGAACAACTGATGATTTTGCTAAAACTTCTGGGTTGGCAAGTATATTCTTCCCTTGACCGTCCGCAACAATTCGCCCTTCGGTCATAAGCAAGACTCTCGGGTTACATTCAGCTACAAACTCCACGTCATGCGTAACGATGACTATTGTTTTTTCTTGGGTTTGCATTTGGAGAATAAACTGCCTCAATTTCTCTTTTTGTTTATAATCTTGACCTATGGTAGGCTCATCCAGTATCAGTATTTCAGGATTCCAAGCCAAGACCGAAGCCAAGGCTACACGTTTTCTTTCTCCTCCACTAAGCATGAAGGGTGAAGTCTTCCTATATTTTTTTAGCTCTAGAAAGCTTAAGGCCCAAGTAACCCGTTTCTTTATTGTCTCTTCTTCAAAGCCGAAATTCTTCAACGCGAAAGCTATTTCTTCCTCAACTGTTTCGCTGAAGAGTTGATGATCAGGGTTCTGAAAAACGAAACCCACTTTCTTTGCTAAAGATGCAACACTTGTTTTTTTTGTTTCTATCCCGTCAACTAGAACTCTTCCTATTGATGGTTTTAGCAAGCCATTGAAATGCTTAACCAAGGTTGTTTTTCCGGCACCATTCTGCCCCATAATGGCTATGAACTCGCCATTGTTGACTGTGAAAGCAACGCCTCTAAGGGCTTCCACTCCGCTGGGATAGGTGAAACCAACGTCTTGAACTTCAATCATGGGGCTTAATGGCCTCCAACAATGATTGGGCAATTTCGTCTGAAGACAAGGGAACGACACTGCCCAGTTTTAGCCCATCTTTAGCAAGCATTTGAAAGAGGAGAGTTGCTTTTGGAATTCCTACTCCAATCAGACGGGTTGATTCAGCACCCAAAATCGTCCTAGGGTTACCGTCTTGGCAGACTCTGCCTTTGTCCATAATTATTATATGGTCAGCGTATTTTGCTGTTAGATCTAGTCTGTGTTCAACTAGTACAACGGTTATTCCAAGCTTTCTATTAAGGTCGTGTATTACTTCGAATATTTTTTTA
The DNA here is from genome assembly GCA_030673805.1 of Candidatus Bathyarchaeota archaeon. Classification (GTDB taxonomy): domain Archaea; phylum Thermoproteota; class Bathyarchaeia; order Bathyarchaeales; family Bathycorpusculaceae; genus DAOVIH01. The sequence continues at coordinate 15,373 of DAOVIH010000004.1, read as the reverse complement.
GCGCTCAATGGGTCGAGGAAAGATGTGGGTTCATCCAGAACAATTATCTTGGGTTGCATTGCCAAAACTGCGGCTATTGCAACTCTTTGTTGTTGACCTCCTGAAATTTCGTGGGGTGAGCGTTCTCTAAGGTCGTAAATGCCAGCTAGTTTAAGCGCCCAATCTACGCGCTGGCGCATTTTTTCCCTAGGAACTCCAAGGTTTTCCAGCCCAAAAGCCACATCTTTCTCAATGGAAAGAGCGAAGAGTTGGTTTTCTGGGTTCTGAAATACCAAGCCCACCTCTTTAGCCATCTCAAATGTTGGATGCTTAGTGGTGTCTTTGTCAGCAACTCTTATTTCACCCTCAAGTTCGCCTTTGTAGAAGTGGGGAATTAATCCGTTGAAACATCGGCATATAGTTGTCTTTCTACTCCCGCTTGAGCCAGTGATTAATGCAAATTCGCCAGCTTTAATTTTTATTGAAACATCGTTTAGTGATGGTTTGGTTCCACCCGGATAAGTGTAGGAGAGATTTTTTGTTTCGATTATAACCATGCTGGTAATGCCTGCCTAGGCTAATCGAGCATTTTGTTAATTTAAGAGTAGCGACTTCAATTTTGGGACAGTTTTTCTTGTATTAGCTTCAAACAAAGCTCAAGCCCATTTTTGAGGATTCCTTTGCCGTTTACTCCTGCTGCTGTGGAATGGCCACCTCCCATTCCTTTTAGGTGTTCGCCTAAAGGCTTGGCGACGTCTTTTCCAAGGTGAAGATCTGTTTGCTGGTGGAACCCTCTTGTGGAACGTAGACTTATCTTAACGTTATCATTTCGTTGGCCTCCCACTGCGGCTACATGAGTACCCAATTCCACTAAGGCTCTTGCAGCGGAGGCTTGGTACGCGCTGGTATGGGAAACTGCAATTATCCATTCGCCTATTGTTGTCAACCTGGCTCTTCTGCAAGCTTTGATGCGAGCAATGCGCTCAGAAGGAGCCATGGGTAGTGTGAACAATGACAACATTTCCTTGGGGTTTACACCTACTTTGACAAGGTCTGTTATGGTACCAAAAGTAGAGGAATTGGCTATGACAAAGTGGCGTGTGTCGAATGCAATGCCCAGAAACAATGCTTTTGCTTCATTTAGATCCGGCTTGACTCCAGTTTCTTTGTAGAAATTGTATACTATCTCGCAAGTTGATGATGCTTTTTCATTGGTTATAAGATGCTCTGTTAATTGTTCTGTTTCTGGATGGATAGCGTGATGATCGATCACAACAATTGGTGCAGTAGATTTTTTAATGCCATCCGCGAGTGGTCCAAGTTGCTGAATGGTGTTTGTGTCTATTAAAACGATGGCGTCAGCTTTTTCCAAGTTAGGCTTTATATTCACAGAAATTGGGAGAGTTTTCAGTAGATGTTTTGAGAGTTTACTTATGCCTTTCCCGGCCCCAATTTCGACATTCGCATCTTTCCTAAATCTTTCTATTAAGCCCTTGAAGGCAAAAGCGGAGCCTATTGCATCCGGGTCTGCGTTATGGTGGCATAACAAAAGAATGTTCTCAGCATTTGTTTTTTCCAGAATCTTGTTGATTCTTGTGAAAGTCATACCAGTTTTCTCAGGTAGTCTTCAATTGCTTCAAAGGCTGTTCTTATAGCTTCGTCGGCTAATTCTTTGGAGCCATATTTTCCACGTTGAGCTGACAAAACTATTTCCACCTTGACATTGAGACTTAAGGGTTTTGTGTCTTCTGCCTCAACAATCACGTCCATAATTTCTAGCTTCTTGGAGGAGATCTTGGAGAGGACGTGTTTTCTAGCGTTTTTCTCTGCAACTGCGCATAATTCTTCGATTTGTTCGGTAGTTAACTGGGGTATTCGCAGTTCTTCCAGGAGTTCCACCTAGCCGGTTGCTACGAAGGAGGTGAGATAGGCCTAAGGTCTTCTTGTAGTTTTGTTTGAACTTCAGTTAGTTGGCTGCGAATTCGTTTTTCTTGTCTTTCTAGGACTTTTTGTCGTGTGCTTAACAGTTCTTTTCGTTCAATCAGTTCTTCGTTCACATGGCCTCTTTTCGTTTTCACCAGTAGAGAACCGATAGCCTTGTAGATTACTGCGTTGTCAGCTGTTTTTTGCAGTTCATTAACTGTTTGTTCAATTTCCCTTTGTTCTAATTCGACTTGTTGTTTCTGCCCAAGGATGGACTGCATTGTTTGTTGTAGCTGCTGTAGTCTTAGCAAACGCTCTTGAACCTGAGGAGGTAATTTCGAGATTTCATCACTCAATTTTTTTCCCTTCTGACTGCACTGCAATAAGCAAGGTCCTTAATTAAGCATTTTCTTATCAATAAACGGGATCGGGATGAAATATAGAATAAGAGTTTTTAGCATAACTTATCCATTAGCTCCAACACGTTTTTGAGTGATTCTATCCATCTTAGGTAAGCGTTTATTGATGCTCTCAAAGCAACTACATCTGTCGCTTCAGCCAATAGAGACAGAGAATTAGCCTTACTTTGCAGCTTCACTTCAAAACGTTTGGATGTTGAGCTGTTGATTTCTGGAACTAAAGCTCTGACAAGCAGAGCAGGATACTTTTGTGAAGCGAAAGTCAAATGGACGGTAGCTTTGGCTGCCATTGTTTTTTTACCCAGATTTAAGGTGTTTGGTTCCTTCGAAAATGAAGTAGGAGGACTCCGAGAGTTAGCTCAGGTAATTGGGAGAAATTACTAGTCTTAGCTCTTTGGTGGTCTTGTTTGCTCGCCTGAGACTACGCCTTTAGCCGAACGTTTTGCTACAATCCCTAGCTTTGTTGTGGGTGTATATGCGCCACCTGTGAATTTGAAATCGCACTTCCTGCATTTCCATATGCCTATGCTTTCTCTTTTAACTCTAAGAAAACCACATTGAGGGCACCTATGGGCTTTCTTAAGCTCCTTCAACACTTTTATGTATCTTTTTCTGACAGATGATCCGTATCGGGGTCCCAGGCCCCTTGTTGGGCCAACCTTTTTTGTTTTTGGCAGCGTCTCACCATCCCATCTTTTTTCTGATTTCTTCAGCTTTTTCTTTCGCGAGCTTTGTTGCTTCTTTTATCTGTTGTGTTGTGAAGTAGCCTGCACCGCCTTTTTGGATAGCGCAAATGCTTCCTTCGTCATTAATCGCTATTGATATTCTTGAATCCATGACTTGTTCTTCTTTTAGTTGTGGATCAACTACTAGTTTGTCGTTGATTTTAGCTATAGTAACCGTTATAGGGCGGCTTTTGAGGGTAAGCGGAGTGTATCCTTGTGTAATCTTTACTGTGTCGTCCTCAATTTCGTAATTAGGCATTTTTGTGTTAAGTAGAGCAGCTACCGCGGCTAAGGCTGAAGCATCTATGAGATTCCCATCGTGATTGAGAACATAAACGTCTACGAAGACGACGAATACGTTTTTCCCCGCTTTGATGCACAGTTTTTTTACGTCTATCGCTTTTGACTCACGTATCCCCCTATCGACGACTCTAGCTATTTCAATAGCTTTTTCTCCAGGAGGGCCTGGTTCAAAATCTGGCGAAGCCAAGGGAACCAGTTCACAGTTTACTGTCAATACTCCCGCGTCGGGCGTATCAGGAAATGGTTTTCCAGTTGCGATCTTTATCCCAACAAGAATCTCGGTTTTTCCAAGGAAAACTCTAGCTGAACCTTCAGCTCGTTCGATTATTCCTTGTTCAAGTGTAATTTCTCGATAATCGGTTAATCCTCTGTCATCAAGACGTTTCCCTTTTGAGAGCAATTGCTCCATTTGTTTTTGTTTTATTTTTGCTATAGATCCCGTCATTGTTCTTCAACCTCTTTCAGATTTACATATTTCGTTTTTAAGGCTTCTCTTTGCATTTCGTAGATTTTTTTGCAACCTTTGAGTGCTAAATTCAGAGCTTCTTCAAACTCGTCTGGGTTGAGTATTCCGTCCATCTGCAATAGCGTTATAGCATTCAAGTTGGGCATCAGAGCAACGGGAACGTCTGCAGATCCTACCTTGTCTTCAGTATCCATCAGGTCTAAAACGATTGTTTCATCAACTTTTCCAGCTGCACAAGCTACAACTAAATCGCGCATTGGAATACCGGCTTCGGCTATTGCTAGGGCAGCAGCTGTGATGCCTGCACATCTTGTTCCTCCGTCGGCCTGAAGAACTTCTATGAATAGATCTATGCCTGTTCGCGGATAATTCTCCACGAAAATTGCTGGTACTAGTGAATCTCTGATTACTTTGGATATCTCCACTTCTCTTCTTGAAGGGGCTGGAGATTTGCGTTCTTGCACTGAGAAAGGCGCCATGTGATAGCGGCATCTCAAAACCATCCGATCTGAACGCGCAAGGTGTTTTGGATGCATTTCTTTTGGGCCGTAAACTGCTGCTAGAATCTTGTTTTTTCCCATTTCAATATAAGCTGAACCATCAGCATTCGGCAGAATGCCAACTTCTAGTTTTACGGATCGTAATTCGTCCGGTTTTCTACCGTCCATTCTTAAACCTTTTTTATCGATTAGTTTTTTATTTTTCTTCTTCATTCTTACTTACCTCTCGTTTTGCTTTTTCTTCTCTTAACATTTGTGTGATTCGGTCTGTTAGACCGCTTGTATGTGCTTCATCTTCAATTCTTTGGATCGCTTTCATAGCTAGTTGTTCGTTTTCTGGATTTTTTCCAGTTACTATTATGATTCCGTTGAGGCCCAGAATTATTTGGCATCCTGTTTCTTGTTTTATAGTGGATACCATCGATCCCTTTCGACCTATCATTCTTGGGATTTTTGTTGGGGTTACCATCATCAGTTGTCCACGGGTAACTTTTCCCAAGCCCGGCTCTCCAACTGTTAGCTGGGGATCATGAGCTCGATCGTAGGAAGATATTTTTGCGACTATCAAATCGCCTATCCCGAGTACTTGGGATAGTTCGTCGTTTTGGGGTTTAAAAGATCGACTTAGGACGTCTGCTGCTCTTAGATTTGCTACATAGGGGGATCTAATATCGATTGACCATCCGCTGAATCCAATTTCTTTCACTGTTCCTACTACGATATCTCCTATCTTAGGATTGTACAGGCCTTTCAAGGCTACAACATTGACTCTCTTGTGGTCCCAGTTCACTAATCCAATTCGTGAAGCATAGATTTTGTTTCCTTCCAAGTACGAATTTTCGCCTGCGGTGTATTCTCCTTCGGCGAGTAATTCTCCTGGAGTTACAATCTGTCTTTTTTCAAATAATATTGGCATAATTTCACCTATTTTTTAATTTCAACGGTTTAAACTACTTTAGCTGCTCCGTTTCCTTTTGTTATTTCTCCAAGTTTGTTGAGAAAGGGGATATATGTGCCCGCAGGCATTTCTATTATACCGTACCAAGAACCGTCAGCACACCATTTTTCGCGTGTTATTGTACCTTGGGTCTTCATTGTTCCGTATGCCTTCCCGGAGTAGCTTGCAGGTATTCGAACTTCAACTGAAATCTGTTCCATTTTTAGCGGCAATATTGGACGCAGTAGTTTGACTATTTCCTTTGCTTGCTCGTCTACAGGTTTATATGGATCGATTGAATAACGGATTTGCTCCATAGCATTTTCTATACGCAAAGGGGGATGTGGAAGGTTTGTTTTGGGATCGACTGCTTGCCTTGAAATGAAATCCACTATCTGTTTTCTCTTATCTTCAATCATCTTTCGTCTTTGTTCTGTCGTAAGCTGTAATGTCCCTTTTTTCAGTATGATTTCAGCTATCTTAAGTGGGTCTGTAGTTCCGAAGACTTTCAGTAGTTTTTCCTCTGAGGCTTTGGTACCCTTGTTTGCATCGACAAATATTGTTTCGGTAATCAGAACTTCGGTTATTGACATACTTTTTCCCTTTCTATACTCTAGGGCTTTTTGAGGTTTGACTAGAATTTCGAGATGTTCATTATCTTTTGTTAAGCGTGCAATCGTGAACTTATTACTCATTCAGGTTTCACTTGCCCGAACCCAAGGCTTTTATAGCCTCGCCAATTCTTCCGTCAGGTAGCACTTCGATTTTCTTGGTGACTAAAGGTACAATAGCGATTTTTATCCTTGGTGGCAACTGCCTAGCTTCTAGGGCTTTAACTAAACATTTTACTGTAAGTTTTATGTTTTCGTCAAGGCTCATTTCCTCTTTGTATTCATCTTTCAGTATTGATAGAACTGTTTCTCTTCCGGCGCCTAAAGCGGTTGCTTTGTATCCTCTATAAGTTCCACTTGGATGAGTTCCAAAAACATGGTTTCCTGTTTTGTCAACTCCGCCAAAGATTAAGGAGACCCCGAAGGGTCTGACTCCTGCGTGTTGTGTGTACATTTGCTGTATATCACATATTCTTTTTGTCACGATCTCTAGGTCTATGGGTTCGTCATAGGTTAGCTTGTTGCTCTGCGCGTATATCCGGGCTTGGTCTATCAGAATTCTGGCGTCTGAGCTTAGCCCCACTATTGCTGCGCCTAAATGCTCGTCAACCTTAAAAATCTTCCAGGAGTAATCGGCTTCTTCAAGGACTTCGATGTTTTCTTCCGCCCCTAGAACCACTCCTTCGGAGCATTGAATTCCTACAATTGTAGCTCCGCGGTTCACCAATTCCATAGCATATTCAACTTGAAAGAGCCGCCCATCCGGGGAGAAGACAGTAATAGCACGATCATATGCTCCTGGCGCTGCAAATACAGACATAATTTAAACCTCAATTAGTCCCTAAACACTTTTGCAGACTCTCATGTGACAACTGAACTAAAAACCTTTTCCTAATTTCCATAGGCTTTTGTGAATAGTTTGTTCACGTTTTAGCGCTACTTAACTCTAATCCTAGAACAAAATAGAGGTGTCTCCGCAACTTCTCTTCCATACGTTTCTCTTTTTGTCTCTTTGATAGTGCGGCAAATGATGGTTATGAACTATCCAATGCGTCGTTTTAGTTTTGGGTTTGATCTTTGTGGTTCTCCTTCAGATTTATATGCTAGACAAACAGAAGTAGTTTTTACATACTGTGTGGTAGAAGCCGTTCCGGAGAAGTTGTAGATGAAACATGTCAAAGTAACCGCGTTTGATTGTGCCGACGCTTGGTTTAAGGTGTTAAGCCAAATTTGGAATAGAGGCGATTCTTTTCAAGTTGGATATGGTTCGGAGAAATCTGAGACTAAAAAGCTGAATATTACAATTGAAATCGCACATCCAGAGAACAGACCTTTAGTGAGTGATAAAGCTCCTTGTGACATGAAATATGTACAAGGATACGCTCTAAGATATCTGTGGTGCGGCACCAAGAACTACGAGACTTACACGTATGGAAGTAGACTTAGGGAACCTGTGGATCAAATAGAAGAAGCTGTGCTCAGATATTTAGAAGAACCTAGAGACAGGCAGATAACGCTTGTTGTGAGGTTACCAGACGACATAAAGAAGTTTATTGGCACTGAGAGACATGAACCTCCATGTCTAAGCCTAGTTGATACAGAGATATACAACGGAAAAATACATTTAACTTGTTATTTCAGATCATGGGACGCTTATGCAGGTTTGCCAGCGAATACAGCTGGGATACAATTGTTCAATGAGGCACTGGTATCTGAAATAAACTCTAGGGGAGGTCTAGAACTGGAAACAGGAAAACTGATTTTTCACTCCAAGAACTGTCACATATACAAAAGGCAAGAAAACCTCGTAAAGGAATTGCTTAATCCAAAAAAGAGTGAAAAACGTATTCCGAGACTTGCAAAGAAGATAAAGACAGGTTCTGAAGGGAATAGTAGGGAAAACAAAACTTAGGTGGATTTGAAACAGTCAATGCTTTACGGTTGGGTAGTTTAGGCTCGACCACGCTGTCATCCCTCCTAGCACATTGTAAACATTTTTGAATCCTTGTCTTTTTAGGATGCTCGTGCCTAGGCTACCTCTAAATCCCACGGAGCAGATACATGCAAGTGGTTTCTCCAGTTCAAAGTTGTTGGTTTTGCCCGGGAGATGGCCAACGAACACGCGTTTAGCGGACTTCACGTACCCTTCTTTCCATTCGCGGGGTTTTCGAACATCTATGAGCGTGAGTTCATTAAGGTTCAATTTAGTTTTGAGCATAACTGACGATAATACCCCGATGCGGTCAGTAGGTTTACCTTTTTCCAACCATGCGTTGATTCCTTTGCACAGAAAGCCGCCTAAATTATCAAATCCAAGCCTATGAAGATGCAATGTAGCTTTCTTTGCATCTTCTTTTCGTTCATGCACAGACAAAATGCATTTGCTATAATCAAGCACCCAACCTGGATATGTCGATGTTCCATCAAGCCATATGCTTAGTGATCCTGGAATAAATGCACTGGCAAAAGCGTAAGGCATCCGTGTGTCTACTACAGTGGTATTCGGAGATTTTGTTTGTTCTTCAAATTCTTGAAGACTTAAAGCCTTTGACAATGAATTGTTTGGAAGTAGAGGTGGGCCATCGAGATTGTATTCCTCCATTTTTCGGAAATAGGGAGGAACGAGCATTTCTTTTTCCAATTCTCCATTCACAAAATCATTTTTGTCAAGGTTAAGGAGATGGTTTGTTTTCTTTTCATAACCTATTGTGCTAGAATCACGATTACTTATCTCAGTTCCACAAACGCTGCCCGCTCCATGAGCAGGATAGATCGTCACATCATCACCTAAGGGAAGCAGTACCTCATGTATGCTTTCATATAGCGCTTCGGCTTGTTTAGTTTGGGCGTCCTTGCCGTATAGGTCTGTTCGGCCTACAGATCCAACAAACAAGGTGTCCCCGGAGAAAACCATTAAAGCTTCTCCTCTTTTTTTTGTTTTGAAAACTACATAGCTCATGGATTCCTTGGTGTGGCCAGGGGTGTATAAAGCTTGGATTCGTAGACTTCCTACGTTAATGCTTTCGCCATCGCTTAGTTTGTGATCACCATACTTGAAAGGCAATTCTTTGCTGTGAGCAATTTCGGAGTTAGTCCTGTTTTTGAGTTCAAGGGAACCAATGACGTAATCTTCGTTTCGGTGAGTTTCGAATATGTATCTTATTTTGTCGCATTCTTTTTGGGCTAGTTGTTCGTAGATTTGACAGTCGCGACGTGGATCAATAACTACCGCTTCCCCTTGATCTGAGAGGAAATAACTGTGGTGTGCAATTCCTTCAGACTTAATCGTTGCTAGTTTCATACTTGGGTTTCTCCATTTGCTCCCACGATACTAGAAAGGCTAAAATGGGAAAATAAGTTTTGGGAGAGATTCTTAAAGAATTTTGAATGAAAAGGCTATGTATTCACTAAGTCAGGTTTCTTCTTCCAAGGTTGAAATTATTCTATTGTTGATGCCAGTTCACTTTCGACAGTTGAGGACTGTTGCTGCCTGGGTTTGAATACCTCTTTGTTTAAGAGATTTTCAATTACTCTCAGGTCATCAATTGTGTTCATGTTTGCCGCAATTTCAGGTCTATCCAAGATGTACACTTCCTGTTTCATTTCTTCTTCGATTTTTCTGCCGTCGATAATATTAATTCCTGCTGGAACCACCAATCCTTTTTCCATTTTGAAGGCATATTCGGTTCCAAGGCCAAGTTTCTTTTTTGTTTCGCTGGGAACCACAACCGTTAAAGCTGGTCTTCCGCTCTTGTTGAATCGCTTCAAGATTTCGTCTATGAATCCACCGGTGATCAACGGGAGGTCCGCTGAAACAGCAAGAACGGTGCTTAGTCCAAACTTTTTTACAACAAATTTCAGATCATTAATGTACCCCCTCCCAGGAGTGTTGATGACTCTAACGGAGTGATTTCTCAGCAATTTGGCTGTTTTTGGCGTGTTATGGCTAGTTGCGACCCACACTTCCCCTACGTTTTGAGCGTTTTTCAAAGCGTCTATTACCCGAATTACTACGTGTTCGCGGCCTATTTTGATAAGGGGTTTCTCCTCTTGGAGTTTCATGCGGGTCCCCTTTCCGCCAGCCATTACAAGCGCGGTTATACCCATGGAATCAACGCCAACAAAGCGATTAAGGAGACCATACGACTGAGTTCGTTTGTTGCTCCCAGAACATCGCCAGTTACCCCTCCAAAATGTCTATGTGCAATTCCAACCATGAAAAGACTAGTCAATATGGCGACAAGTACTACTAGCAAGCCCACATAGCCAAGCAGGAGTAAGGCTATTACAGAAGATATTGTTAATGCAATTGCTATCCGTACTATCCTATTTCGGCCGTGCATAGCGTCTAGGAAAGCGGTACTCATGCCTTTGTGAACTTCCTTTCCGGCCCATGCACCCATAACCATTGAGAGCTTTGCTGAGACTTCGACGACTATTAGACTTTGGATGATCATATTTGTGTTTATCTCGCCTATGCAGAGGGCTGTTGCTAAAAAGGTTATTATGCCCAGGGTTAAGCCTCCGGCGCCTGTGAGTTGGTCATGCATGATTTCAATTTTTCTTTTTGCCGAACCATGAAACATTAGTCCGTCGCCTAAGTCCAGTAGGCCGTCAGTGTGGTGAAGTCCGGTGATGAGCAACAAGAAACCCAAGGTTAAAACGCCGACAATTGTGTTTGGTAGGATGTGGGAAAGCGCCCAAGCAAAACAACCTGCGAGTAAACCGATGAAGGCGCCTACAAGAGGAAAAATGGGCATATAATCTGCGGTGTTTACTAGCGAATCCTGATCCATGCCTAGCGGGATGATTGTTAGGAAGCCGAAGACACTTTTAATCTGTTTAAGCATTCTGAGATGTCACTTCATGCCCATTAACGATTCATAGTTTTTCTCAATCTCTTTTAACAGTATGTCTTTAGTTATCTCTCCTTCAGTTTTGGCCATGGCTGCGATGGCAGCTCCTCCAGCACCTACTCCTTCCTTCACAATTCCACGTTCGTAGGCTTTTAAGCCGTCAAATCTGGAGTTGCTGAAGTTAATATCTGCAGCTAAGATAGGAACGTCGGAGATTTGGGCGACTATGCCAGCAAGGTCTGATGTTGGATCGTCTGTAATCCATCTGGTAGTGCCAATGGCTACGTTGGATAAGATTTTTGGGTTTAATGCTTTCAGAATTGCTAGCACAGAACTCATTTGGGTTCCACCTCCCATTAAGACTGGGACTCTTTCTGCTGCCCCTAGAACCATTCCTACAAAGACAGGCATCATGGGATCACCAAAAAAAGAGATTGCGTTTATTGGGTCTTTGGCTAAACTGCCAAAACATTCTCCTTTAGCTGACAAACCGGCGTTGACAGTATCGATTTTTAGTTTGTGCGGGTTTTGAGGCAGGCTGCTGCTGACCTTTCCTTCCGCGTTTATTCCCATAGAAAGCAGAACGCCCAAGGCTGTGGTGGTACCTCCGGGAATGCTTTCGCCGATCACTAGGTAATCTGTTGTCTTGGCAAAGTTTGCTCCAGCAATCTTTGCTCTTTGGATCACTTCGTCAACGTTTTCCACCGCTTTTCCAGTGCTTATGTCTTTTCCGGGGATGCCTCCAAGCTCTAGTAGTGGGATATGAGGTTTTATTCTTACTCCTCCGGAGGCGACGACTACGGGTATATCTGCAAGTTGCAAGGCTGACATAGTTATCAAAGCTGGAGTTGGTATCCCATCTGGTGTTATTGGGACGCCAGGGATGCATTTACACTTTCCCAATAAGAGGAGCTCAGAATCTGCTGGTGGTGTGAAATCGGTTATTTCAGGGTTTTCCCCGGCCGCAGATATTCCTTTGATTTTGGCTGTTTCAGTTGTTGCTATTGTGCAGATGAAAAGAGGTTTTTTCCCACGAATATCCCCTAAGAAGGATAAGGCGCGGACTTTGTTGTTTGAAATTAGTACATCTAAGGGTTTTTTCATTTGTTTGAACCACCTTCCTTGGGAGCTTCTTTCCGAGCCGAGTTCTCTTCAAGCTTCAGGTGGCCGGGAATCTTGCTTGTATCCTCTTTCACTGTTTTTAGTTTCTCTTCGGAGACTCTAAGCAGCGAAAGGAGTTCATTTGGGTCTTTCACAAATCTTGCCCCTTCGTTTTTTAACTCGTCGAGTTTGCTCTTGGCTTTTCCTTGGGTGAAATCTCTATTTTCCACAGGTATCTCTTCGATTATGAATGTTGGGATTCCCATCTTCAATCCTTCTTTGACTGCTTCTAGATTCTTAAGGTTTCCATGACCAAAGGGGATTGAGGTTAGGACTATAGTTCTAGCTTTACTCATCATTTCCAAGTTTGCTCGGTGGGTTTTTTCAGTTATTGGTGAAAATGGTGCTTCAGTAGTCACAGGGATATTCAAGAACTGTGCAGTTTCGTAGTCGGTGTCTAGTACATTCAAAACTCCAGCTGTCACACTGTAGCCTTCATCCAAGAGAATCTTCATTAATGGCGTACCGGTTCCTGCCCCGCAGATTAGATGGATCGAACAATTCCTGAAAGTTGGAGACTTAGGTGTAGAAAGCGGAATGACGTAGAGAGAATTCGTTACAAAATTCTTTTTCACCATAGCATTAACTTGAAAAACTTCTCTTATGTTTTCACTTGTTAAAACGACCTCTAAGGTTCCAGCAGAGAAGATCTTGCCCTTACTGAGGAGAATGGCCGAGGTGCAGTAACGTGCGGCTAAGTTTAGATCGTGAAAAACTACTAGCACCATTATGCTCTCTTTGATTGACAAATCCTTTAAGAGATCCATGATTTCCAGTTGGTTGATCATATCCAGATGGGTCATAGGTTCGTCCAACAACAATATCTTTGGTTCCTGTGCTAATGCACGAGCAATAATCACCCGCTGTCTCTCACCACCACTTAGCTCGTTTATTGGTCTTTCTGCAAACGACCAAGTGTTTGTTATGCTCATTGCCCTCCGGGCCACGTCCATATCCTTCTTGTTTTCCATCTGGAATCTGCTCATGTGGGGATTACGCCCCATTAAAACAACGTCTAGTGCCGTGAAGCTGAATCCAATACTGGTGTTTTGTGGGACAACCGCCATCTGCTTTGCTACCTCCACGCTTTTCAGATCGTAAATGTTGGTTTTGTTGAGCAGAATTGTACCCCTATGTGGTTTCAAACTTCTGCTGATGCTTTTGAGTAGGGTGGTTTTGCCAGATCCGTTTGGCCCCAGAATCCCTACGAAGTCTCCAGGTTTAACCGAAAGGTTTACGTTTTCCAGAATCTTGACTGAGCCATAGCGGCATTCTACACCATCAACGTTTAGCAAAATCAAATCTTTTTCCCTCGACTATAGACTATACTTTGATTTTTTCTTTCTAAGGAGATATATGAAGAAAGGCCCGCCACATAGGGCTGTTATTACGCCCACTGGCAATTCAACTGGAGCCAGTACAACTCTGGCTACTGCGTCACACGCTACCAAGAATATAGCTCCCGTAATTGCAGATGCAGGTAAAAGGATTCGGTGATCAGGGCCTATTATGAGTCTTGTCATATGAGGAATCATCAAACCCACGAAACCTATAAGTCCACTTATTGAAACAGCAGCTGCGGCTACCATGGAGCTGATAATGAGTAGCCATTTTGTGACTTTCGCAGTATCTACGCCTAAATGCTGGGCGGTTTCTTCTCCAAGAGCTAATATGTTTAGATCGCGGACGAAAAAGTAGGAAGCAAAGATTCCAAATATTATGAAGGGAAAGATCGCCCATATGTCGCTCATATATATGTTGTAAAAACCCCCCATCAACCAGAATACAATAATTTGAAGTCTCTCACCTGCCATGACCTGTATAATCGTAACTATAGCCGATAGAAAAATGGTGACCGCTATTCCAGAGAGTAGTAGTGTTGTTATGGGGACTCGTCCTCCGACCTTGGAGATGGAGTAAACCAAAAAAACTGTTAAAACTGCACAAATGAAAGCAGCGATCTGAACAGTGCTTATAGCCAATAGTGTAAAACTAACCCCAAACAGTATAACTAGAGACGCTCCAACCGAGGCACCTGCAGACACCCCTAACACGTACGAGTCAGCCATTGGGTTTTTGAATATACCTTGATATATAACCCCGGCAGCAGCCAAAGCTGCGCCAACCAAAATTCCTGCCAGAATGCGGGGCACTCTAATCTGAAGGATGATTGACTCTTCAGAAGGAATAACTAGCGAGGTATCAACTAAATTATTTAGAAATGGAATCCGTTTGGCAATTATTTGAAAAATGTTTGAGAAAGGAATCTTGGCGAAGCCTATACCTAAAGAAAGGATGGAAGTCACTATCATAACTAGTACTAGGACGAGAATGATTAGTTTCCATCTTGAAGCTCGCTTGAAGTACCTACTTTCAACGTTTTCTGATGCCATTGCGGTTCACCAAAACTCATTTGGAGGTTTTTCAAAAAAAGAGGAGAAGGAATATGTCCGTCCGTATTTGTCTTAATTAGGATGGAATATTTCAGCCAATATCCCCAGCACATCGAAGGTTCTGGGTCCAGATCTTGCTATCATGTCGGCATTGATTTCGTATAGATTATCATTCTGAACTGCGTTGACTGTGCTCCAGCCTGGTCTCTCTTTAACTTGGGTGAAGCTCCCCCAGAATGGTGGACCATACCCGTGACCAAAGGGCAACAGAATTACCTCAGGACTTAACTGTATAATTGCTTCGTCGTTTGTAGAGAAGTGTTCTAATGGGTCGTTAACGAAAATGTTTATGCCCCCTGCGGCTTCTATAAGTCCGTTTTCCCAAGTTTCTGAACCGATGGTCCATATCGGATCATACCAAGTTTCATAGTAAACTGTGGGTTTTGAGGTGACTTCAGCGATCTTGGTGTTGACTGCATCCCATTTGTTCTGACAAACACTTACTAGAGCTGTTGCTTCATCAATACTGTTAGTTGCACGTCCTACAAGCATGAAGTCATTGAGAACATCATCGAGGCTCTTAGGATCTAGGACAAGAACTTTGTACCCATATACCTCCCGCAAATCATCCACTAAGTCTTCCATGCCATATGCAGCGAGAAGTAAGTCGGGTTCCAAGGAGACGATTGCTTCCATGTTTGGAGTGTAGTAGCCGCCAATGTTCGTTATGTTGCCTGCTTCAAACCAAGCTGTGAAATTGTAGGGGTAGTTGCAGTATTCAGTTATTCCCACGACTTTGTCATCTAGTCCTAATGCAAACAAGATTTCAGTGTTACTTGGGGCAATAGAAATAATTCGCTCTGGGTAAGACGTCAATGTGGTGACGTACCCGCGATCGTCAGTCAAAGTTATGTTCTCAAATTCAGGCTCCGGTGTTGGTGTTGGCGTAGGTTCAGGTGTTGGTGTTGGCGTAGGTTCAGGTGTTGGTGTTGGTTCTTCATAGTACAGGTAGATGTATGTCACTGAAATTATGGAAACGATTGCGACTATAATCGCTATGTAAGTTATGTGTTTGCTGTTCATTTCTTCACCACGTATTA
>DAOVIH010000076.1 GCA_030673805.1 Candidatus Bathyarchaeota archaeon | reverse complement strand
GGAGAACTAACATCGTAAGTTGAAGTCCATCCTGCCATAACATAGCCTCCATTAGTTGTTTGAATCAATGATTGAACATAAAATCTGACACCTTGGTTAGTGAAATTCTTGCTCCACTGCAATTCTCCACTGGAATCTGCTTTAACAAAATTGAAATTCTCTCCCCAACCAGCTAAAGCATATCCACCATCATCGGTTTCAATTATTGAGTGAACTGTACCCGCTCCATATGTCTTCTCCCATTGAAGGTCTCCAGACGAATTTACTTTAAGAAACAAAAATTGGTCGTCACTGTTCCCAGCAATCGCATATCCGCCATCTCGTGTTTGTATGACACACCGTCCCGAACCATGCAAATCATACAATATATCCCATTGAGTTGAACCCTCAGCCTTAACAAATTTAGAAGCAACTGCTAAAAAAATCATTAAACACAAGAATACTATGTACAGAGAAGATTGCTTAGTCAACAACTACACAGACCTAACCTGTCATAAGTAACTGTAAAAGGGTTTTTGTAAAGAAACCTTGACTATTGCGTAATAGTCTTAGTTCCAAATTGGCGTTATCGTCCAGTTTGTTAGTTTGGGTCCATTATAGAATATGTTCTTTGAGATGAAAAATGAAGATCATTAAAATAGTTAAGGCGTTTAAGAGGGCAGTATTCACCCGCTACAGTGGGCACGTTCCACCGGGCCCGCTAATTGACCCCCGTCTCTATGCAGTCCCATAGCATTCAGGTCCTTCATGAAAGATGACAAGTGTTGCCAGATAGTAAATTGCGAACAGAGAAGTAATCAATACTAGTCCCATTTCAGTTGTTTTCGATTTATTAATGGCATTATCTGTTCCCGCAAAAACCTTAAAAAACAATATTTTAGAGCCATAATGTTTCAAAGCATTGAGCCTAGAGATTTAGGTTCTTCAAAAACTTGTTCCATAAGTATGAAGCTGCATAACCAGCGATGGCACCGCTGGTAATCGCAATAAAGAGAATAAGAGCTTCCAGCACAGGGTCCCTTGGAACAATTTCTGTTACAATAACTGTTGTATAATAGCTGAGAAATCCTACAATAGCTGTGCTGAAAGTCATAGCAAGCATTATTCTGTTCTGGTTAATTCCGTTTCTTTTGGGATTAATCTTGAACAGAAAAAACGAAACATCTACAAGGACGCCATACAAAAAAGTGAAGATAAAAGTAAAGGGAAAAAAAGCACCCCCCCAGAGGCTTGATAGTAACCCTCCAACCGCACCAACATAAGTAGCACCTAGCTTGCTTATGAAAAGAGCACTCAAGGCGAGAAGAACAGCTTCAACTATTATTAACATTCTATCTATGGGGAAAGGAACGAAAGCACTGGTCACAAAAATGATTGAACCGAAAAGAGCTATTATGAACAGCCTTTTAGTTTTGTTCACGTTTCCCGCCTTTCTTATACAACAATTTCCCGACCTAAAAAAGTTTGATACAATCAGCTATCCTAGGCTTCTTTTGATAAAGACACTACCATACATTGACTACCACTTTGATCAATTGAGAGCATCTCATAAAGGAGGAGTTGTGGGTAAGCTTTGTTCAAGAAAGGGGCTTTTTTAAGAGATATTAAGTCTAAGCGCAAAAAAGATAACAGGCGTAAGAATGAGAAGCCCTTCAGGTTTTTTAGATGTTTTCCCTCAGAATTGTTTAGGCGAGAAGAGACAACTGTTTAAAAACAAGGATTTCAACAGGTAGAATTATATTTTGAACAGGTATTATGAAACCTAACTAGGGTCCGTGGCGCAGCATGGATAGGAGAAGTTCCCTATTAAGCGCGTCGGCCTTCTAAAGCTGAGCTGAAAAAAGCCGAAAGTCCTGGGTTCGAATCCCAGCGGACCCGCATAGTCACATAATTAGAGTGTTGATTCATCTTCAACGGAAGTTATAAATTTGCAGTCAATAATAAGTTCAGTATGTCCAATTATTTGATTCATCGGTGTATAAGGGGAACGAAATGAGTACACATGCAGAAGATTTGAAACTTCGTCTAATGACCATTGAACTTCTGAGAACTGCAAAATACAAAAGAAACATAACATATCGTGAACTGTCTTCAAAAACAGGTTTGCCCGTAACGGTTCTGAGTAGATATGCAAAAGGGCATGTTCTCCCTAACACGAAGAGAGCAAAAGAGCTTTGGAAAGTTCTGACAAAGATTGTTGGTTTGGAGACAGAACTGAGAAACAGAATTAGATTTGACGAAAACGGTTTTTTCGACAACACCGAGATTGTCGGAGATTCCAACATACTTCAACAAGCGGCAAATTATGCCCTAGCTAAGTTTGCTGGAAAACGGGTCACTAAAATCCTCACTGCTGCTACGGGTGGAATCCCTTTGGCTACAATGGTTGCGAACGCTCTCGGGGTCAATCTTATCGTGGCAAAAAAAAACAAAGAGGTAGGCGTTAAAGCCTTTATAGATGAAACATACATCTTAGGAAAAGAATCCGGAGTTACAGTAACACTCTTTATGCCAAAAAACGCGATAAAGAGACGAGACAGCGTCCTAATAGTAGATGATACGATTAGAAGTGGAGAAAGCCAAGAGGCATTAGGTAAACTTGTACGAAGATCAAAAGCCGAGGTTTCAGGCGTCTTTTCGCTCATTGCGGTTGGAGATAAATGGAAGAAAAGGCTAAAATTCGGTACAAC
This sequence comes from Candidatus Bathyarchaeota archaeon, assembly GCA_030673805.1. Lineage (GTDB taxonomy): Archaea > Thermoproteota > Bathyarchaeia > Bathyarchaeales > Bathycorpusculaceae > DAOVIH01. The sequence continues at coordinate 2,500 of DAOVIH010000076.1, read as the reverse complement.
AGTTCCAGTAGAGGTTGTTACTTATCTTAAGTCTCCCGTTGGATGAATGACGGTTGAACTAAGACTCAATTCTGGGCGCTGTACCTGAACCATGGTTTCTCCAAAGAATTGCCTGAGTGATGCACCGCATCACCCAAGTAATGTCGATGTTTCACAAAATTTTATACAGTAGAAATGCAGATGGGTAATGAGGATTTTGGATGAGAACCATAGAATGGCGCGATGGAGCAGTTTTTACAGTTGACCAAACAAGACTTCCATTGGAAAACGTAGTTTTGAAAATTGAGACAGATGAACAAATGGCCGAAGCTATAAAGAAAATGAGAATTAGGGGTGCGCCATTGTTGGGGGCGGCTTCAGCATTTGCTCTAGCTCTGACAGCGTATCATTCAAAAGCGGGCAGCAAAGAAGAATTCTTTAGTGAACTAGAAGATTCGGCAACAATGTTGAAAAAAACCAGACCGACGGCTGTCAACCTTTTCTGGGCAATTGACCAACTCTTAAGCAACGCTAGAGCTTTTTCTGGAAAGTTGGAGCATTTGAAGTCTGACATAATTAAAGAAGCAAAAACATTTGCCGATAATGATGCAAAGGCAAATCGAGCTATTGGCCAGAACAGCTCAAAACTAATAGATAGCGGTGATGTGATTTTGACTCACTGCAATGCAGGAGAACTGGCAACTGTTGAATATGGAACTGCATTGGGAGTGATAAGGAACGCGTGGGATCAGGGCAAAAGGATCAAAGTTTTTGCTACTGAAACACGTCCAAAGTTACAGGGTGCTAGGCTAACTGTTTATGAACTAAAACGTGATGGAATACCGGTCACTTTGATTACTGATGGTATGGTTGGATATTTAATGCACAGTGGGTGCATAGACAAGGTCGTGGTAGGAGCAGATAGAATAGTGAAAGATGCTGTAATCAACAAAATTGGAACTTTCACAATTGCAGTTCTAGCTAAGGAACATAAAATTCCTTTTTTTGTTGCAGCCCCCAAATCCACTTTTGATTTTGCGCACAAAGCCGAAGATATTGTAATCGAAGAAAGAAATCCCAACGAAGTCACACATATAGGCTCTCATCAGATCGCCCCCAAAGATACGAATGTTTTTAATCCAGCATTCGATATTACGCCACTCAAATATGTTACAGCTATAATTTGGGAAGGAGGAGTCTATTATAAAGAAGATTTTGAAGGATTTGCCGCTTTTTCATAAAAGAGCAGTCGCTTTGGGTGATGTTAGATGGGCAACAAAAAAATGAACCAGTCAGATGAACCTGACCTATTGATTAAAGGCGTACTTGAAGAGAATGTCGTCAGGATAACCGAGATGAGTGCTATTGGCGAATTGTCTTCTAGGGGATATGGTGTAAAGGAAGATAAAGGGTTAATACTCACTCTTTATGAAGGACTAAATCTTCTGGACAGAAAAATGTTAGAAGTTGAAAACGAGGAAGGAGAAAATGTAGATTTTCAAAGTCTCTTAGCGGTCTACAGGAGTGTTGATGAGGGCGGTTGGGTCAAATACTTGTCCTATCGAGATCTGCGAAGCAGAGGCTACGTTGTCAGAGAAGGTTTTGGCAGGGGTATCGACTTTCGAGTTTATGAGAGAGGAACATATGGCAAAAATGCTGCAAAACATCTTATTTTTAGCGCTCAAGAAGGAAAACCAGTAGCCGCTAAAGAATTGTCCAACGCTTTAGTTCAATGTCAGAGACTTAAAAAAGAGTTAGTTTTAGCGGTGATAAACCGCAGAGGAGAAATAGTTTACTACTCAGTAGGGGAGATACGATTCTAGTTTTAAACTTTTGCATTGTCGAGTATCTCCTTTTTCAGCATGGTTTTTAGTGCGTTGCTTAGTTCTTGCATTTGGGTTTGTGGTGTTATGTGTGTGGTTTCTGTCATAGTTAGGGCTTGTTTTGTTAGGATTTGTTCTGGGTTCATGCCGAAGGCTCGTATCATTTCTTTGAGGCGTTCCATCTTGTTCATACACGTTTTGGGTCTTATGCTGATGCCTGAGGCGTGGTAAGCGTTTCGCAAGAAGTCTAAACCCATCATTTCTATGTCGTGATAGCGGTCTACTTTGTGGCCCAGCATGTATTCTGTGTAGTCACGGTTGACTCCTAGGGCTTCTAGTTGGGTTCTGAAGAATTTGCGGATTGAGTGCGCTCTTATTTTGTTTCGGCAAACACTGTTTTTGGTGGTTAGTCCGGCTTTGTAGTAGAGGGTTCTGATTATTTGGCTTATTTGCCAGCCTTCGACTGGTTTGACCTTTCTTGATCTGGCGTTTCGTATGAGTGGTGAGTCAGGGGTTATGGTTTCTGGGGGCATGTAGCCTTTTGGGGTTCCACGTTTTCTGTAGTTTAGGTAGGCTTTGAAGTAGGTTACGCCTTCTTGGGCTATGAAAGTGTCGTAGTCCTGGTATTTGCCTTTGGTTAGGTGTGCCGGAACATGCACGTGCAGGGGGATTGTGTTTGCTTCATAGTCTTCCTTGAT
>DAOVIH010000001.1 GCA_030673805.1 Candidatus Bathyarchaeota archaeon | reverse complement strand
TATTTCAAGTATTTTTGCAAAACGGTATTTTTTCGTTTTTCCTCTTTCATCTTCAATTATGCGTCTTTGGAGTCTAGGAGGAAAAACTTGTTGAAATCTTATCGCCCACTTCAATCTGGTGTTCATCGGCCGCATTTCCTCGGTTTATAGATATTTCCAGAAGGCCGTGACCGCCTACAATAGCCAAAGTTTTTCCAGTTTCGACTTCTGAATAGGCCTTGCAGAATTCGAGCCTTAACTCAGCTTTAGGCAATTCCACTTTTACTATATTCCCAGTTATCCTGGCTTTCACGTCTTTTTCTTCAATATTGGTTATTACATTCCCAAAACCATCAATGTGTAAAACTTCGCCGATTAGCTTATTGCCTTTCTTTTTAACCTTTGCAAATGCTGGTTCTACAATTCCCTGAATCGGTGGTCCAAACTCCGCGGGAAGGACTCCTTTCGCCAAGTGAGCTGCCGCATGAGCAAAAATGTCTCTTCCATGAAAGGTGTTTGAGATGTTGGAGCTCATAAGCTCCTTATTTGTTATTTCGTGAATCCGTCTTACTCTTTGGTTCTTGGCCGCTAGAAACAACAAGCCGTTATCCGGTCCCACAAGATAGCTCTGCATCGTTTCTATTATTATTGACCGTCTTTCAGTTCCCACTCCCGGGTCAACAACTCCTACATGAACTGTATTTTCGGGGAAGTACTTTGAAGCGGAAGCCAGCAAGAAACCCCCCATCCTAATGTTGAATTTCTCTATCTGATGCGTAATATCAACTATCAAGCAGGCGGGGGATATGCTTAAAATCACCCCTTTGATTTCTGAGACGTAAGAATCTTTAAGTCCAAAATCTGTGATTAACGTGATAATTGGAATGGTCATTTCTGCTTAGCTAGTATATCAGGCTCTTTGATATTTCTGTTCTATGGGTTCTGCTGTCTCCAAATAAGTTTCAGTTAGCCTTTCAAGGGTCTCTTTCTTCTTTTTCCTATTTCTCGATCTAAAATCCAGTGCAAACATAAGTGCATAGGGTAACGATAGATACCCCACAGCTAAGACGGGATTGTCAAATAGAGCGTTAAACTGAAACACTTGATTCACTTGAATTCCTAGATAGACTCTTAGAACGTCTAATATGATGATGGATGAGAATGTTAATGACAGGCAAACGGCAAACTGTGCAAGGACGCCCCGTTCTTTTCCGAGAATAACGCTGGGTATCACTGAGGACAAAATGAAGACCCATGCAAAAGCAGTTACAAAAACGATCATATCTAGTCTGTGAACAAGCCATAGTCCCACTGAGGGGAGAAGTTCGTTTACGTATGGTACAACTGACGTCACGGCTGTTTCAGTGAAAAGCTGGTAGCTAGTCATCAATATCCAAGCTACTGAAATGTAAAGAGGTGCTGTCAAAGCCGCTTTTCCCATGGGACCGCCCAATACTCTAATTACTATATTGTGTATTAAGCTTTACGATATTGTACTATGTGTGACCCCCCAATCCCGAACTGTGAGGAACAGAAGTTGTTTCCCCTACTACTCCAAATCAGACCTCATCACGACTAAAAGCTTAAGAAAAGAATTACTATGGATTTGACATCCTCTCAGCAGTCAAAGAATCCCCGTTTTTTTGGTTCCACTAGCCCTCTCCACCCAACTTGTTAATGCCCAAAAACCGGTTTGTCAAGGGGTCCAACACTTTTTTTGTCCGAAAAATCGGCTTCTACATTTTGAAGATTCAGTCAGATCATTTCAGCCTTTCGTTTCCCGGCAGAGGGGCCTAACAACCTTGTTGGGCTCATCCTCCGTGGACAACTGGGACAAAAACTATCTCATCTTCGTCCTTAACAACTGTTTCTAGCCCCTCCAAGGCACTAATTTCCCTGCCGTTAACTAGTATCAACACATTCGTTCTTGCATCATCAGAGGATCGGTAAGACAGAGTCTCCTTGAGGGCAGGTATCTCCTTTATGATATCTAGTAACACTTCTTTGAGCGGAGCCTCTTTCTTCCTATCTAACCCCATTTTCTCGATGCCTGCGACATGACGAAAAGGGCCAACAAACTTTATTTTGATCGTCACTTTTCTTCCCACTTTACGACAAGAGCTAACAATTACTGATTATTTTCCATTTGCAGGAGTTTTTCCAATTAGAACAGATCTTGAGCTTTATGAAAGTAAACGCGGAAACTAGTTTCAGCATCATTTTTATCCTAGACGTTGTCACTTCGCGACAAGACACTTCGGTATTTTTGGGTGTATTCAATTTCTGACCGGAAGTCCTTCTTCAAAGTGGACTATGCGATGCTTGAGTTTCTGTTCCCAAAATAATCCAGATCGGAATCCGTTTTTTCTCCAGTGCAAGTCTCTACGATCTCAGATGCCGTCTGAACCAGAATGTCGGCCTGTTCAAGCATAACCTCCCCTTCTGCTTCTCCCAGCTGTCCAAGTTGTCGCACCGTAAATTCAATTTCTATCAAGAATCTTAAAATCCCATCGTTGGTTTGTTGAACTTTTCTTGCCTCCTCCCTAAGAAGTATCTCTATGAACCCTGGTTCCCCTAGGCTGTAGTAGATAGCGTTTTTTGCTTTCTTAATAGCCTCCAAAACCAAACTGGGTGCCATATACGGTATCTTTCGTGCAGCTTCCATCTCCGCCTTCGCCTCACGCAAGTATCTAAGTGCCCATCCTCTTCTACAATCATCGATTATCATCCGTTCCCCTCCAAAGGTAACTCTATGGTTGCGTTTCTTCGTCCACGCTTTTGCTTGCCGCTTCAGTGGTAGTTCCCGAAAACACTCGTGAAATGTATCCTGCAATTTGGTTACGTACTTTTGTTGTTGTTCCCTTAGTTAGCATGTCAACTATGGGTTTATTCTCTTCAAAACTTCCGGAGAATTTCTCAGGGAATCGTTGAATAAGTTCCTTTGCTACCCTCTTGACTTGTTCCGTCTTAACTTTACCCAAATATCGTTCCTCAAGTATTGTTCAGGCTTTAATAGCCATCCACCCTTTCAATAACCTGAAAGCATTTTCTCATAGAACAGCGGGTTTAATTTAAGTTTATGTATTGCTGATTCAGGCGTCTACTTCTACCTTTGTTGAGTGTGAGACACCAACGCTGAAGCATTAAAAGAAACTCCATTTTTTCTTCTTTATGTGAAGAACAATCCTCTTTAAAGCCAAATTAGGAAATAAAGGATAAAAAAGGTTAAATATTGATTTTAAAAGAGAAATAAGCAACGGAGGACCTCTATGACCAATTTAGAACTAGCTGTAGCTCCTATGCACAGGTTATGCAAAAAAGCTGGAGCAGATAGAGTAAGTGAAGCCGCCGCAAAAGAATTAGCTAAAGTCTTGGAGGATGTGGGACTCAAAATTGCGAAAGAAGCCTTGGACTTTGCCATGCATGCTGGGCGAAAGACAATCAAAGCTGAGGACATAGAAATAGCTGGAAAAAAAGTGTTGGGCAGATAGTTTTACAATCTTTTCCCCTCTTTTTTTATCACCAACGTTGTGCAGTCTATCAATCAGACAGCGGCAGAGGTATCCCAGAGAAACTGGAAGTACTCTCGAGCGAAACGAACTAAGCCCAGATGGTTGCTCCATATCACTAGGTTAGGTTGTTCTTCTCCAAGAAAAAGCATAGCCTCTTTGCTATCTGCAATAACTCCCCCACCAAACATGTTATCCCTTACCCTTAATTCATCTATTTTCGAAAATCCTTTCAGGAAAAGCCAGTCTTCAGCTTTTCCAGCCACCATAAGCCTGATTTCCACGGCATTTTCAAGTACATTCAACGGAAACTCTGATGATGTGATTAATCCTCTCACGAATTCAGGAGCGGCAATCATGACTTCCTTCGCGGCCTTCTTTAGGATTTCTTCTAACTTCGACAGAACTGCCTTTTGACCATGCAGTATTATTACGTCAGGGCGTTCAACTAATTCCCTCTTTTCGTATAATGGCTGTAATTCCTCAATAGCAGCTTGCTCCCAACTTTTACACCTATCTTCTAGTTTGAGTCTGGCAAGCGCAACTGCCTCAAGTGGTGACGTTGGATAATATTTGAACGGGCGGGCAAATGTGCTCTCTATCCAGCCTTTATCTTTTAGAGAATTCAAAACTTCATAAATTTTAGAGTATGGCACCTTCGCTTCTTTACTTACCTCCATAGCCGTCATCCGTCCACCTCCAAGCAACGTGACATAAGTGTCGATTTCATAAGCGCCCATTTCCATTTCGCGCAGAACTGTTCTTGCCTTTCTGCTTATTGGCAAACAAACCCCCCTCAATAACCTTATGAAAAGTTTGGAAACCTTATTATTTATTCTATTTCTCTTAAACCCTTCGAAGACTCACTTGCCAGAAGGTAGATTCAAATATGCAATTCATCAAGAAAACAAAAACTGTATGTCCCGAATGCCTCAAAGTACTAGATGCTACGATCTTTGAGGAAGCGAACAAAGTATATATCAGAAAAAGCTGCCCCGAACACGGTTTTTTCAAAGAACTCTACTGGTCTGACTACGAACAATACTTGCGGGCTGAAAAACTCAGATGCGAAGGCAAAGGATTGAACAACCCTCGAACTAAAACCGTCAAGGGCTGTCCTTTTGACTGTGGTATATGCCCCGAACACAAGTCCCACACCGTACTTGCAATAATTGATGTTACCAATAGATGCAACCTTAAATGCCCAGTATGCTTTGCCAACGCCGCCGAGGCTGGATATGTTTACGAGCCAACACAAAAAGAAATTGTGGCTATGCTCAAAAACTTGCGTCAGAACGATCCAGTGCCCGCCGTAGCCTTACAATTCTCAGGTGGAGAACCAACCATCCGCAACGATCTATCCGATCTGATACGAAAAGCGAAAGAACTCGGATTCCATCATGTTGAAGTTAACACAAATGGGGTTAGACTTGCCCAAAGTGTCGATTATTGTCGGCAGCTGAAAGATGCGGGAACAAGTACTATATACCTACAATTCGACGGTTTAACACCTGATGTTTACACGTCCATCCGAGGGGTCGACCTGTTAGAGACCAAGTTGAAGGCAATCGAAAACTGCCGTAGCGCTGGAATAGAGAGCATAGTATTAGTAGTAACCCTAGTTAAAGGCGTTAATGACTCTCAGCTCGGAGACATAATAGGTTTTGCTGTTCAAAACTTCGACATAATCCGGTGCATAAACGTTCAGCCTGTCTCTTTGTGTGGTAGGCTTCCACAACAAGAACGGGAAAAAATGCGCATTACAATTCCAGATTTCATGGAACTTGTAGAAAAACAAACAGGGGGAAAGATCAAAATCTCAGACTTTCTTCCAGTCCCCACAGTGGTGCCTATTTCAAGAGCAGTGGGAACCCTAAACGAAAAACAATTTGTAGAGTTTACAGCCCACCCTCACTGTGGCATGGCTACATATCTTTTTGTTGAGAATGGTACCGTCATTCCAATAACTCGGTATGTAAACATCGAAAAGTTTTTGGAAACCATGAAAAAAGTTAATGAGGACGCTACAAAAGGAAACAAAACCAAAGCCAAGTTGCGCCTTATCGGAGCTCTGAAGGATGTGAAATTCAACTTTCTAAGGAAATATGTTTTTAGAGTCTTGAAAGAAGGAAGCTACAAAGCACTAGGCGATTTACAGAGAAAGACTATATTGCTTTCTGCGATGCACTTCATGGATCCTTACAATTTCGATTTGGAAAGAGTTCAACAATGCGTAATCCACTATGCCATTCCGGACGGACGAATAGTGCCCTTCTGCACCATGAATTCTATTCACCGCCCTGAAATAGAACGACACTTCGGGGTACCTTTGAAAGAATGGAAAAGCAAGCACAAAGTTGAAATAACACAGCCTTGCTAGTCCAACAAAATAAGGGCCACACTTTAAAAAGGCAAATTAGGAACTGAAAAAGATGGGCGGAAAAAAGAAACTCAGTCTCAAACAGATCGAGCGGATGCAGACTAAAAAAGACGATGACAAAAAAAAGAAAAAAGAGAAAGTGAGTTCTCGGAAGGATAAAAAAACACTAAGCATCCTCTCTCCAGATCCTAAGAACGAGAAAAACGTTAGCGAAATAAAGAAGATGAAGGTTTTGACCCCTTACCAAGTGGCCTCGAAATTCAATATCCGGATAAGTACTGCAAAAGACTTCCTTGAACAGTTAGAGACAAATGGGTCAATTCAGCTGGTCTCAAAGAACCGAAATCTGAAAATCTACAAACCCGTAAAGGCCTGATATTCAGCAACTCCAAAAAGTCGAGTTAACGGAGATCTTTTTCTAAATCGGATAAGGAGCTTGATTCCATTGGAATTCCCTGTAAGAGTTTACACTGAAGAAGAGGTAAGAAGCGCCAGAAAACTGGTGCAAGCCGGCTACCGGCACCCCCTAATAATTAAAGGGGGGATAAAATTTACAGCAAAAGTCAATGACGCCATAGAATTGGTGAAAGTTGCTGACTACTACGATTTCTTGACAAGTTTTATTCGGCAGATAACTGAAATCGACGGATTAACTCAGCTTCGCGAAGCAGATGTGTCAATTTGGGCAAACAAATTCGCGGTTAAAAACCCCGTTGATGCTGCTAGTCTTTTCGTTCAAAAAGCAAACCATATGAAAGAGTATCTCGAGGGTAAGCTCTACTACGGCGGTTCAGCGGAAAAACGCTCCGTCGAAAAGCGTAAGGACTTTCTGAAATCCCTAAAGGAAAGAAGTAACCGGCAAGAGGTAATAGACGAATGCGAACGCCTCTTAAAAATGTGGGAAGAAAGTTCACTAGTTTACTGAAAGTTCAACTTTAATCGTAGCTCCACTCTTTACCTGGCTGAAAAGCTCCAAGTTCTCTTTAATTTTGCCTAAAACGTTTACTGGACTATAAGGCTGGGAGGTCCCGAAGAATACACACAAGGCACTTCCCATAGGCCAAAAAGCAACATCCCCCACTTCAACGGTGCCCTTAGCCTTTTCTTCCCCAATCTTTACTGGAATCTGAAAGTAAACTTCTTCTTTCCACAAAGCGGCTCTGCCTTCGAGAGGAAGCTTCCTTACTATGGTGTCGACCGTTCTCGGGGCTAAGAAACGCACCAATTCACCTGATGCTTCACCCAGTTCTTCCACAAGAAATCTTATTTTTACGCGGGACCCCTCTTCTTCAGAAATCATTGTTTGGAGCCTTCCTTTAGAATCTCTTCAATGTCTGTTTGAAGTGACTGAACCTAGGGCTAGGCAAATATATATTTTTCTTCTGCAATCACCAGCTTCTATTTTGCGTCCAACCAAAATTAATCATAGCATTGGCTTATTCAATACCCCTGTCCTTAGTAGTAGTCCCTTTACACCTGAATCAGGAGTCAGTCATAGAATACTAAGCAGCGAATTAGCTATGTGGGTTACTTGTTCTTCCGTAACTCCAGGATGAACTGGCAAAGAGAATACTTGCTTAGAAGCTTTTTCAGTCTCTGGGAGTTCGCTCGTCCCCAACACATCACGATAATAAGGCATCAGGTGAATTGGGTTAGAGTAATAGATTGTTGATCCTATGCCTTTCTCTCTTAGTTCTCTAACAACTCTATTTCTCTCTTGTTCTGTAGCTCTTTCAAGTCTAACAGTGAAAAGATACCAACTATGTCTGCGATCTGGGGGCTCAATTGGCAACTCTAACCTTTTTGTTTTTTGAAGCAGATCCATTAATCTTCTAACGTTTTCACGGCGTTTAGTCAAGAAACCAGATAATTTTCCCAATTGCACACAACCTATCGCAGCTTGAATTTCTGACATGCGATAGTTATGACCGAACATACGAGAGGCATACTTTGCTTTTTCGCCGTGGGTCCTAAATAGTCGAATCTTCTTCGCTATTTGATTGCTATCTGTTGTTACCATGCCACCTTCCCCGGTTGTGATGTTTTTACTTGCATAAAAGCTCCAGCAAGTTGCGTCTGCCATCTTCCCTACTGGTTTCCTGTTGTAGATCGCACCATGAGCCTGGGCAGCATCTTCAATAATTAATAGGTCATTTTGATCAGCAATTTCCCTGATACATTTCATATCAGCTGGCAAGCCATATAGATCTACAGGCATTATGGCCTCTGTTCTTTTGGTGATTGCCTTTTCAATTTCAGTAGAGGAAATATTGTACGTTTTCGGGTCAATATCAACAAACACGGGTTTTCCACCTGCTAATATGACAGCTTCTGCGGTAGCTACGAAGGTAAAACTGGGGAGGATCACCTCGAAATCCTTATTCAAGCCTGTGCCTACAACTGCAGAGTGCAGCGCTGCCGTACCAGTATTCACTGCAACGGCATGTTTTGCTTCTGCAAATTTTGCGAAGGCCTTCTCAAACTTTTTCACCCTAGGGCCTTCACCAAGTCCATGGGTTAGTTTGCCACTTTTCAAAACCTCAACTACTGCTTCTACTTCTTCTTCTCCTATTTGTGGAAGATTTATCGGAATCAAATAACCATCCTCTAGTAAACGTTGATATTGTTCTTCAATGTCATTATTTCAATTTATCTGTAGATCTCTTGCTAGAAATGAACTGTTAAGCTTATTTGCCCCGGGATTGCATTTTCTAGCTCTTCCTATTCCCTGTTCTGCCTCTTTTTTTTGTTGAAGGACCCATCCTACTATTAGTTTTCGAATCCCACGTTTACGGTCCGTTCAAGGGCGAATAAAAATAAAGGCTGTAGCAATCAAGAACTGGTGTATTTTCTAAGGTCCTTAAGTGACTTCTGTTTCACCAATCATTTGTTAATCCCATTTTTGTTCCGTGTCGATGAAGATTGGAAACAAATAGTTATGAGGTTTAGTCAACCTGCATTGGGCCTTCTATTCCGTAGTTGGTTATTACTCCCAGATTTCGCGCTCTGATTTCAAAATCCAAATTTTGATCACCCGTGTCAACCCTCAAGCTTTTCAGGCTTCTCAATTTGTTTTCTGTGGCTACTACAACTATGTTCTCGAGTCCTACAGCCCTAATTACTCTTGGGCTTATCTGTTGATTTCCCCTCCCAAAAACAAAGCCTTGGCCTCCTATTGGCGTGACAATGATCTTTGCAGGCTTTCCTCGAATTTTCTCCAGAATCTGTTTTTCGTTCACGTCCTTTGCCACCATTTTCTTATTGCAGAAGATATCGACTCCTAGTAGGGTTTTCTTAGCGTCTAGTAAATCTCCTATGGTACGAGTTGTCGTTCCAGGACCAATAATGTAATTGACATCCGTTTTCATGTTTTCGATGACGTATAGGGCGATAGCTGCTTGATTTCGAATTTCCAGTTCAGTTTTTGGGCTGGACATCTTTGCTCCCTGAATCAGGTGAGGCTCATAAGGAGATATTGCGTACCCATAAAGCTGTGCAGACACAAAACCTGCCCTGAAGGCTTTCTCATCAACATCCATTACTTCAGTTTCTCCCAAAAGTAATTCTCCTCGCACAAATTTTAGAGCTATCGTTGCTGCTGCCTTGGAGGTTACGGCAAAAACTGAGCTATGCATCTTAACTCCTGTTGGCACTCCTAGAACAGGAATATTCGTACCGATCGCTTCCAATATGTTGCGTGCGGTTCCGTCCCCTCCGCAAAACACAAGAAGATCCACATCTTCCTCTACCATTTTCCTTGCTATTGCTTTTGTGTCCTCAGATGTGGTTTCATGTTTTTTCTTTCCGAAAGCTGCGTGTTGGAAACCTCCTTTCTTAACTACTTCTTCGCCCATTTTTCCTGCTCCGACAAAAATCCTTATTCCCTCTTCACCAGGGTTCAATTCAGACATAAAAGAAGCAGCTCTGTTTGGAGCTATGGGGTTGGCTCCTAGAGATATAGCTTTTTCCAGAACTGCCTTGCCATCAGTTCCTTTGAGGCCAACAGCCCCTCCCATACCAGCAATTGGGTTGACAATTAGCCCAATGGTTGCTAGGCGGGTCTTGTTCTCGTTCTTCCCATTCAATGCCGACTTATTTCCACACCCCAGACCCCAAAAAAACTTAGACTACGCAATAATCAAAAAGGCATTGCCCAATCTTAGAAAAGAATTAAAAAGAGAGAGTTTACGACCCAACAGCATTTTCTAATACCTAGGGCCAATTTCTCACAAACCTAGATTCTCAAATGAACTTCTTTTTAACCTCATCTATCCAAGGGTAAAGCTTCCGAAGTTTTCTCATCGACTCTTCAACTTTTTCTGCTGGGTATTCATATGGAAGCAGCTTACCGCTTAAGTAATCGTCATAGGCTTTCATGTCAAAATATCCATGACCACATAGCAGAAAAACAATCACCTTTTCCTCTCCTGTCTCTTTACACCTCAAGGCTTCATCTACTGCTCCTTTGATTGCGTGGGCTGGTTCTGGAGCCGGTATTATCCCCTCGCTTTGAATAAATATCTTAGCGGCATCAAAGACTTCTGTCTGATTATATGCTTTTGTCTGGATCTTATTCTGAGAAACTAGACTGCTGATTATCGGCGCCATGCCATGGTAGCGCAGTCCTCCTGCGTGAATAGGGGCTGGAATGAAATCATGTCCTATAGTATGCATTGGGACCAGAGGCGTTAACTTGGCGGTGTCTCCATGGTCATATGTGTACTCTCCTTTCGTTACCTTAGGGCAAGCTGTAGCTTCAGTGGCTATAAAACGAACGTCTTTCGGTGCCTTTCCCGTAATTTTGTCATGATAGAAAGGCCAGAAAAGGCCAGAAAAACTGCTGCCGCCACCTATACATCCATAAATGACGTCAGGGTAGTCTCCGGCAACTTCCAATTGCTCTTTGCACTCTAAACCAATTACAGTTTGATGCAAAAGAACGTGATTGAATACGCTGCCTATGCTATAGTTGACGCCGTTGTGGGCAAGGGCATCCTCGATAGCTTCGCTAATGGCTATCCCTAAACTGCCTGAGTTGTTAGCATCTTCCTTTAGGAGTGCTCTGCCGCTCTCCGTTTGGTTGCTGGGGCTGGGATAGACTTTTGCCCCATAAGCCTCCATCATGCTTCTTCGATAGGGCTTTTGTTGGTAACTCACTCTTACCATGTAGACCGTGCATTTAAGCCCGAACATCATTGCCCCAAAAGCTATTGACGATCCCCATTGACCTGCTCCCGTCTCGGTAGACAAACGTTCTACTCCTTCTTTCATGTTATAATACGCTTGGGGAATGGCTGTGTTTGGTTTGTGACTGCCTGGAGGGCTAACTCCCTCATATTTATAGTAGATTTTAGCGGGGGTCTTCAATGCTTTCTCCAAACCAACAGCTCTGAAAAGCGGGGTGGGTCTCCAAAGCCTGTAGATATCTCTGACTTCCTCAGGGATATCTATCCATCTTTCAGTGCTCATTTCTTGGGCTAGGATCTGTTTTGGAAATATTTTGGGAACTATTCCAGGCCCTGGCGCTTTAGTCTCCGGCTCTATCGTTGGGGGGAGAGGTTTAGGCAAGTCTGGCAATATACAATACCATTGTTTTGGGATTATTTTTTCATCTAGAATTATTTTTCTACTTGGCACATAATTCATCTCCTATTGCAAGAATTGTAAATTGTACTTTGTGCGATTTTCAGTTAAATCTTTTGTGTATATTTCTGTTCATTAATGCCGAAAAATCCTTTGCCTGTAATCTTCTTTGAGCTTCATAGCATATTTATACCTTGAAGTGCAAAAATGTACTGGAGCAAAGACTGAGCTATGTGGAATACAATTAAAAAAAACCTAGACGGATATCCCGAACGCCTAAAAGTAGCAAGGGTTCTGGTGGAAAATGGGTTAAGTGTAAGAGAAGGAAAAATATATCTTAACCAAATTGAAATTCCTCCAGTTCGAATTGCCCGAGTTGCTGGTGTGGATCGACGGACAGTAACTGAAACGACAAGAATTATCAGAGCCAACAGCGAGCTTAAATCGTTATTTGAACTAATTCGTTCTGCCGGGCACTCGTTAAAGGAGATTGCAAAACCGCTAGACTTGGGAGTTGTAGAAATAACTCCTATTGATGCTAGAATCCCTGGAATTCTAGCTAACTCAGCCATGATTCTCACAAATGGCGGATTGAACATCCGACAAGCGATCGTTGACGATCCAGAGCTTTCACCGGAACCGAAGCTCACGCTGATTGTACAGAAGAAGATTCCAGGCGAACTAATTCCAGAGTTGCTCAAAGTAAACGGAGTGTCAAAAGTTTCCGTTTATTAATAGCAATTCTCCTCTTCAACCGCTATTATGGTCATTAGTTATCGAGTACTGATGGATGGTCCAATTTAGGAAACGATTGAAAGATAGCAAAGACCGCAATTTGTAACCGTGCTTTTTGAAATACGAGGTTGTCCACCGGGGTTCCTAGCCAAGTCGTACGCCTGTAACTGTTTTTGTTAGTCTAATGATCAGCAAAAATCATCTACAAACAAATGGAACTAAACACCTATAGATTGACTATTGTTTGGGGTTGGCTAGGGGCAATCATCAATCCGCGACTACTGATTTTCTTAGAAACGCTTAGATGTAGCCTTCGTTACCTGGGCTAGAAAAACTTATATGGCAAAGATGTTCTTGTTGTTCTTCGCATTAATGGAGTTAACTCAATTTGTCATCAACTGTGCAGGCTGGTGGTGTACCAGTCATTATAATGAAAGAAGGCTCGAGTCGTTCTCGTGGTAGAGAAGCTCAGCAGGCAAATATCACTGCTGTGAAAATAGTCGCGGAAAGCGTTAGAAGCTCATTAGGCCCTAAAGGTATGGACAAGATGCTAGTCGACAGCTTCGGAGACGTAACGATAACAAGCGATGGCCGCACGATTTTGGATGAAATGGACATCCAACATCCAGCCGCTAAAATGCTGGTCGAAGTTGCAAAAACCCAGGATAATGAAACTGGTGACGGGACCACTTCGGCAATAATAATCGCAGGTGAGCTTCTTAAGAACGCCCAAGTTTTGATAGAGAAGAGCATTCACCCAACTATAATAATCGATGGGTATAGGAAAGCCCAAGAAAAAGCCTTAGAAACGCTTGAGGAAATCGCAATACCAGTTGACTTGAAATCTCAGGAATACCTAAAGGAAGTAGCAATGACCTCTATGGCAAGCAAACTCGTGGCCGACTTTAAAGAGAATCTGGCAGATCTAGCAGTTCAAGCGATCCTCTCGGTAGCCTTGGAAGATAATGGAAATCAAAAGGTTGATGTTGATGATGTCAAAGTTGAAAAGAAAACTGGTGAGTCGTTAAGGGAGACAACCCTAGTAACTGGCGTTATCTTAGACAAAGAAGTTGTGCATTCAGGAATGCCTAAAAGAATTGAAAAAGCAAGAGTCCTGTTGCTGGATTCAGCTCTGGAAGTTGAAAAGACAGAGTTTGACGCAAAGATTAACATTGAAAGTCCAGACCAAATACAAGCTTTCCTCCAACAAGAAGAGACGATGCTTAAAGGAATGGTTGACAAAATAGTTGCAGTTGGCGCAAACGTGGTTTTGTGCCAAAAAGGCATGGATGATATGGTACAACATTTTCTTGCAAGGAACGGAATACTCGCAGTACGGAGAGTGAAAAAGTCTGATATGGAGAAGCTTGCAAAAGCCACAGGTGGTACCACATCAACTAGCCTTGACGATTTAACCTCAGTGGATTTGGGATATGCAGCACTTGTAGAAGAGCGAAAAATCGGTGACGACAAAATGACCTTTGTAGAAGGCTGCAAGAATCCTCAAGCAGTAACCATCCTGATACGAGGGGGAACCGAACGAATGATCGCGGAGGCAGAGCGCTCACTTCACGACGCGTTATGTGTGGTTAAGGACATAATCATGGAACCAAAGGTTCTAGCCGGCGGCGGTGCCCCTGAACTTGAGATGTCAAAAGTCCTCAAGAGATATGGAGAAACACTTCCGGGGCGAGAACAACTTGCGGTAAAGAGCTTCGCAGACTCTCTAGAAACGATAGTAACCACATTAGCCGAGAATGCGGGCCTAGATCCAATTGATATTTTATCCGAACTGAGAGCACGACACGAAAAGGGAGAGAAATGGGCAGGAATAGAGGTTCTAGATGGAAAGATTCAGGACATGTCTAAAGTTGGGGTTTATGAACCCTTAACAGTGAAAAAACAACTGATCAAATCAGCAACTGAGGCCGCTACGTTGATACTCAAAATAGATGATATCATCGCTGTGAGCAAGATGAAGGCTCCTCCGATGCCACCAGGCGGTGGACCTCCTGGCGGACCATATCCTGGTGCTGGAGAGTATTAGAATACGTCCGGAACCGCCAAAATTTCTATAGGACCTCCAAAAATTACTCGTTTCGAGAAAGCAAGAATAGTAGGTGCAAGGGCCCTACAAATTTCTATGAGCGCTCCAATCCTAATCGAGTTTGATGAAGCGTTCTCTAGTGCAATAGATATCGCTTTGGCTGAGTTTGAATCAAAAGTTTTGCCAATCACGATAAGGCGGACATTACCTGATGGTACCTATCAGGATATTCCGTTACACTGGCTGCTAAAACAGAACTAGCTTTCTCTTTTCTTGTTTAAAATCTCTGTTGCTTCTGAAAGAGTTCCATATATCCTTTTCCAGTGGGCTCCTATCCAATATATTCTCCCGCATTCAGGGCATCTTAAGAAAAAGTTGTAATGAGCTAAGGTTTTTTTTTCAACTCTGTAGGCTACTTCTTTCTTTGTTGCTTTCAGGAGTCTCTTGTTACATGTGGGACAGAGAGAATTGGTGACATCCACGGTTAACATTACGTTGAATCGTCTTGAAAGTTCCGCAAGACGTTGGGCTCCCGTGTTACCTTCAACGCAAAAGGCATTGACCCCCATAGTCCGGGCTCTCTTATACAATGCCCGATCTTTCGTAAGAAGGATTCGCGAACTCTCAATAGCTACTTCGATTAATTCGTTATCATTGAGATCAATCGAGTATTCAACGTCGTGTCCTAAGATTCGAAGCCATCTAGTAAGTTTTCCAAGCATTCCATCAGTGATGAATCTCACACGCTATTTCTCCGAATTGCCACTCCGCATCCGGCCTTCTCCACAATTTCGTCATCTTCCATCACCAAACGGCCGTTTACGAAAGTCTTTAAAAGCTTCCCTTGGACTTCCCAACCGTCAAACGGAGAATACTTGGCTTTAGAATGAAACTTTGAAGCGTCAATCTTGAATTTCTTCTTTAAATCCACTACCACCAAGTCCGCCTTTTTTCCCTCTTCCAATAAACCTCTGTCTTTTAAACCGAAAATTTCTGCGGGTTTTTCTGATAAAAGGGAAACTGCTCTGTCCAATGAAATTCGTTTCTTCATTACAAGCGACATTACAAGGGGCAAAGTTGTTTCTAGACCTGGAATGCCTGCTTTCACATCCCAGATACTGCTAGCATCTTTCTCCCTAAAGGCGTGAGGCGCATGATCAGAACCAAGAACATCTATCCATCCGTTTAGAATTCCATTCCAAAGGGCTTTGATGTGTCTCTTACCCCGTAGGGGCGGAATTGTCACTGCTGCCATTCCATAACGCCCGAAATCATCACTAGATAACAGGAGATGATGCGGTGTCACCTCACAGGTCGCTAATCTCCCAGTTTTTTTCCCTCTAATAATAGCGCTTAGACCCTCTTCAGTCGTTATGTGACAGAAATGCAGAGCAGCACCAGTTTTTTCAGTAATTCTCAGTAACCGTTCAATAGCTTTGAGTTCAACGATTTCTTCATGTGCTTCACGAAAAGCCGACACATCATGGCGGTTGGAACGCCTCATTTTTTCCTCGTTTTTTTTCAGTTCTTTCTCGTCTTCTGCGTGGACAGCCACTGGAACTCCCAATTCGCCAGCCTTTCTAAGAGCGCCTTCTACTGCCCGATCGTCATTAATGCCTAATCCGCCTACCTGTTTTCCCATGAAGAGTTTAAATGCCACCGCACCTTCATCTACAATATCTCTTATTCCTTTCGGTTCAATCGGAAATTCAGAGTAAAACCCCACATTGACGAGGATTTTCTTCTTGGCAATCTTTATGCGGTTCCCTAACGTTTCCGCGCTCATTGTAACTGGTGCGTTGTTGGGCATGTCTAAGACAGTGGTTACCCCTCCTGCAGCGGCAGCCGCAGTGCCTGTGTAAAAGTCTTCTTTGTAAGCCTTACCCTCATCCCGCAGGTGTACGTGCGGATCTATCAAACCTGGTAACACCAATGATTTGTTCAAAACAAACCGTTGGTCAGCTTTGGGCATTTGCGTCTCTTTGCCTATCTTGAACACTTCACCGTTTTCGATGGCTATAGCGCAGTCAACAATTTCTCTCTTGAAATAGGCTTTGGCGTTAACAAGTACCGAATCCACAATCAAATCTGTGTCTCTCCCACTTGGATAAGGGTGAGACATTAGTTAAAGTTTATTTTTTCAATGGAGTCCCATACTTTGGACAGAATTTTTCTCATTTCAAGGAAAAAGGTTTGGCTATTGGATTTCCAATTCTATTCTGCAGTCTTCACACAAGTTTTGTCCGTTATTATTTTTTAGATTCTCTGAATAAGCTTCACACCTATCACAGTATCCGGTAAGTGGTGCTTCTTCATTTTCTTCTGGGCTATTAGCCTTCTCTAGACGTGTAGTTTCCTGTATTAGCTCTATGAGTTCTGGCATTACTCCAAGAATATCTTTGCTGGAGATTATTCCGAAAAGTTCGCCTTTATAAACTACCCCTAGCCTTCTGATATTAAGTCGACTCATTCTTCTTGCCGCTTCGTTTATTGTGGTTTCAGGCTCTATTGTAATTAACGGAGAGGTCATAATCTCTTTCGCTTCTATTGTATCTGGTGCAAGGTTCTTTGCTAGAACCCTAGTAACCAAGTCGCTTTCAGTAATTACTCCTAAGGGTTTAGCTTCTTTGTTTGTAACTATTACGCAACCTAGCTGGTTTTTTTTCATAAGTTGGGCAACGTGGCTCGAGTTAGCATCTTCACTTGTGGTTATGACTGGACTACTCATGACATCCTTGACAATCATTCTCGTTCTTATTCCAATTTCGGACATTTGAGTTCCACCCTGATTGCGACAAAACTGAGTTTTGCTACACTCAAGTTCCACAATAGAAACCGTACATTTAAGAGTTGCTAGACGTCGATAGGGAGCGTTCCAATCTGGCTTACGTATAACTGGTTTGTTTTTCAACCAAAATGCTGAAATCGGTCCTATGAATAGACCTCCATAACTATTCAATATCCTGCCGATTAATTGTGGAAAAGGTCTGTAGTTAAACTGTCAACCATTTCCTACAATTAATGGGGTTAAAGTTTTCTCGCCTGATGGCAAAATAACAATTATTAGCGTTAGTTTTTTCCTCTCACTCTTTTTTTGATTGCCCCACTACAAAAACCGCCAGGGCCACAGTATTCGAGAGTTCCTTACCTGATGCAGGACGGATTATCCGATGTTTTTTCTGTTTGGGTACACATAGGCGTTTTTGTGGCTTTCCATTTTCCATCAGCTAGATTAGATTGGACTGTAAACGCTGTCGATAGTAGTTTTCCTTATAGATGCTAAAGAATGCCAACATCAAGTTTTATTAGCTCCCGCCAAATAATCCACACTATTCAACGAAGTGTGTCTTACTTTGAGAACAAACGCTGACAAGCTAGTGAAAATATCAGTAATTGGGGAAGTAGCAAGTCCAATAATCAGAAGATCCGTCTACAGTGTCTCGGCTACGGGCACCCCTAAGGTTCTACCCGGTGTTGGAGGGATCACTTATAATCTGCGGGTTGGCGACTCGGCCTGTAACTGGGAAGCCGATCATGTAGAACCTGGTGTTAGTATAGAGAACAAAGAAAATCACCCCCGATTTGGGCAGGGATCTAATCTTGCTCTCAATGTGTTATCATGCGTGGGGAATGAGGCGATAGTTGTGAGTGGCGACGCAAAGGGAGACAAAGGTGTGGTAACGGGCAAACATGGTGGAATAGATCATGTTCTAGTGGATTTTCCGCCTGCAACTCTTGAGGCACTTGTTATCGGTGATAAGATTATGGTGAAAGCCTTTGGAGTGGGCTTAAAGCTCGTAGATTTTCCTGAAGTGAAAGTGATGAACATGGATCCTGGCTTTCTTGAGGCCTTGGATCTCAAATCGACTGGTGGGCGACTTGAGGTTCCAGTGAAGCACCTAATCCCGGCAGCTATTATGGGAGCAGGGTTGGGAACGAACCATACCTATTCAGGGGATTATGACGTCCAACTTTTTGATCAAGATATGCGCGAACAATATGGACTTGATAATTTGATGATTGGTGATTTGGTGGGTATTGCTGACGCTGATCACTCCTTTGGAAGAGTCTATCGCCAAGGGGCTATTTCAATTGGCATAATTGTGCATACCAACTGTGTCACTGCAGGGCATGGCCCGGGAGTCACTAGCTTGATGACTTCAAAATCAGGCAGAATCCTCCCTAAAACTAGTTTAAAAGCGAATATAGCTCACATCTTGAAGATACGCGCAGATATATAAGGAAGAAAATTTAATTAATTTGGTTACAAGGGTAAAAACGGTGCATTTAGTTGCCTTCCAAGAGAAAGAGCCGAGGTAGATCCAAAGGCAGTAAAGGAAGCAGCGGTCGGGTGCAGTGTGGATCGTGTGGGCAGCTGGTTCCGCGTGACAAGGCTAAAAAGTCCACTCGTCGAGTTTCCTTTGTTGAGCCTCAATTAGCTAAGGAGCTCCGACAAAAAGGTACTTACTTGGCTTCTTGGACAGATACCAAACATTACTGCATTTCATGCGCGGTTCATCGTGGGATCGTTAAAGTTAGAGCCCAAAAGGATAGGCATTCGCGCCCAAGAAGGCGATAGTTTCACGTAATCTACTTTTTCTTTAGCAGTTTGTATACGTGGTGTCCTCTCTGCACCACGGTTAAGTTTGTGAGTATGGCAAGCAGTACTATTCCAAAGTTGAGGGCTGGCACCCAAAAAGCTGCAGCTATGGCTGCAAAACTCAGTATTAGGATCCGTTCTGCTCTTTCTGCGATACCTACAGATTCCATCTTTATCCCGCTCGCTTCAGCTCTTGCACGGCTATAACTTACTAAAAACGAACCTGCTAGAGCCACCAACCCCCAAAAAGGATCACATAATCCACCTACAATTATGCCAATATAAACAGATGCGTCGGCATATCTATCCAAAAGGGAATCCAAAAAACCTCCAAACACGGTTGTTTTCCCGTAGTTTCTTGCTAATACTCCATCTAATGCGTCACAGAATCCGGAAGCGAAAAGCAAAGCAGAGGCTAAAACGAGGCTGAACGGCTGTTTCTGCCCAGTTGCAAACGTTAATGCAGAAAATATGGCGAATGTAAAGCCTAAAAAGCTTATCATGTTAGGAGATAACCCAATTCCATGCGCTACTTTTGCTTCAAAAACCAAAAGCTGTTCCACCCTCTTCTTCAACTTGGTGAGCATGGTTTTTTCTCCATCAATTAAGCAATTAGTAAATAAACTGGAGTATAACAAAGTTTGCTCTCAACCTAGTAGAATCTAACGCCGATTGAAATACGGTTGAACTTCTTCCCCCATAGCAAGGTTAAATAGCCAATTCAATGTTAAGATAGAGCGCCAATCTGCGCTACCAGTATAACCTTCAAACGACCTTCTCCACGTGAAAAAGATGTTAGATATTAGGTTAATTCGTGAAAACCCAGAATATGTCAAGAACAATCTGACCAAAAGGGGAAAACCTGAAAACACCAAAACTCTAGAAAAACTAATTGATCTTGACAAGAAATGGCGCCTAGAATTAACACAACTGAACAATTTAAGGCACAAAAGAAAACTACTCACCGCAGAAATTGCAGCACTGAAAAAAGCGGGAAAAGGCACAAAAGAAATTGTAGACAGCGCAAGAAAGTTGGACACCCAAATAACAAACGTAGAACAGAATGTAAATGACACAGAAAAAAGAACACACGACTATCTTATGCAGATTCCTAATCTGTTGCACGAAACCGTACCCGTCGGAAAAAGCGAACATGACAACGTTCAAATTAGGAAATGGGGGGCCATACCAAAATTTGCTTTTCAAACAAGAAATCACATTGATTTAGGCCAGGAACTCGGCATCTTGGATATCGAAAGGGCGGGAAAAGTTGCTGGTTCGAGATTCTTCTTCCTTAAAGGCACCGGGGCATTGTTGGATATGGCGTTGATGAGTTATGCAATGGAAGAGCTAACGAAAAAGGGGTATCTAGCAATCATTCCGCCTTGTTTGATGCGACGAGGCCCTTACGAAGGCGTAACAGCCCTTGGTGATTTTGAAGATGTATTATACAAAATTGAAAATGAAGACCTCTACTTAATCGCGACTTCGGAACATCCGATGGCGGCTATGTTTATGAACGAAACCCTAAAAGAAGATGAGTTACCACTCAAACTCGCCGGGGCCAGCGTCTGCTTCAGAAGAGAGGCTGGAGCCCACGGCAGAGACACTAGGGGGATCTTTCGAACTCACCAGTTTAACAAAATTGAACAATTTGTCTTCTGCAAACCTGAAGAATCATCTGAAATGCATGAAGAACTAATCCACAATGCAGAAGAACTTGTCCAAAAACTGAATATTCCATATAGGGTGGTAAATGTCTGTACTGGCGACATCGGAACTGTGGCTGCAAAAAAATATGATGTTGAAGCTTGGATGCCAGCTCAAAACAACTACCGAGAAATAATCTCGTGTAGTAACTGCACGGACTACCAAGCCAGAAGACTAAAAATTCGATTTAGAGAAAAAGATGGGGCCCCTCCAAAAGGATTTGTGCATACCTTAAATTCAACAGCTATAGCCACGGGGAGATTGATTGTTGCTATATTAGAAAACTTTCAGGAAAGAGATGGGTCAATTGTAATTCCTAGCGTCTTGAGGAAGTATCTGGGTGACATGGAGAAAATGGAGGCAAAACGGTAACCTTTTAATATTCGGTGAGAATGTTGAAGGAACGTTTGGAGGATAAACTTGTCTTCAAAATCGAAGAAAATACGGGATAAATGGCGAGGCAAAGCCTGGTATTTAGTAGTGGCACCTCACTATTTTGGAAATGTTGAGTTGGGCTCGGTGCCTGCCGGGGATAAGGAACAACTCATCGGCAGGATCGTCGAGGCTACTCTTTATGATATTACTAGCGACTTTTCACATCAATACCTCAAAATGTTCTTTCAAGTGAGCGAGGTTGAGGGCAAGACTGCAAGTACCTTGTTTACAGGTCACGAATACTCACGTGACTACTTACGAAGTTTGGTGAGAAGGAGAACAACCAAAGTAGACGGAATATTCACTCTTGTAACCAAGGACGGATATAAGATGCGGATTGCTGTTTCAGCCTTAACACTTTCCAGAATCAAAACATCTCAGGAAAAAATTATACGCAAGATAATGGAAGAAATAATAAACGAAAAAACTGCAGCGTTGAACTTCGACCAATTCATCCAAGAGGTGGTTCTCGGAAAAATAGCATCAGACATTTACAATAAAGCGAAGAAGGTAGCGCCACTGAGACATGTAGGAATTAGGAAATCTAAACTAATTGCTCCTCCCGTCACTCCAGTTCAAGTAGCCAAACCGCCAATTCAAACTGCGGAGCAAGCATAGTTTCCTTCGAAAAAACGCCTAGCTACAAACCAACTTTGGAAAAAAGATGCTGCGAAAACAGCATTTAAAAAACCGCCCATAATCACTATTGCGGAAATATTGGTCAGTGATAAGTTTGACTAGCTATAGGGGTATTCATAAAAAAGGAACATTTTCTCTCTCGGACCTGATTGCTATCACCAAGAATACTGACAATTTCAGAAAAGCTGGTGCAGTAGCCCTGTTCGTAGGCGTAGTTAGGGGTGAAACAGTGAACGGCGAAAAAGTGAAAAAGCTGATTCTAGAAACATATGAAGAGAAAGCCAACGAAGTCTTAGAAAAAATCTGCAAAGATCTATCAAAGAATCCGGGAATAATCAATGTTCAAATCCATCATTTGATCGGAGAGTTTAACGTTGGCGAAGACTTAGTGTATGTTTCAGTCGCAGGTTCTCATCGAAAAGAAGTATGGCCAACATTGAGGTTAGCCGTTGATAGGTACAAAAGTGAAGCACCAATATTCAAGAAAGAACTAGTCATAAGAGCAGACGGTTCAGCTGATGAATACTGGACCTCAGAAGAAGGTTGCCAATAAACGCACAAGGTTCTCACTCCACTCAATTTCTCTTCCTTGGTCTGAACGTTCGGAGTGAGAAACTCCAGAACCAATTCTCCCTTTCTATTCATTTCTTTCTTCAACAGCATTTAGTCCCTACACTCTAAGAATCTCACAACTGCAAGTGGAGAAGGGTTATATGTCTATCATTCCAAAATAATGCCTAAGGAGAGTTCATCTTGAACAGAAGAAGCTACGGTTGGTTTGAGAAGAGACGACGTACCAAAGGTTTAGAACTAGCACATGAGCAGATAACAAAGGCGCTACACACCGTAACACTGCTTGAAAAAGCGGTTAAGAGCTTTTCCGAACAAGATATGAACGGAACCAAGAAGAACATTGAGGCCCTTTTTGCCGCAGAAGAAGAAGTTGACAGATTGCGCACAGAGGTTTTCATGGAATTGTCCAAAGGGGCAGCTTTGATATCAGATTACCGGGAAGACCTGTTGCACCTTGTCAAGCGTTTGGACACTCTAGCAGATCACACAAAGGACGCGGCTAGGTGCTTGGAGATGTTGACGGAGGCCGAGGTTCCTATGCAGCTCTGCGAAAACACGAGATTGATGACTTCGAAGCTTGTGGAAACTGCCCAAACCTTGAAAGGTAGCATCGAAAAAATTTCGTCAAATCCGAACGAAGCGATTGAAGGGGCTAGACGAGTCGAAGAAATTGAACATGACATAGACGAAGAATACCTAAAAACCAAGGCATTGTTCGTCAAGTACGGGACGAAAATGAACTGCGGGGCTATGGTGATTTTCAACGATCTGATAGAATTCATCGAACACGCCGCTGACATGTGTGCAGACACAGCTGACTACATCCTTATCCTTGCAAGCAGAGACTAAGGAAATCACCCTGATTCCATTTTGCAAGTTCAGATTGGATGTATTTTTCTGCAAATACTCAGAAACAATAATTGTTCCACATTTTTCAACAAAACTAACTACATACCCCGCTTTCATTTATCTCTCAGAAACATCAAACCTCCACTACAGGAGAAATCAATTCAAATTTGAAATCACAA
The DNA here is from genome assembly GCA_030673805.1 of Candidatus Bathyarchaeota archaeon. GTDB lineage: Archaea > Thermoproteota > Bathyarchaeia > Bathyarchaeales > Bathycorpusculaceae > DAOVIH01. The sequence goes on along the minus strand of DAOVIH010000001.1, from coordinate 31,875 downwards.
TCTCTTTAAACTGTACCAAATAATTGAGTGGCGAAGGATAGAACTCTTTGCAGTTTCAAGACCTCAACAACTGGATGAACAACCTTGCCATACAATATGGCTACCTAGGAATTTTCCTGATCAGCCTAATTGGCGCTATGTCTTTCATCATCCCTATCCCATATTCGATTGTCATCTTCTTTGCCGGAGGATACCAAATCGCCGGCCAATGGGTTTTTAATCCATTTTTGATCGCTGTAGTAGCAGCAACAGGTGCTGCAACCGGTGAGTTTTCTGGATATCTAATCGGTTTTAGCGGGCGGCGAATAATCAACGAAAGATACAAGAAAAAAATGGATTTCTTAATGAGACTCTTCGAGAAATTCGGATCCATAGTAATTTTTCTTTTTGCGTTAACTCCCCTCCCTGACGATCTACTCTTTGTTCCACTTGGTGTCATGCGATTTAGCCCGCTTAAAGCGTTTATCCCTGCTCTGATAGGAAAATTTTTTTCCAACCTCATAATAGCCTACGGCGGACGACTGTCATTGCAGATAATAAAAGAAATCTTCGGCCTCCAAGGTGACGGGATTTCCATTCTGATAACCATTGTCCTTGCAACAGTCTTTCTATCCATCATAATACTCTTGATGTTCAAACTAGACTGGGAGAAATACTTTGAAAAGTACTTGGACTCAACCGAGAAGGAAAGCAAGACTCAGAACCAGGTTTAGTCCGCTAAACCTTACCTAAGGATCATAAAGGGCTTTAGCATACAAAGAAGGGTTTGCTGAGGCCCCTAACACGGGACGAAATTAAGGAGAAAAGAACGAAACTTCCAAGGCAGCCTTTGGTCAGTTTCACCCAACAGAGCCCATTAAAAATGGTATGCGAACTTCTGGTCAGTCCATCTCATCATAAGCAGGTTCAATGAACTGGTAACCCTTTTTAGCAAGTTCATGTTTTGAAAACTATGATCATCCGGTAAACCGCTCTTTGAGTATTATGGAGGATGTTATTTCAATTCGAGTAATCGCCGATCTGCACATCCATAGTTGCTATAGTCGAGCTACAAGCCCCAGAATGCACTTGACGGAAATTGCTCGCTTTGCTAAAATCAAAGGTTTAACTATGGTAGGTACAGGCGACTTTACCCATCCAAAATGGCTAAAAGAAATGCGACAAACCTTTCTTTCAGAGCCGACAGGGGGATTGTACAGGCTACCAGATAGATCCGAGTCGTCAATTTACTTTATGTTGACTTCTGAAGTTAGTACTGTTTTCAGATTTGGCAATGAGGTTAAGAAGGTCCACAATGTCGTCTTAACGCCTAGTATTGAAACTGCGGTTCAAGTTAATGATATATTGGAGAAATATGGTAACCTTGAGCTGGATGGTAGACCTACACTAAGAATGAGTGCTCCGCATTTGGTCGAAGAGGTCATGCAAGTCTCAAGAGAGAATATGGTTATTCCAGCTCATATATGGACGCCTTGGTTTAGCGTGTTTGGGGCTTTTAGCGGCTTTGACAATATTGAAGATTGTTATCAAGACATGACAAAACACATCCATGCCCTAGAGACTGGTCTCTCCTCTGACCCCCCGATGAATTGGCGTCTAACAAAGCTTGACAGTTACACTTTGGTCTCCAATAGCGACAGCCACAGTTTTTGGCCTTGGCGCATCGGAAGAGAAGCCAACGTTTTTGATCTCAAAGACGTAACTTACTCAGAAGTTCTAACTGCCATCAAGAGCAAAGACCGCTCTCGGTTCAAATTCACCATAGAGACTGATCCTGCTTATGGTAAGTATCACTGGACTGGACATCGCAAGTGCAACGTTTGTTTCTCATCGCGAGAAGCGAAAAAATTCGGGAACATTTGTCCAGTTTGCCGCAGAAAACTCACAAAGGGCGTTGAGCAACGAGTTGACGAATTGGCTGATCGCAGAACCTGTTCTAAACCCGTAGATGCTCATGGCTTCAAGCGACTAATTCCCCTTTCTGAGATTATTGCAGTAGCGCTGAACGCCAGTTCCCCATCAACAAAGACAGTGTGGAAAATATACAATTCGCTTATCGACAAATTCGGAGATGAATATACCGTTCTAATAGAGGCGCCAAAGAACGAGTTGAACAAGATTGTAGAACCACCTATTTCCGATGCCATCTGTAGAGTCCGAACTGGATCGGCTAAGGTTGCACCAGGATACGATGGCTTATACGGAAAGTTGCTTTTGGATGCCGAATCCTCTACAGACTTTTTCAGTAAACGTGTTCAGCAGTCTAGTCTTTCAGATTTCTACTGACAATTTCTTTCTTTATTGAAAGCAGAAAACTCTCGTTTTTCTAACTCTTTGCTCTCTTTTTTCTAATTCACATATCCGTTTTTTCTTCTTTTGAAGGCACAACAATTTTATCTTCTCATGTTTTACTCGTATATAATATTTGATCGCCGGAAGGTATGTTGTGCTTGAAAGAGGTTCTTTCGAAGGTAATAGACAAAGCTATTCATGAATTTGGTGCAGAATACGCGGAAATCAGAGCACAAAGACTTTCGAAATCTGTGCTTTTATTAAAGGAAGGGCGGGTGGACACCGCAAAAAAGGGAACAGAGAGCGGAGCGGCTCTCCGGGTTCTCGTAAACGGTGCATGGGGTTTCTCTTCAGTTGGTTCCCTAAGAATTGAAACTCTCAACAATATAGTTTCAGAGACCTGCAAAATGGCAAAGATGGCCAGTCTAAGCCTGAAGAAACCAATAAAGCTAGCCGAAACCAAGCCTGTGGAAGACCACATTAGAATCAAACCCGAGAAAGATCCCTCAGAGATTTCGTTGGAAGCAAAAATCAAAACCATGGGTTCCATAAACAAGGCAGTCTTGAGCTGTGACAAGAGAATTAAGGGCTGCACGATTGACTATTTGGATCTAACTGGTAATGACCATTTCCTGAATAGTGATGGATCTTTCATCCAACAAGATAAACTGTATGTGTGGTCAAGGATAACCGTCGCCGCTTCACAAGGCGGTATTTTTACTTTCAGCCGGGAAGAAATCGGTTCTACCAACGGCTACGAACTCTTTGACAAGAACACACCAGAGATTGTAGCCGATAGAGTGGCTAAAAGGGCAATAGAACAATTGGCCGCAAAGCCTCCTAAAGGTGGTGCCTACCCTGTAGTGTTGGGTCCAAACGTGGTGGGGGTCTTCGTTCATGAAGCGTTTGGGCATCTCGCTGAAGCCGATTTAGCTTTATCAGGTGGAGTTCTGGCAAACAGTATCGGAGAGAAGGTTGCTTCGGATAATGTCACCTTCTATGACGACGGAACAGCAGAAGGGGCTTTTGGCTCTTTTAAATATGATGATGAAGGGGTCCCAGCCCAAAAAACACTTCTCGTAAAAGACGGGGCTTTAGTAGGATTGTTGCACAATCGTGAAACAGCCCAAGAATTCGATGTAAAACCCACTGGCAACGCCAGAGCTGAAGACTTCAGGGTTGCGCCAATAATCCGGATGCGCAACACATTCATGGCTCCAAAGGATTACTCTTTTGGAGAACTTCTTGAGGATATCAATTACGGTTATTACCTCAAGAGTTTTCGGGGGGGCCAAGCAAATCTTGATGGCACTTTCCAAGTGGGCATTCAAGAAGCGTATGAAATAGTAAAAGGTGAATTGGGCGGACCTGTTCGTAATGCCTCAATAAGTGGCAATGCTCTCAAGACTTTGTTCAAGGTTGACGCGGTTGGAAAAGACTTTGAGTTATGGCCCGGAAGATGCGGAAAAGGGCAAGTTGCCTTCGTATGTGATGGTGGTCCCCACATCAGAGTTCAGGAGGTGTTGGTAGGTGGAAGCGCTTGAAAAAGAAGAAATGCTAAATCTTGCAGAAGAAGCCGTGAAAGCTGCTTTGAAAAAAGGTGCTACCGAAGCTGAAGCCTACATCTATGAAGGACAAACCACCGAGATAGGGATTGAAAGGGGCCAAATAACGAATACCAACCGGCTAATCGATAGCGGATTAGGCGTAAGGCTCTCAGTAAACAAATCAATCGGTTTTTCCTACACAAATATGCTGGAAAGTAAAGAAGCTATTGAGAAAACAATCACAGGAGCTTTAAATGCGTCAAAGGCAATTGCGCCTGACCAAGATTGGACTAGTCTTCCAGAGCCGAAACCCTATGCGGCTGTAAAAGAGATCTTTGATCCTCAGATTTCAGAACTGCATCCCGAAGACCTAGTAAAGATAGCTTCCCTGATGTTAGAAGCTGCGGCAAACACTGACAAACGAGTTTTTCCAATTGAAGGCAGTGCCGGAGCTGCTGTTATATCCACCGCGTTAGCTAATTCAAACGGGGTCTCAAGTTTTCAGAAAGGAACAATAATTGAATGTAGCCTAGCAACAATAGCCAAAGATGGAAATGCAGTAACCCCGGTGTGCTTTGAGTTCAACGCTGAACGAAGCTATGCTATTAAACCGGAATGGGTGGGGCAAGAATCTGCCCGTCGGGCAATTTCCACCCTGAAAACTAAACGCATAAAGACAAAAAACGCGAAGCTGATACTCACTCAGTTTGCACTACAGAGCCTAGTAGAATTCACCCTGAAACCCGCTGTCAAAGCAGATAACGTGCAAAGGAATCAATCTGCCTTCAAAGGGAAAATCGGTGAGCAAGTAGCATCCGACAGAATTACCATCTACGATGATGGCCTTCTTCTAGGTGGTCTCCGTACATGGCCTTTTGATGGTGAAGGGATTCCCCATCAAAAAACAAAAATCATCGAAAAAGGCGTCCTGAAAAACTTCTTACATGACCACTACACCGCCAAAAAAGAAGGCCAAGAGAGTACCGGAAATGCTTCAAGGGTTGGATATCTTTCAACCCCACAGATAGAGCCTACCAATCTTCATTTGATGCCTGGAAACCAAACTCCTGACCAAATAATAGATGAAGTAACCGACGGCTTGATAGTATTCCACTTGCAGGGTGCTCACAGCAGCAATCCCCTTAGTGGTGACTTCTCGGTTGTTGCAACTCCAGCTTGGCAAATCAAGAAAGGTGAAATTGCCAATGCCACCCGAGGAGTGATGCTAGCCGGAAACATCTTTGAGGTACTGAAAAGTATTACTGGGATCGCTAATAACGAAAGGAAACTTGGATATTTGGTCGCACCTTGGGTCATAGTTGAAAACCTCAAAGTTATTGGCAAATAAAAACTAAAACAGAGCTGTAAAAAGGGGTATTTTGCCTTCTTTTGTCCTAGACTCTAACAGGTTCGAGACCTCCAAATTCTAGGTGCCATAATTTATGCGTATGTTCTCGGACTGAGGAGCCAAACTTAGGCTTCAAAATTGCTTAAGCCCAGAAGCTCTGTGAATACTCTCCTAGGACTGCTTCATACATTGTTTTTGTTTGTTGGGCAATTTTGTCCCAGTTGTACTTCTCTCTAATTTTTTTGTAAGCTTTTCTTCTGATTTGCTTTCTGAACTTTTCATCAAGCAAAATCTTGGTTATTCCCCAAGCTAGGGATTCAGCGTTGTTCGGATAAACCTTAACTCCGGTCAAATTATGGTCAACAATCTCAGATAATCCTCCGGTATCGGATACCACTACTGGGCTTTTAGCCGCCATTGCCTCCAAAGCTACAATTCCAAATGGCTCGAATAGAGATGGTACAACAGAGGCATCAGCACATATTTGCAGCTTAGCCAAGCTCTCTTCGTCGACAAAACCCGTGAATAATACTTTGTGCTCCAAACCCATATTTTTAACAATTTTTGAGAGTTGCTCCTTCATGTAGCCGCTACCCACAATCACAAATTTCGTGTCAGCTTTCTCAAGAACCTTTGGAACAGCGTTTATCAGAATTTGGACTCCTTTTTCGTAGACCAACCTTCCAACATAAAGCACAATTCTCTCCTGAGGTAATGCAAATTTTCTTCTAAACGCCACAAGATTTCTTCTTTGAAGTTTTTCGTAAACTTGTGTGTTCACACCGTTCGGAACCATCGCCAATTTGTCATCAGGTATCCCAAAAGCCCATTTTACGTGGGAAATCATGTAATCGCTACAACATATGACGCGCCAAGCTTCATATGTCAACCAAGCTTCTGTTTCATGAATCATTTTTTCATTAGCAGAATGGATCCCGTCTCTTCGACCAACTTCTGTGGAGTGCATAGTAACTACCAATGGTTTTCTGAAAACATGTTTTAGGCCAATTCCTGCTGTTGCGACAAGCCAGTCATGCGCATGAATCACATCGATTTTTCCCTTCAGTTTATTTATGATCGCAGCTGCTTCTCCTTGCATATTTAAATTCATTAGGTAAACCCACGTGGCGAAATCAGGTGCAGGATTTTTGTATGAATCTATCCGGTAGATTTCCACTCCATTAGAAACTTCGTGTGCTGGTGCACCTGGAAAATCACAGGTGACTACGCAAACCTCCACGTCGTTTTTTGCTAGACTTTTTGACAGAAAGAAAATATGTGGCGATATCCCCCCAATTACTCTTGGAGGGAACTCCCAGGTAAGCATCATCACCCTAAGTTTCCTTTTCATTTATTTCCAACGCCTCCCGCAGTAGCCCTGTATGTCTTCAAAACCTTCTTTACCCACCCAGACGTTTTTTGTGAGACAACAATAGTCTTAGTCTTTGGGACTTTATGAATCTCAACAATCTCTTTTAGCATCCACCTCGATTTCACACTGATTTTGTCTGCCTCACGAAATCCCAACCCTTCGATGCCCTTAATGGCATTATTATAAGGTGAATCTGCATTTGGCGCGCGGTGTTCTTCAAGGCTTTCAACCGAAAAAATAAATGGAATGTCTAGAGCATTCTTTAGAGTCACTGCTGCAGGAATAAAATGCCAGTCATAAACGTCTATTAGATCAATTTGTTCATTTACTTGATAGTAGATGTTTGCTGCAGCACGCTCCACTTCCTGATTCAGAGTCAACACCCATGTTAAAACACCTATGTGTGTACGAACTGGGTTTGTAACTCTGTAGGTTTTAACCCCGTTGGGTTCTTGACTTAAACCTGTTAGAAAGTCATGATATGTTACGATGTAAGTTTCGACTTTGTTCTTGACCAGTTGAGCTGCCAACTTGGTCACATATTCGGCCAGCTGACCGACTATCCGCGGTGGGTATTCCCAAGAGAAGATTATCGCACGCATATGCGCCCCTAGGTGAAAAGTGAACAGATCTTAATGATGCCTCTGCCGTTCAGGTAGTACCATTTCCTCTGTTCGCTATCAGCAAAACTTTCCACGAAGCCCTCAAATTTGTACCTGTCAAGGATGTTTTCGATTTCTTTTTTATCGATCTGCAAAATACGTGAGATCTCCTCGCTTTTCTTAGCTAAATCAGGTGCAGTTGCGCAAAGATTGTGTAGCGTCTGTAAGACCTTGTCGGGGAACGGCAATTCTTCTCTCATTTCCTATTCACCCTTTCTGCGATAGTAAATGATGTTTTCCTCTTATAAACTCACACGCGTCTAGTCCATCTAGAATGCTTTAGTTGAATTCTGGGCTTGGCTGCTTATTTCATTATATCTTTCTTCTACCACTGAAACAATCTCTTTTCTGAGGGGCGCCCCTTTTAGTTTTTTTCTTCTGGTTTCCCTGAGCTTTCGTGAAAGCTTTTCGTCTCTGAGTGAATGTTTCACCCACTTTTCAAGGTCCCCTCGGCTATTATGGAATTCTAGTGATTTTTCGCTGACCTCTTGAAGCGCTCTGGCAAACCCCTTCAAGCTCCATGCCATTTCACCAGTGAAATTCTCATCTCCACCATCAACATAAAAAAGGAAAGGTTCATTCGCCGCTAACGTTGCAATTCTTAGTCTATTCTCAAAATCAAAGATTGAAGTCTGGGCAGCTATGAAGGCATCTATGGGGGATTGGAACGGGCTGAAGTATGAATGCACTTCTCCAGGTCCTCCTCCCGCAGTGAACATGTAGTAAAGATGATCGCTCGTTTGGAAATATCTCCAAAGTCTTTGGAAACTCTTGTCATTGCTTTCTTTAATGAGGGGGCTGAGCCTTTGCAAGCTCGTGTAATAAGCCCATTGCATCGGGTTTCCAAGCCAACCGCTCGTATCCCTTTCTTGATCCGCCCAAGAAATGGTTCCGCCTTTTTCAGGTACGTCAATACTGCCCACCGGTTTGAATTTCTTGATAACCTCTGAAGGGGTAGCCATTTTCAATTGTTTCCGTTTAAGAACTTCTTCAGGGAGTCGTCTGAGGAAGTTGTGGATTCCAGTCTCGGGCCAATGATGTTCTCCAAATGTTTCGTAATCCGGAAAAATGTTAATGCATTGCCCTTTGGTTTCTGCTAACCAATTCGCGTATTTCTTGGCTGTCAGTGGCCATTCACTCCACCATCTTGCTGAGAACCTGAAACCTATATCGTCAGTTAGCTTATAATTTCTCATTAGAACCTTTATTTTCCTACACCCTTCTGGTTTGTACAGGTAATTGGGTGATTTTTCCTGCAGGACTTTTTCCGTGCCTTCCATGAATATTCCTTTGTAACCCAAGTTTTCGACTGTTCTAGCTATGCTGTTATTGTAGAGTAATTCTGTGTTCTCAAAAACCCTAGGTTCAAATCCAAGAAGATCCTTTGTTATTTCTCGGTGCATTCTTATCTGTTCAACAAACTCATCCTTCTCGGAATAAAGGCTTGAAATAGAGTGGTAGTAAGTCTGATTTAGGAATTCTGTGCATCCTGTCTCTGCGAGCTGTTTAAAGGTTTCAAGAAGATCCTTATCAAACCTCTCACATTGTTCCAAGAAGATCCCGGAAACGCTGAAAGTCACTTTAACTTTCTTTCTTTCTTTTCTATGTTTATCGATCAAATCAAGCAAAATTCGGTTTGATGGAGAATAACACTTTTCCGATGCTCTTCCAAAAATCTCCCTGTCTGTTTCTTTGTCAAAGTAATAATTAAATAATTCGTTCTTTTTCAAACGCCTGAAAATCTTGTTGTCCCAAAAGAGCTGCTTCCTTAACCTGAAAGGTTGATGTACTTCAAATGCAAAAACGACACAAGTCATTTTGTCGCCTCTAGATATCTTATCAGACAGCGCGTCTATTTCTAATTTGCCGCTTGACTTGTTTTTGTCCCGATCTATCTATGCGCGAATTAATAACGATGCTTCAATCTGAAAAGCGAAAGAAGGGGATTGATTAGCCCGTTCTTATAGCTGCTGTTTCTAGAGCAGCTACACCGGGGAGTTCTTTACCCATTAAGAACTCGATCAAGGCTCCCCCGGCGGTGCTCACGTAGGAAATCTTGTCGGAGAGGCCGAACTTCTGCAAAGCCGCTATAGTGTGTCCCCCTCCAGCTAAAGAAAAAGCTCTGGAGTTCGCAACTGAACTGAAAACTTCTTTTGTTCCAATGTTGAATTCATCGTTTTCGTAGACCCCCATGGGTCCGCTGACCACAATTGACTCGGCGTTCTTTATCAGTTTTTCATAATGAGCAATTGTTTGGGGGCCAATATCGAATATTGGATATTTCGTTGGTAGTTTTTCAGCGGTAATTTCCACTCTTTTTCCATCAATCTCAATAGCCATATCCGTTGAAGGAACAATTTTTTTTGGATATTCCTGCACTAACTCCTTTATTCCGGGGATTAGCTCCATAAGTCCTTTTTTCTCCAAGAAGTTCATGTTTCTATCCCCAAGCTTGTATCCTTTTGCTACTAGAAAGACCTGAGCTACAACGCCACCAGTGAGTACGTAATCGGCTATGTTGTTACTCAAAACATGTCTGGAGATGTCAAGGGTGTCATCTGCCTTAGCCCCGCCTAGTATGAATATGCAAGGTTTTTCTGGGTTGTCAAGGATTCTACTCAGGGATTTTAACTCCCTTTCCATAATTCGGCCTGCCGCGCTTTGAAGTTTCGGAGTGAAACCTACTATAGATACATGAGCTCTATGTGCGGTTGCAAAGGCATCATTAACAAACAGGTCTGCTAACGGTGCAAGATTTTGGACAAACTCCGTTTTCGCGTGATCATCTGGAGTTCCTTTCATCGTCTCTTTCTCGAACCCTCTTACGTTTTCCAAAACGAGGATCTCTCCACTTTTCAACTTGTTAATCGCGTTTTTCGCTTTTTTGCCATATAGATCTTCAACATATTGAACAGGTTTATCCAGGACTTCGCTCAAAATCTCCGCATGTTGTTTCAGAGATATGAAATCTGAAGATCCCTTGCGACCTTGGTGAGCTAAGACTACGACTCTAGCGCCCCTCTCAGCTAACTCCCTTATAGTAGTTTTTCCATGGGCTCGAATTCTTACGTCATCCAAAACTTTTTTGCTTTTCACATCTACCGGCGAGTTGAAATCAACTCTAACTAAAACAACCTTTTCTTTGACTTTTATGTCGTCCAGTGAAAGATACTTTGCCATTGCTATTACTTCCTCAAAAAAATTGAAATGGGGATTTTGGACGTTGGAGGTTTTTTCTTTATAAACCTGCTTTTTTCCCGATTAGCTCTATTAGCTGCACCATTCTGTTTGAGAAGCCCCACTCATTGTCATACCACGCTAAAACTTTTACCAGATTGCCTTGTACGACCATCGTTGCTAGCCCATCGACTGTAGCTGACATCGAGTTATGGTTTAAATCCACTGAAACCACAGGTTCTTCTGTGTAGTCTAGTATTCCAACTAAATCTCCCACTTCAGATGCTTCTTTGAAAGCAGCATTTACTTCCTCTTTGGTTACTTCTTTGGCTAATACCGCAGTCAGGTCCACTAACGAAACGTTTGGCACAGGGACTCTAAGGGCTAATCCGTCCATTTTTCCACTAAGTTCCGGCAAAACGAGTGTAGCTGCTTTGGCTGCACCTGTTGTTGTTGGGATAATACTTAATGCAGCGGCTCTTGCTCGGCGCAAGTCTTTATGCACTAAATCCATTAACCTTTGATCATTGGTGTACGCATGTGTAGTTGTCATTAGTGCAGATTTAAGCCCGAAGTTTTCATTTAGCACTTTTGACACAGGTGCTACACAGTTGGTCGTGCATGAAGCATTCGAGATTATATTATGCTTTTCATTGTCGTATTCACGATCATTGACACCTAAGACCACTGTTATATCTGGGTTTTTGGATGGTGCTGAAATAATTACTTTCTTAGCTCCTGCAACAAGATGTTTTGATGCTTTTTCGCGGTCTCTGAAAAGTCCAGTTGATTCAACTACAAGATCGACACCTAGATCCTTCCAAGGTAGGCAGGCTGGATCTCTCTGACATAGAACCTTTAGGGGTTTTCCATTAACGATTATTGTGTCTTCAGTTGCTTTCACATCAGCATCGAATGTTCCATGAACTGAATCATATTTGAGTAAATGAGCCAAAGTTTTAGCGTTTGCCAAGTCGTTTATGGCAACGAATTCCATCTTTGCATTGCTTTCTATTGCAGCTCTATAAAGTAGTTTGCCAATTCTTCCAAAACCGTTTATTGCAACTCTTATCGTCATTTAGATCACCAAATGTTTTGAGATTAAACACTAAGTTCTGTCTTAATTAATTTTCCTACAAGAAGGTTTGAGAAAGTCACGTTCAACCTAGTCTTCTTAAGGCTATCTCGGCTGCCACAATCATTGGCTCCCAAGTCTCCGAAAGGGGTGGAGCATAAGCTGTATCCGCATTAGCTAATTCTTGTATGTCCATTTTTTTTTGTATGGCAAATGACAAGGCATTTATTCGTTGAGTTACTTCCTCCTCACCAACTATCTGTGCTCCTATTAACCGATGGGATTCTTTTTCCACAACTAGTTTGACTTTTATTGGCAAAGCACCTGGATAATAATCAGCTCTGGTCTTCGAGGTGATTTTCCCAGTTACAGTTTCCAATCCCGCCCTTTTAGCTCCTTTTTCCGTTAAACCTGTTACTCCAACTTCTACATCACTTAGTTTAGTCACTGCAGATGCCAAGACACCCTTAAAAAAGGCGTCACCTCCCCCAATATTCTTCCCTGCCACTTTTCCTTGTCGAACCGCTACTGTTCCAAGTTGAGCGCACACAGGTTTATTCGTGATCAAATGCTTTGTCTCTGCACAATCACCAACGGCATATATGCCCGCTACGTTAGTCTCCATTCTGGAGCTTGTTTTTATTGCCCTTGTCTCTCCAAGCATGATCCCTGCGTCAACTGCAAGTTTAGTATTAGCTCTCACTCCAAAAGCGCTGATGAATAGATCCGCACTTATATGTTCGCCGCCAGCGATTATACCTGTCACTTTTTCTGTTCCTAAAAACTCTTCAACACCTTTTCCAGTAAGGATGTTCAGTCCTCTTTGCTGCAGGAACTCTTGCACGATTTTGGCTATGTCAGGATCAAGCATCGCCGGCAAAACTTGAGGTAACAACTCCACCACCGTTACTTCTAGTCCTCGTTCAAGCAAGGCAACTGCAGTCTCTAGTCCTATCAAGCCGGCACCCATTACTACGGATGATTTCGCGCCGTTCTCTATAGCGTTGTTAATCCTTTTTCCATCTTCAATAGTGCGGAGATTGTATATTCCCTGTTTTTCTCTTCCTTTAATAGGCGGTATAAACGAATTGGCACCAGTTGCTATCACTAGGTTGTCGTAGTCGACTTCTTCTTTTGTCCCTGTTTTGTCAATAGTGACAATAATCTTTTCTTTAGTATTTATCGATGTGACTTCGGTTTCAGTTTTCAGGTTCAGTTTTAACATTTTGAAGTAAGCAGTAGGATAGACTATTAAATCGCTGAAATTTGGTATTTCACCGCCTATTACGAATGGAAGACCGCAACGCGAGTATCCGGCCTGTTTTTCATTGGTAACTAAAATGATTTCGGCAGTTCGGTCTTTTTTCCGTGTAGCTGCTGCCGCCTCTACCCCCGAAGCATTGGCTCCAACTACAACTACGCGTTTGGCCATTAGCCATCCCTATAGCGTTTTATGCCATTCAACTGCCTTGTCAAAATCCATCAAACTAGGCAATTCTTCTCCAAGATTGGAAGGCTTTACAACAACTATCCAGCCTTTCAAATATGGGTCTTCGTTTAGTACTTCTGGATTTGATTGAACTTCCTCGTTGACTTCTTCTACAGTTCCGCTTATCGCAGCGATTAGATCCGAAACGGCTTTAATAGATTCCACCGTTCCGTAAGGCTCGTTCTGTTGAACTTGGGACCCAACACTGGGTAATTCAGCATACACTATTTCCCGCAACTGCTTTTGGGCATAATCAGTTATTCCCATGCGAATTTTGTTTTTTTCAATTTTGATCCACTCAAAATCCTTTGAATAAAATAGGCCTTCGGGAACTTCATGCCCTTCTACTTTCACCAAGAATACTCACCTTTACAGGTAGTATGCACCCTGGTGGTTATGAACTTTAAGGTTGAAATAGCATCATTCTTAACAAACGCTGGAACTCAAATCAGCGCTTTCTTACACCTGAGATGTAGTCTTCAACCCACTGCTTAGCCGTGGAATCAGGCACCTGAATTGGCGGATGCTTGAAAGCGTATGAAGAGACACTTATCAAAGCGCCTGATATTTTTCTGTCCAGAGCTATCTTCACAGCTCTAACCAAGTCAATAACTACTCCAGCACTGTTAGGTGAGTCTTCAACTTCAAGTTTAACGTTGATTTCTATAGGGCGGTCACCAAACTTCCTGCCTTTGAGATTTATGTAGCATATTTTTTTGTTCTTTAAGAAATGAACATAGTCAGAAGGGCCTATTCGTGTTGGCAATTTATAGGGAACTAGACTAGTGACCGCTTCAGTTTTGCTTATTCTTTTTGTTATTAGCCTATCTTCCACTGTCATGTTCAAGAAATCCGTATCCCCCCCTAGATTCAACTGGTATGTTTCCCCAACTATGACTCCTCTATCCAAACATAGCTTTACAAGATTTCTATGCAAGATCGTTGCTCCAACCTGACTTTTTATGTCGTCTCCAGCAACAGGAAGACCTGCGTCTTCAAATTTTTGGCTCCATTTTTTATCCGAGGCGATAAACTCTGGCATGCAGTTAATGAAAGCAACTCCAGCTTCCAAAGCGGCTTGAGCGTAAAAGCGCGTAGCACTTTTGCTTCCAACAGGCAAGTAGTTGATAAGCAAGTCCGCTCCTGTTTCTCTCAGAACCTCAGCTACATCAGCACACTTCATTTTCCTCTCGTCGTAAACACGAAAAGTCTCTTCCATGTGTTTTGCAACACCATCCAAGACTGGCCCGGGATAAACCTCAACATTCAAGAAAGGAACATCTGCAAATTTAACGCAACAATTTGGCTCAAGAAATATGGCTTCAGACAAATCTTTCCCGATTTTGTCTTTGTTCACATCAAATGCAGCCACGAACTTTACGTCCCTTATGTGGTATCCTCCGAAATTTACATGCATCAGTCCTGGTACTGAAGTGTCTTCCTTTGCATTTTGGTAATAATGTACTCCTTGGATAAGCGCCGATGCACTGTTCCCAACCCCTACAATCGCTACACGGATTTCTGGCAAATCAACAACCTCTGGTGACTATTATTTAGGGAAGGCTTAACATTTGTCTACTCTATAACTTTTTCTAAAATTTCAACAAAATTAAAAGGGAACTTACAACGAATATTGTTAGCGGTGGAGTTTGATGGATGAAGGCGGAGTCAAAGTTAAGTATGAACCTTTTAAAGAGATTGTGGTTTTAGAGCGCACTCTTTTTTCATCACCCGAAATGATGGCTCGTTTCACTTCAGTTATTGCGGGAGGCAAACTTACCGGGTTATACTGGTCCGACGGCGTAGTGTTCTTGTATTTTCCCCTCCCCGCTTCAACGCCCACAATTGCGGAGGAGTTGGTGGAAAAACGTAGAGTCTATTGGACCTTTGTAGGGCATGCACTCATGCCAAAGTACAGCCCAACAATAGAAACAAAAGAAAAAATGATAGTTCCAGTAATAGATATTTCATCCAACTCTACTCTTAAAAGAGTTGCACAGTGGCTGAAAAAACAGAAATAATGCAATAATGAGACTATTTTTTGGTTTGGTAGGACTGTGTTGTTACTGGTTATGATGAACGTTGGGAACAATTAACCTGAAAGGTGAAGTTTCTTCCGGGCAGGGTGAAGCCGCAAAATTCCTTGAATTACCGTGGGTTATGAAACAGATAGTGAACAAACTTGGCTTTACTCCGTATCCGGGAACCTTAAACATACTGCTCTCAAAAGAGAACAAGAAGCGGCAGAGAGCATTGGAAAAAGCAACCCCAATTAGACTCTGTCCAGCTGAAGGATACTCCGGAGGAAAGATCTTCAAAGCGTTTCTATATAACATAGAATGCGCGATAGTAATTCCCGAAATCTCAGGCTATCCTTTGAATATTGTGGAAATTATTTCTCCAGCGTATCTCAGAAAACAACTTCAACTGCAAGACGGTGATGAAGTAACGGTTGCGGTTACTTTTTAGTTCAGGGATATTTACGCTTTTTCTTCAAGAATTCTTCCGTGTAGTTTTCAAAACATTTGTTTTTTTTCAGGTATGCTCCATAGCGTACTAGAGATTTCATTGCCCTTGCAGCATCTTCTGGAGAGGAATAAGATGGTATTCCTAGTTTGTCAAATCTGAACCGCGTGTACAAGGCCATTTCAGTTTCTCCAATATCGCAGGCCACAATTGGCTTTCTGTATTTACCGGAGATTTTTGCTACTTCATCAATGTATTTTTCCCGCAAAGCTGGTAAATGATGCAATCCAAGAAGAATTATGCCATGAACCTCTGGATCTCGAAACATTATCTCAGCCGCAATCTCGAACATCTCGTCAGTCACGGACCCTGTGAGGTCAACCGGGTTAGTTGTTGAGGCGAACTTGGGTAGAACGCCCTCACTCTTAAGTCTCTGGAACTCCTGAATTGTTTCTTGCGAAAAACGCTTAACGGTCAAACCTCCAAGTTCACATTCGTCCACAGCTAAGATACCTGGGCCGCCAGCGTCAGTAAGTACCCCAATATTATTGCCCACAGCTGGTGGTTGCATGGCTAAGGCTTTACCCGAATCAAAAAAATCTTCCATGTCCTTTGCTCTTCTGACTCCTGCTTGTTCAAAGGCTGCATCATAGATTCTGTCTGATCCAGCAATAGCGCCCGTATGAGAAGCGGCAGCTCTTGCCCCAGCGTTGCTTCTTCCAGCTTTGAGGGCGACAATTGGCTTCTTTAGGCTGACTTTCTTGGCTATTCTCAAGAATTCTCTTCCAGCTTTTATGTCTTCAACATAGAGTAGTATGACTTTGGTCTCTTCGTCATATGATAAATAATGAAGCATTTCCGCTTCGGTTACGTCACATTTATTTCCAAAGCTCGCGAATTTGCTGATTCCAATTTGACGCCCAGTCAAATAGTCTAGAGCTGCAACACCGAAGGCTCCACTTTGAGTGACTATAGCAATCTCTCCGAGCATTGGTCTTGGGGTGGCAATAATCTCATCTCCTGTTGCCAGAATTTTTGTTTCGGGAAGAAATAGTGTGTCAACTCCGCTCTTTGAGTAATACACACCTAGACAGTTGGGCCCCAAAACCCGTATTCCACCTTTTCTCGCAATACGCACCACTTGGTCTTCAAGTTCTTTGTTTCCGACCTCTCCAAAACCTGAACTGATTATCACAATAGCTCTAACCTTTTTGTTCACTGCCTCCTTCATAATTTCGGGTACAATTCTTGCTGGAACAACAATCACAAGTAGTTCTATTTCTCCGGGAACCTCAGTTATTGAAGGATAACATCTGAATCCTAGAATATTTTCTTCATTTGGGTTAATTGGGTATATTTCACCTCTAAAAACTCCTCTTCTCTTGTTTTCGGCAAAATTCTTAAAGATCACATGCCCGGCTTTATCTATGTTCTTTGAAGCTCCGATAACTGCTACTGAACGAGGATTATAAAAGACATCCAACTTCTCCAATGTCTCATCCATTGTCTTTCACGTTTTCTATTGAAATAGGCTACACGTTTATTTTTTGCTATTCAAGAACAGTTTTTTTTGCCGATGTTTCATCTAGATTAATTTGTTTGTTACAATGTAGCTTCAATTAGTCTTCTTTCTTACGATTATCATTGGTGTATGTTCAATTTTTTGCAGCATCTTCCAGCTGACTTCAGTCACTCTAACATTGAATCTTTCCGCCATATCCCATACGGTTGCGCCTGACCCGGTGCCTCTTCTTCTATCCGATATGCTAGCAATTTTCAATGCTTCTTCCAATGGTAATGCGCCTCCAGTTATTGCCAATGGTGTTGGCCTTTTTCTCAATTTCAGCATTCGGCCTATAACGTAAACAACAATTCCACCAGACGATTGTATACCCTCGATGGGTCCCGGTCTAGTTGAAAAATGAAAGTTTCTGAATGAATAGGTTTTGTCAGTGTCCACAATCATCACTGTCACGTGTTTGTGAAGTTTCTGCCAAATTTCTTGCTGGATCTCTTCTGCTTTTTCTTTGGCATCATTCAATGGTAAGCTCACGAAAGAATATGGCAAGTTGGATCCATCAATACCGCCTTCAGAGCCGAACATTAATGCCTGCAAAAAACCTGCATATTGCAGTGCAATCTGTTTATGACGACTACCTGCTTCCCGCGGATAATTTCTAAGCCTATTCAATAACTTCTGTTGAAGATGGCATACTACCCCTAAGAGGTACCCCCAGACCAATCGCATCCAAAATCTGGCAATAAAACTTGAATTCAACCTTGGAACAACTGTGCTTTCGTCAATCAACTTTCCCGAAGCTGTTGAAAGCGCTTTCTCTGAAACAACTACGTAATATCCATCCTCCAATCTTTTAGCCAACTTTTTGGTGATCAAATCGAGATAGTCTTCTCCAGGTTTCCAATATTCAGTCTTCACTGGTAAAGCTTGGAACTCTATCGTTTTTCCACACTTTTCCGGGAAAATGCACTTCTTGTTTTCTCTCTGTCTGTCACTTCTCAATTCATTGACAACCTACTTTCTGTGGGCAATCGGGATGAAGTTGCAGCCTGAAGCTAAGCGATGCAGTTCTTCAGTCCAGCTTTTTCAGCCAGTCCCTGGGCAGTTCTTTTTTCCTCTAAGGTAAGTCGTCTCCCAAGCTCTGGCAGTTTGCGGGCGTGCCACTCTGGTCTATATTGGTACATGAGGTTGACCCGAATCTCTGCACCCAAATTCCTAGCTATCCAGTTCAATATTGGTCCTGTGCAGCATTCTAAATGGTTAGGCAGGACTAGCACGCGTATTATCAGTTCTCCATTCTTGCTGGCTTCTAAATGATTGGAAGTGCACATCCTCCAATAGTTTGGTGCTTCAGAGATTCTCTCTGCACACTCGCCTGGGCCGTACTTGAAGTCTAATAGGTAAACATCGGCGAACCCTGCCAGTAGGTGCGCTGTTTCGTGGCTATAATAGGCGTTTGAGTTCCAAACTACAGGAATATTTACGGACACTTGTTTGAATGTTTGAAGCCATTGCAAGAGCCAAGGCGTTGGATCTCCACCTACAAGGTTTGCGTTTCTGCATCCACTTAGGCGCAATCGCTTAACTTCTTCTGAAAGCTCTTTTGGGGTGCACAGAGCTCCTTTTTCTATCCAATTTGCGATTCTCCAGTTCTGACAATGAAGGCAGCGCATTGTACACCCCATCGTGAAGATGGTTCCGGAAGGCACTAGTTCAGGTTCTTCCCCTAGATGATGAAAAATGCTTGAGACCGCAATTTCATTTCCGCATTTACAATATCCAACCTCGCCTTTTTTCCTGTTAACCAAACATCTGCGCTTGCATAGGTGACATTTCTCTAAAATCCGTGAGGCAATTTCAATCTTCAGGTCAAAATATGATTTACGCGGAGTAAGTTTTTCCTCAAAAAATGTTTTGCCCAAGTCAGCTTCATGCTCAGTCTTGTAGAATTCGTCTGTGTACGTAACATGTTCTTTCCATAGCTCTATCATCGAATCGCTGCTTTTGAATTCGGCTGGAAGCTGTCTTGCCATCATAAATTTTGAAGTTTTTTCGTTCTTCATTACAGCTAGGTATCTTCCTAAGCTTTTTCGTACATTTTCGTCATCAAAAACCCATGAGGTGTCTGAGCGATACCACATTACACTCTGATTGTAAAAAATAACTCTGCGAGTATTAAAACAAGGCGTAAGGGAACGAATATCCTCTTGAATGAAGTTTCCCCTTAATAGGGATTGCATTTCCGCAAACTGGACATGTTGTTTCTTTTGTCAAGTTCCATTTGGTAATTTCGAAACTGTGCCGCTTGATCAGAAGTTCATTGCATTTTGGACAGTATGTGTTCTCAGCTGGGTGACCAGGTACATTTCCAATGTACACATAGTTCAATCCCGCACTCTTTGCGGCCATGTACGCCTTTTCCAAGGTTTCAACTAATGTAGTAGGGGTACGAGTCATCTTGTAATCAGGGTGAAAACGTAGAAGATGGAATGGAGTATCCTCCCCCAGAACATCTCTTATCCATGTTGCTAATTCTCTAATTCTTTCAATTGAGTCTCCGATTTTAGGAATAACCAAGTTTGTAATTTCTAAATGAACTCCGTTTCTATTTAATTCCTTTAGTGCTTCGTAAATTGGGTCAACATCTGGAACTGATGAATAAGTTTTGTAGAACTCCGGATCAGCTCCGCCTTTAAAATCAATTGTTGCTGCATCCAAATAAGGTGAAATTGTTCTCGCAGCGATAGGTGTCATATACCCATTGGTTACGAATGTATTGAAAAATCCCACTTGGTGAGCAAGCTTTGCTATGTCGAAGGCATACTCCATAAATATTGTTGGCTCAGTGTAGGTGTAACTTATTCCTTGGCAATTGTTTTTTCCAGCTGCTTTCACCACATCTTCTGGTGAAAACTTTTTTCCTTTGGCTTTTTTGGATTGACTTATCATCCAATTGTCGCAGAACCTACATCGAAAATTGCAGCCTGCTCCCGCAATAGACATGACCAGCGCTCCGGGGTTAAAATGGGAAAGGGGTTTCTTGCTCAATGGATCCACGCAAGCAGATATTGCTTCACCGTAATTTAGTGAATAAAGGGTTCCTCCCTCATTCTTTCTTACCAAACAGAAACCTATCGCACCTTCGGCTATTAGGCATCTCCGGCCACACAAATGGCATTTCACTCGGTTTTCACTTAGTTTTTTATAAAGCATGGCTTCATGTAGAGGCATCCAATCTTCACCCGTTATTGGACACGGTTTGTGTGTACTAACAATATGGATCTTGATTTCTTAAAAAGTGCTAGCTACCTCTACTTGGTTGTGGAAACAAGTATCTGCTCCGGTGTGACAGGTGTTTCCTTTCTGTTCTACAATGAACAACAATGTGTCATAGTCACAATCCATGAGGATCTTGTTAATTCTTTGTGTGTGACCTGAGGTCTCTCCCTTCTTCCATAGCTTGTCTCGCGATCGACTCCAGTAATGGGCGTAACCCGTGCTAAGGGTCTTCTCTAGTGCTACCGAGTTGGTGTAAGCTACCATGAGTATCTCCTTGGACTTGGCGTCTTGGACAACCACAGGAATGAGCCCCTTACATTTTTTGAAATCAAGTTTTTGAATAATTTCTTCCTTAGTCAAGGTCTAATAATCACCCCCTTTTTTCGAAGGTATTCTTTAACGATTGGAACAGGGTATTTGCTATAATGGAAAACTGATGCTGCTAGAGCAGCGTCGGCTTTTCCGAATGTGAAAGCTTCTAGAAAATGCTCAGGGATTCCCGCTCCTCCACTTGCGATAACTGGAACGTTAACACTCTCAGAAACTTTACGTGTTAGTTCCAAATCAAAACCGTCTTCTGTGCCATCTTTGTCCATGGAAGTTACCAGAAACTCTCCAGCTCCAAGCCCTGCAGCCTGAATAGCCCATCTAATGGCGTCTATGCCTGTTGGGTTTCTCCCACCGTATGTGTAGACTTCAAACCACACTTTGCCTTCCGGAGTTTCCACTGTGATTGCGTCTGGTCTATCTTCCTTTCTTCTTTTTGCGTCTATTGCTATTACCACACATTGTTGTCCAAAGACTTCGGCAAGTTCTGTTATTATTGAGGGATCTCTAACTGCCGCAGTGTTTACAGATACTTTGTCTGCTCCGTTGCAAAGAACAAGTCGTGCATCTGAAACGTTGTTTATTCCTCCACCAACAGTGAACGGAATGCTTATGGCTTTCGCTACGCTTTTTACAGTTTCCCTGAGTATTTCTCGTTTCTCTGACGATGCTGTTATGTCGAGGAAAACTAATTCATCCGCACCTTCATCTGAGTAGCGCTTTGCCAAATCAACAGGGTGTCCAGCATCTCTTAGGTTCACAAAGTTTATTCCCTTCACCACTTTGCCGTGGTTTACATCCAAACAAGGAATGACGCGTTTTGCGAGTGGCACTATCTCAGACCCTCCGCTACAGTTTTTAAGGCCTGTCGAAGTGTAAATCGGCCTTCGTATAGTGCTTTTCCCACCACCACTCCTTCCACGCCGATTCTCTTGAGAACTATCAAATCCATTAGGCAGCCTATTCCCCCTGCCGCTATCACCTTAACATCGGAGTGAAGGCATACCTTAGTAAGGGTGTCTATGTCGGGTCCCGCAAGAGTACCATCTCTAGCTACCGAGGTAATCAAAAAAGTATTAATCCGGAGTCCTATGAAACTTTTGAGTGCCTTTTCGATACTAACCTCTGTCCCAGTTTTCCATCCATCAACCATAATTTCCCCGTTCTTATTGTCTAAGGCAACAATTATGAATTCTTGGCCAAACTTCTTCGTTAATTGGATTATTGCTTTTGGGTTCTTGAATGCCAAGGAACCCAATATCACGTCACTTGCTCCCAAGCTGATCATTCTTTCGACAGTTTCGATGTTGCGTATTCCGCCACCTACTTGGATGGGCAAATCTACTGTTTTGGCTATTTCTTGGATGATTTGAAGGTTGTCCCCAGTATTCAATGCTGCGTCCAAATCGATTATATGGAGTTTTTTAGCTCCTTCTTCTTTCCACTTCTCTGCTATTTGCACTGGATCACCAAGATAGTCGTAATCCTTTGCAGTCTTCGGGTCACCCCTCCTCAACCTAACCACTTTACCTTTCATCAAGTCAATGGCAGGGATTATTAGCATACAATTTCACCGGGCCACTATCTGAGCAAAATTCCTCAGAATTTTCAGTCCTATATCTCCTGACTTTTCAGGATGGAATTGGGTGCCATAAACGTTTTTTTTCGCGATTGTTGAAGCGAAAGTTTTTCCATAATTTGTTTCCGTGCAGACGATGTTCCTTTCGGTGGGTTCTGGAAATAAGGAGTGGACAAAATAAACATATGATCCGTCATTAACACCCTCTAAGATTTTGTTTTGTTTAATTATCTTTAGTGAGTTCCAACCCATATGTGGGACTTTTACATAATTTGGCAACCTAACGTTTTTTCCCTTGAAAAGACCTAATCCTTGGCCTCCCCCCTCTTCACTTTCTGGAAAGAAAAGTTGCATGCCTAAACATATTCCAATGACTGGAATGCCACCACCGGCCAAATCTATAATTAAGTCTCTTACCTGATCTAGTTTCTTTGTAGCAGTTTGGAAACTTCCAACACCAGGAATCGCAATGGCATCAGCATTTTTTATCTGTGATCTGTCAAGTCCAACTTCTGGTTTCAGACCAACTTTCTGAAAAGCAAATTTTAGGCTAAGAAGATTACCCACTCCATAATCAATGATTGAAATCCTTGTAATTCAGATCACTCCCTTCGAACTGGGGATCCCTTTCCTTCTAGGATCTAGCGCTACCGCTTGTTTAAGCGATAGCGCAAGGGCTTTTATTCCCGCTTCTGTTTTGTGATGATCATTTGTCCCGTATTGAACCCATATATGGATGTTAGCCGACAATGATGTTGTCAAAGTTTCTAAGAAGTGATAAATGTCTTCGGATGGCATGTCTTCAATCTTTTTACCTCTAAGTTTCAGTTCAATTTTTGAATATGACCGTTTAACCAAATCGATTACTGAAAAAGCTAGGGAACAATCCATGGGGACGGCCGCAAAACCAAACCTGTTTATTCCTTCTCCCTCGCCCAATGCTTTTCTCAGTGCTTCTCCAAGACATATTGCGAAGTCTTCAACTGTGTGGTGTCTCAAATCTCCTTTCACTTCAGCATGTATATCAATGAGGCTATGCGTTGCTAGCAATGTAATCATATGGTCAAGAAAAGAAACCCCAGTATTCACCTCAGATTTTCCTTGTGAATCCAAGTTCACTGAAACAAGAATTTCTGTTTCCCGAGTTTTTCTATAAACTTTACTCGTTCTCAACTAAAACCACCTCTTCTAAATTCTTGGTATCCTTTTTCTTTTTTTTACCTCTCCATTACTTCTTCCATAGTCTCCAACAGTTTCTTATTCATTTTGGGCAGTCCCACTGTTGTTCGAAGACAATTGTCTAAATGAAGAAGATTGCCTAGCCTTTTGATAAGTATCCCTTGTTTGAGTAGGTTTTGGTAAACTTCTTCATGTGACTTGGTTGTGCTAAATAGGACAAAGTTTGTTTTTGACTCAAAAGATCGTACTCCGTTCACTGAGTCAAGTTTCTGAATCAGAGTTCTCCGTTCAGTTTTCAGTCTTTCAACGGCACTTTCCACTATCTGTCTGTTTTCCAGAAGCTTCAGTCCCATCCTTAAAGTGAAAGAGCTTACTGGGTAGGGTGACGCAACTGTAGCTGAAAGCGTTTTGGCAATGCTTGGATTTGCTACAGCATATCCTAATCTGAGTCCTGCTAAACCGAAGGCCTTAGAAAAAGTCCTTAGAACAATTAAATTCTCGAATTTTTCCAACATAGGGACCATTGAGTATTCTGCATATTCTGCATAAGCTTCGTCAACAATTACAATTCCGGGGAATTTTTCAATCAAAACTGTAATTTCGTCGCGTCCAAACTGATTAGCCGTTGGGTTGTTTGGAGAACACAAGAATAGAAGTTTGCTTTTGGGCTTAACCGCACTTAAGATCCGTTCGAGATCGAGTTTGAAATCTCTCCGAAGGGGCACTTCGGTGAATGTCGCGTTTTGGTGATTTACAGTATATTTGTATATGGGGAAGCTCGGCATTATTGAAATAGCGTTATCTCCTTTTTCCAGAAAGAACCGTACGACACGATCTATCAATTCATCACTAGAGTTTCCGATAATGATCGAATCTTCAGTTGTATTGAGGTAATCGCAGAGTTTTTCTCTCAATCTGTCCTTTTCTTCTTGTGGATAAATTCTCAAGTCACATTCATCTGCAACTTGTTTCATTAGCCTAGTGAGAAATTCTCTAGAAATGAAAAAAGTCTCATTGGAATCGAGTTTGATAATTTCTGTAGGGGCTATTCCCATTTCCTTAGCTAGAGTTTCGATGCTTGTCCCAACTTTGTAGTTTTCTAGAAGTTGTACTCTTTTGATTTTATCTTCAAGCCATTTTTTTCTTTGAGCCTTCAATTTGAATCCTCTCTGCTATAGCTTTGTAGTGATTTGGAAGGTTTTCAGCCTCTGTTAAGACTCTAACATAACCCTCCAACTTTTTCAATCCTTCTCTTGAACCTTTGATAATACTAATTCGTTTTGCAAAGTCGAGGACCGACAAGCCCGAAAAGACCCTGCAGAAACCACCAGTGGGTAAAACGTGATTTGCTCCGCTTCCATAGTCGCTTAAAGACACGGGACTATACGAGCCGATCAGGATTTCGCCGGCTGACGTGATTCTTTTTGCGATTTCCATCGGAGTCTGGGTCATTATCTCAACATGCTCTGCTGCAAAACGATTTGCATTGGCTATCATTTCGTCATTGTTGTCGCAGATGATTATGAATCCGTATTCATTAAGCGCTTTTCTGACCATTATACCTCGCTCTACCCGGACAACCATATCTTTTAGCCAATAGAGAACCTCTTCTGCAATTTTCTCAGATGTTGTTATCAAGCCCGGAATGCTGTCCACACCGTGCTCTGCCTGAGAAATCATGTCTCTGGCGATGAACCGTGGGTTTGCCGCTTCATCAGCTAAGATAAGAACTTCGCTGGGGCCGGCTGGCATATCAATGGCTACTTCTTTTGAGACTAGCCGCTTTGCGGCAGTCACATATTTATTTCCAGGACCTACAATTTTTCTTACAGGTTTAATTCTTTCAGTTCCATATGCCAACGCTGCAATAGCTTGGGCCCCTCCAATTCTGTAGACCTCATCAACTCCACAAATGTCCGCAGCAACAAGAATCAGAGGATTGATCGCCCCTTCTGCTGATGGCGGAGAACAAACTGCTATTCTGGGCACCCCTGCCACCTTAGCTGGGACCGTAGTCATTACTACTGTACTTGGATAGGCTGCTCTTCCTCCGGGAACATAGCATCCTACACTCTCAATTGGACGCAGCGCATTTTGAACTACTATTCCATCCTTTGTCGTTTCCAAGTGCTGCTTTTCAAAGATAAGTTTCTCAAAAGAAGTTGTTTTTTCTTTAATGAACTTAATGGCTCCAATTTGCTGTTGGTTGACTTCACCGTAGGCTTCTTCGATCTCATCCGAGCTCACCTGGAGTTGTTCAGGTCTAAGTTTGGTCTTATCGAATCTTTCCGTAAATTCTACTAAAGCCGCATCTCCACTCTTTTTTACCCCGTTTATTATTTTTCGTACATTCTCTTCAAATAACTGACTGTTTTCTTGAGGTGTCCTCTCTCTCCTCCTGAGCCAATCCTTAGGAAGTGAAACGCTCTTCCAAACCTTCACTTCAAGTTGCTGATCGCCCATTTGAGTTTCTATCTCCGATTCACTTCATCCAGGGCCAAAACTTGTCTCGGTTCATATACTACAATCCCCTGAGCGAGTTTGCGAATTATAGGTAGGAGCTCTATTAGCTGGTCTTTTTCGATTACAGTGTTGACAGAATACCAATCTTCTCTTGCCAATGAAGCTACTGTAGGGTTCTTTAGAGCTGGCAATTCCTGTATTAATTTCTGAAGGTTCTCTTTTCTCACATTAACGTAAATATGGATTCTTTTGGAACCATCAACAACCCCTTTTAAAAGAGTCATGATATCATAGATTTTTTCTTTTTTTTGCGGGTTGGACAAGGCTTTTTTGTTTGCGATTAGAACTGCCGAGGACTCCATTACTGTTTCAATTATCGTTAAGTTGTTTTGTTCAAGAGTTGAGCCAGTTTCAGTAACATCTATTATGAAATCAGCGTTTTCAGGTGTCTTGGCTTCTGTAGCTCCAAAAGACAAAAATATCTTCGCCTTCGAGTTTTCACCCTTTCTCCACCATGGTGTAATCTGCAAAGGTTCTGAATTGCCAAAGAGTCTCTTGTATTCTGGATCTTTCTTTAAGTATTCTGCAGCGATGTTCAGGTATTCTGTGGACACTCTTACGTTTTTGCCTTCACGCCACAAGTTTTTCATAAAGCTGGAGACACTATTCGTTTCACAGCTCTTTGGGATGGCAACTACTATTCTTACCTTTCCGTATTCCAAATCTTGCAGAATTTCAACCTCAGCACCTGTTTCTAATATCCAGTCTTGACCTGTTATCCCTACGTCTTGTAATCCTTCACTTACAAAAATCGGAATTTCTTGCGGTCTCAGTATTTTCAGCTCAATTTTCGAGTCATTTATCGTTGGGCGGTAAGTACGTTCCTGTCCATGGATTCTGTAGCCTGAGCGCTGCAGTATTTCGAATGTTGCTTTTGCTAAAGACCCAGCGGGTAAAGCAAATTTTACTTTGTTCATTTCTTATCACCAGAGTTCTCGAAGCAATTATCACATTCTGTTTCTATATGCGATTCAAGCCTTTTAAAGAAAAACTTTGTTGCTTTGAAAAAGGGAGAAAACAACATTGTGTCAAATAGGAGGTTTAGAATTTCTATCTCGCGGTTAGTTTCACCGTCGATGAACACAATCGCCTTTCATGAATGCGATCCCTCATTTTCCTCACCAAATCGTATGGGAACCCTCTTTCTCACTAATAAACCTATCTTTACTAGGTACTGGGGAGTCTCCGTCGGATTTATCTTTCTGTAAAAAATCGTCGGGTAGTGATTTGTATGAATGAAGAAAGTGAGTTTATGGCAAAATTCAAGAAAGTTGATTTGTTTAACGAGACTCTACACTTAATAGTATATCCTGATGAAGGGTTGAAAACAATAAACCAGCTTTATGGTTTAATTGAAGGCGATACAATAAAAATAATCATCCGTAAACATCAATAATTCCAAGAGTTTTTATATTCTATCATAGCTAATTCCAATACCGTGTGAGAGTGTTGTCAGAAGATACGATACGGAAGAAAATTCTTGAATATTTTTACAATGTCTGGAAAAATCCGAGAGGCATGAGTAGTTATAAAGTTAAGATAAGCAAAATAACTTCTGACTTGAAAAAACAAGGAATTAAGAAGAAAGAAGTAATTAGAAATCTTCAATATCTAATCGAGACTGGCTGGATAAAAGAGGAAACTGAAGAATATGAAATAATCACTAGCAACAGAAAAATCAAAAGCAAGAGAACTTTTTATAAAATTTCTGGTGATGGTATAGCTTTTATCGAAGGATCTTCAAAATTCCAGAGAGCCAATAAATTAGCTGGTATAAACATTACGAATGTTCAGGGAATAGTAACTATTGGTAGTAATAATATTATTAGAAACGAATTTACACAATTATTTGAATCCCTTAAAGACTTTTAGAAGTTCTATCACCCGACAGTTAACATCAACCCTTGTTACCCGTAGAGTTACCAGTACCCTTTACTAAGACTCGTAGCTGACATTTTTCTTTTACAGATAGCCTAGGTTCAATCTGGGACTGAAGACTCTGGATTCTCTTTTATTTCAAGAACTAACGGCGGTATGGATGTTTTTGGCTCAAATTTGCTTTCTAGCAACTCTCCCAAAATGCTTGCCCACACCTCAGGATAGTTGATGAACGGTGTTTTTATTAGAACATACTTGTCTTTCAAATAAAAGTCCCCGAATCCCTGCAATTCTAGTCTTCTGAATACTTTTTCCCAATTCTTCCGTTTGCCTGTTTGAATGTCCAAGGTGGTTTCGATGGAGACTTTCAAAGCTTCACCAATTCTCTTCCCAAGTTGGCGTTTTTCTTCTGGTTTTCTTTGTTGCATCAGGATATTCAATAGTTCTACGTTAACGAAGGCTACTCGACTGATTCCGAAATAGTATTCTCCAGGAAAACGCCAATCGTAAATCATCAATCCTCTGTAAATTTCAAGCATTTTGGAGATTAGAGGTTTGATTCCGAGTTCTCTGCCTTCACGTATTAGCGTATCTATGAATTCTCTCTCTTCTCTCTCTAGGATAATTGTTGTTCTTCTTGTGGTTTTTTTGTTTCCTTTGTTTCTTACGTCCACGTTTTCTGTATTTCTGCCGCGGTGCATATTGGATATGTATCAAGGTATATTTTATATGCTTTTTCCCGACCGCCTTCGAATTTGAAGAAGACTTAATATCAACTCGGGAAGATCATAGAAATGCCGATGACGAATCTCAAATAGCTGAAGAAGATGATGCACCCTGGGGTATCTGAGGCAAATTTTGTTTACGTGACGATCTTCTTTCGGGCAAGATGCCACAAGAGAACTAAACCCATCACGAAAAGCAAAAACCCAGAAGCCATAGAAACCCCAAAGCCAGCTCCTAGAATATTCGAGAGCAGATATGTTATGTAAGTGGGACCCACAAAAATAAGGAATGCTGCAAGTAGTACCCAAAGAGTCATCTCAATTTTCGATTTTGTCTCCGCTTTGTCAGATCCTTTATTTCCAGTTTTTTCAGTCACTTGTACACATCCAGAGACGGTGAACTTGATTTCTCTTCCTACAATCCCTCTTTTATCTCTTTTCCTAAGGCTTTCATCAAAAACTTGAAAGTTGAAAACCCTGCTCCCTTATCTGCTTTTATGCCTGTTGTGGCGCCTAGAATACAGATGCCATCGGTACCACGCTCTTTAGCAAGGGCTAGTGTAAGACCCGTTCCCCCAACAATTTTTCCTTTGCCATATCTTTCTGCCCCCTTCTCTACGAACTCAGCTACAAGTTTTGGCGAAGTAGCAGCAACGTAGATCTGTGCCTTTTCTCCATTTAGTGGGACTCCCCCAATAGTAACAATAAAATTGCAGCCTTGCTTCTCGATGAATTCCAAAATTTCTCCACAAACTTGATAATGAGCTACAACATCTTCGAATGAAGGCTGGGTTTCCCCAGTCATTATTATAAAGCTATTATTCTCAATTGGAGCTGAGTAAAACTCGTAACGAGGCAAGTTGCATATTCCCTTCGAACTAACTGATACGTAATCAGGAAAGGTAGGTGAATATAATTCTGCAAAAAGCTTTGCTTCACAAAACTTGATTAGCAGATGAGTTGCAATTCTACCGACATTTCCAAATCCTGGAAGCCCTTGTACAAAAATTGGGTTTTCAAGTATCGGTTTGTTTAACTCTCGCACAAATGGTTTGTCCAACTAGGTGAGCACCAATACTACAGGTTGATACACTATGCTAAAATGTTTTTGCTGATACTGAATGCAAAAGAAATCATTAATATTCAACGAGCTTTAATTAGTAGAAAGCCCCAGATGTGTTCCTTAATAAAATATAGCGGGGTGGGGTAGCCAGGATTAACCCGCTGGGCTCATAGGAACCATTTCTGAGAGACCCAGAGATCGGTAGTTCAAATCTACTCCCCGCTACCACTTCAATAGTCTTAAGTTTGGTTGAGAAATGATTTAGAGAAGACTCTGGTCGCATAAGTCATGAACAAACAACGGACAATTATTGGCAGTTTACTTGCAACATCAGGCTTTTCCTTTCTCTTCTTTGCCAAAATATTTTGTCCATTTCAATTTGCGAGAATCTCGTTTGAACTTTATGGAGCTTTTCTTGCATTTGCCTGAACAGAGCCACAATATTGTCCCGTCATTCTTGACGTACATCATGCCCGTGCCAGCTGGAAATTCATTACCGCAAAATGAACATTTCCTGAATTTAGGCATTGACATTTCCTCTGGAATAATCTGTCTCGTTTCATCTTCTGGAGATTTTCTTTGCTTCTCTTTCAGTCTCTCTTAGCATCAAGACATCTTGCTCTCGAACTGGGCCTTTCACGTTCCGCGTAATAATCCGACCTTTGTCGTTACCTTCTAGAATTCGCACTCGAATTTGAGATATTTCCCCGGTGGCGCTTGTTCGTCCAATTATCTGAATTACCTCTGCAGGTATCTTTTCTTGGTCTGCTGCCCTTTCGTGTCTGCTCATTACTGAGCTCCTCTTTTCACTTTCTCCATTCTTGTGATTATTTCTTTGATTAATCCTGCCGCTTCTCCTTCTTCAACAACACAAGCCGCAGCGGCTGGAACATCAATACCTACTGCCTTGCCTATTTCATCCTTGCTAGATACAAAAACGTATGGAATCTTTCTCTCGTCACAAATGAGCGATAGGTGAGCGACGACTTCAGGCGGATCAACATCTTCGGCTATTACAACAAGTTTTGCTCTAGCTCGTTCAATGGCTTTGGTAGCTTCATTAGTTCCCTTTCTTACTATTCCTGTCTTTGCAGCTATCTGTAGGGCTTCATAGGCGGCATCTACGATTTCTTTGGGCACTTCATATTTCACATAAAACGGTTTTGACATTAGCCTCACCCTTTAATGGCACAGTCTTATCGCCACTTCTCATTTATGAACGTTTCGACTCCAATAATGTATGTTCAGATACCTTGATGCGGATTTGCTGGTGTAACCACTCATAAAACGAAATGCTTTAACCGTTTCGATAATGGCAGTTCTTATAGCTTTTGCACTGTAATTAACCAAAAGCAATTGCAACTTTGGCAGCTTCCCTCTTTCACTCATAAAGTTTGTGATTGTGCAGGATCCCAGCAAACCCTAACCCTTTGCATCTAATTGTTCGTCTATGCGGTTCCCAAGTTTTTTTGGGGTGTTCCCCCCTATAATGTGGATTATGGCAAACCACAAGAATATTATTGGAATTAACAAAAACCCGAATTGGTTAATCGACTTTTCCCTTCTATCTGTTTGAATAAACGTTCTTTTCTTGGCGGGGCGTGCCATATTCTAACCCTCCATAACGACACTAAACTACTTATGCGAGGAATTATAGTTAAGCCTATCCACTAATTCTTAAGAGCCTAAGCATTCACTCGAAAGATTTTGTTAATTAGTTTCTTAAAAACAAGGCTTAGCAAGGGAGATGCTGTTGGCGGATGAGGAAACCAGGTGTTTATCCAGGATTTTTTAGTTAGCAATCTACAAATCTTTGAGATTTTTGACCGAGTAGTCCTCAATTGGAACGTCGCTAACTATTCTAAGTAGAAAAGTTTAAATAAAATACGTCGTTGTCGTAATTGTTTTTAAGAGGTTGGTAGTTTGCAGAGACTGGGCCGAGTCATAAATGTGACGTCGTCCAAGAATATTATTGTAAAAATTGACCAACCCCCAAGAATTGGCACGTCAGTAGTAGACGAGAATCTTAAGCTTGTTGGAAAAATCTTTGACATAATAGGTCCCGTCTCTTCACCTTACGCATTAGTTAAATCCACAATCAAAACCCCGGAAAAGATAGCCAAAAACTTGCTATACACACTTCCTATTAAGAATAGGCGGAGAAAATGGAAATGACTGAGGATAAAGAAACAAAAGACGAAAATGATGCTTCATTGTCTGTGGGAAGTCCTGATTCTCTTAGGGTTCAGTCATGTTCTGAGTGTGGTAGCGTTAGGTTTATGCGTGATTATGAGTGTGCAGAGGTTGTTTGTATGGACTGTGGTTTTGTGGTTGCTGCAAAGATTGCTGATAGGGGGCCTGAATGGCGGGCTTTT
>DAOVIH010000051.1 GCA_030673805.1 Candidatus Bathyarchaeota archaeon | reverse complement strand
GATTTCATCTCTCCAATTTTTATTTGTACTCTTAGTACTTCTGAGCCGCCTTCTTCAACCTTCTCTAAACTTAGCTTTCGCCATTCACCTTCGATTTCTCTCCTTTTTAATCTGCGGCCATCACGTAGCTCTTTAAGTTTTTTGGCTTTCTTACTAACTTTGTCTGTTTGCGTGGAAGATGTTTTCACTTTCTTGCTGAGTTCAATTATGTCGTTTGAGACTTTAATTGCTTCGAATTTCTTGATCTCTTTTTGTATGAAATTACATCGTAAGAGTTGATTGCGTTCTCTCTCTAGGTCATCTAGTCTTTTCTGCACTTCATCTATTCTGCCCATTGCAGTTCGGATTGAGATGTCTGCTTTGCGCAGTTTTTCTTCAGCTTCGCCCCTTTCAGCATCGTACTGTGCTATTCCAACTAGATCTTCAACGATTCTTCTTCGTTCCATCGGCCTTATGTCAGTGAGTCGCGTTATCGTACCTTGTGGTATGATGTTGTGGCTAGTGCTGCTAATAGCGGCAATTGACAGGATCTCGATGCTGTGTGTGCGTGAAATCCTCCGGCCGTTAAGCCTATACACGCTCTGACCGTTCTTGTAAACCTCCCTTGAAACCGTAACAGTTTTTGTGTCAACTGGTATCAAGCCGTCTGAGTTGTCAAACTGGATTATTACCTTAGCCCGTTTTGCCTTTCCCAATCCCGCTTTTTCAGAACCGTGAAAAATTAGTTTTGCAGCGCTTTCAGCCCGCATTCTCCTAGTGCTAAGCTCGCCTAGAGCGAAAAGGGCTGCGTCCATAATGTTGGTTTTACCGCTTCCATTCGGGCCAGTTATCACCGTGAACCCCTTGTCTAGGTTCACCTTAACTGTTTTTGGCCCGAAGGATTTGAAGCCTCGTAACTCGATTTTCTTAATGTAAGGCATTCAATCCACAACCTCTAGTTCTGGAAGCGCAAATACCCTTTCGCTTAGATAACGCCGCAACATTCGTATAAAGTTTATTCGCATCAAGCTTTAACAGTTATGCAAACCCCAAATTAGAACAAGAAAATTAATTAGTGGCGACGCAGAAAAGAGCGTAGGCGAGGAAGACAAAATGAGTTTCAACATGGGTCTAGACAACATCCAGCAGCTTATAGTGCTGGCTCTCACGATGGTCTTCATCTTTGCAGTTTTCTTCTCTGACATAAGCCCAACTTATAAAATAGTAATAGGTGCTCTAGTTTTCGGATTACTTTTTCTGACTACATTAGCAAATCAAGTAGTGAAACAACAAAAACCGCAAAGAGCTGCTATGCAGTAAACCCAACCACAAAACCTGTTCTGAGAGGTTTTAAGGATTCTTTAGACTTTGTGAATTGAGGATTTTTTGGCACAAGTTTTTTTAGGGGCTGAGTTGACAGTTTTTTCGGTTTAGAAATGTTTTTCAAACAACTTCAGCAGCACGGTGATAATTTCTCTTATATTTTGGGCGACGATGAGACAAGGGACGCGGCTGTGGTTGATTCAAGTTTCAACGGTGGCAAGATAACCCGTATTCTAAAAACTGAAAACCTGGCACTGAAGTATCTGATTAACACCCATAACCATTCTGACCATACCGCAGGTAACGAAGAATTGCGAAGTTATTTCGTAGCTAAAACTGTTTCTCATAGGCTTTCAAGGATTAAACCTGATCTCGAAGTTGATGATGGAGACACGATACTTCTTGGGAATATAGTCATCAAAGTGATTCATACGCCAGGGCATACTCCAGATAGCATATGTCTTCTGGTGGAAAAAAAAGTTCTAACTGGAGACACGTTATTTGTGAGGGAGTGTGGGCGAACCGACCTCTCTGGTGGAGACTCTACAAGCCTGTATCAGAGTCTTTTCAACAGACTATTAAAGCTGGATAATGATATTCAGGTTTTTCCAGGGCATGATTATGGACCAAAACCGTACTCAACTATTGGTGAGGAGAGAAAGCTTAACTATACTTTACAGCCAAGAAGCCTCGAAGAGTTTATAGAGTTCATGAAACAACCCTGAATAATACTATAAAGTTTTGCCATCTCAGTTTTCAACAATTCACCAAGCATTACGGTTAAACCGAGAAACTTAGAACATTTTTCGAGGACGGTTGTTGAGTTACTCAGAGACAAAAAACTTGCGAAAAGACTGGGGGAAAAAGCCAGAAGAAGAATTTGGACTGCGTTTAGTTGGAACAAAAATGCAAGAAACGTTGAAATAGCGCTCCAATCTATGGACAAAAAGCTCTAGCGCATTTAGCGTTAGCCAAATTGCGGGCCGCTTCTAAATCTATAGCTTTACTTAGTGGTCTTTGTCGAAGAAACAGTATTTGAGACAAATTCCTGAGCGAAATTGGCTTTTTTATGATAGATTCTTGTCGCTATGCAAAGGCCCGCCGCCATTACGGCTAGCCAGAATGGCCATTTGAACTCTGCTGAAAGGGACACTTCTATTGTTGTGCCGTTGGTCAGTGTGGTCGGCAAGGTGCTGATTTCAGATCCGTAAAGCGGAACGTGGAAACTGAAAACTGATTGAATTACGAAGGTTAGGGCAAACAGAACACCTACGAAAAGTAACAGAGCAATTAGAGGTTTTCTGTAGGAAAAACCAAGGAGGTGTTTGGAGTAGGACTTGGTTGGTGTCAAAGAATAAATGAGAATGGCCAAACCTCCAGCGACCAGTGAAAGTACACTAGCTAGGTTAAGAGCCGATATTAATGGAACAGTGACGGTGTCCCCCAAGAAGTTGAAGTAAGTGTTCACCGGGGAAACCCTTGCTTCAACAAGGTTTTCTCCAGCTGAAATCTGCCACCAAGGGATGAAAAAGGAAACAGCCACCAACGCAATTATTACGATGCCCGCGGCGAGGCCGAACCAGTTTATCTTTTCTTTCATATGTTTCACCCTTGTGCTATTGGGACGTCCGGAATCGTTACTCGATCATTCAGTTCAAGGTTGATCCCTTTGAGGCTGAGTTTCAACCCAACAAGGTCTATGCTAGTGGTCTTTGCATCCTTATGTTCAGTCTGAAAGTGACTTATTGCCTCTTCAGTCCATGTACCCGAAACTGTTAGAAAAGCGTTTGCGCCTGCAAGGATGCTGACGGATTCTGTAAGGGACGAGTTGCCCAGAGGCTCTTTATGAATGGTGCATTCAAGATCCGAGAACATAGAGTTAATTGTTAAATCGAAGTTGAGCGGATTCGTGAAGTTAAAGGTTAAGGTTGCTGTTCGCGAGGTCGAATCGTATTGTGAATCCACTAGGGTTGGAGGTTCAAAGGGCGTTTCCGAAGCAAATGGGTCGCTGATAGCTTCAACTAGATCTGAAGGCACCACTGCGTCGACAAGGTTGTCCTGATAAATAATCAGAACTCCTGCTATGGGACCTATTGCAATGGCCAAGGTGGTTAAGATCAGCAGTAGCCGTGCTTTATCCATTTTTCTCCAGCATCCCAAATCTACTTGGTCATGAATAACCAAGTTTTTATATTTTATGAATATTAACTCTCAATTCAACATCCCAGCCCAACAGTATAGAGAATGAATGAAAAAGAGGGTCTGGCTATCAAGAACTCCTGTTTAGGAGCCAGTCTCGAACTCTTTTTAAACTTCAAGTGGCGATATGTTTATATGTGCATAATGAAGATTAGTGCTCCATCACAGGTGAAAAAACGTTAGAACAAAAGCAATAGCAACAATTGCAGTAATAATCATTGTTGTAACAATAGGCGCTTATGCATACTTCGAGTTGGCAAAACCCCAAAACCAACGTCTAATAGTATCAACAACTACCAGCCTCTATGAAACTGGTCTTTTAGACGTACTGGAAACAGAGTTCGAGAAGAAACACTCTTCCATTGACGTCGCTTTTCTTTCTCAGGGAACTGGTTTGGCTATCCAGACCGCAATGAGAGGTGATGCTGACATGATATTGGTGCACGATCCAGCTCGCGAACTAAAGTTTTTACAAGATGGCTACGGGGTAAACCGCAAGGTCATAGCCTACAACTTCTTCGTTATCGTAGGCCCAAAGGAAGACCCCGTTGGCATCAATGGATTGTCCCCGGTTCAAGCACTAACCAAAATCAAAGGAGCAGGGAAGAATGGTTCAGTTGAATGGGTATCTAGGGGCGATGATTCAGGAACACACACAAAAGAAAAGCGTCTGTGGACTGCAGGAGGCTTTAGCGTTTCAGACTTGAGGGAAAAGAGTTGGTACCTTGAAGCTGGTCAAGGAATGACAGCTACCCTCAAATTAACTGACGAAAAATTGGCCTATACCCTATGTGATTTGGGATCCTACCTCAACAACTACAAGAAAGGCAACATCCAACTTGAAGTCTTGGTTGAAGAAGGAGAAGATACCCTCAACGTTTACAGTGCAATAGCCAACAATCCAAAACACTTCGACCTTTCTGGAACCAGCTTCAACGCCTCAATTAG
Organism: Candidatus Bathyarchaeota archaeon; assembly: GCA_030673805.1. Lineage (GTDB taxonomy): Archaea > Thermoproteota > Bathyarchaeia > Bathyarchaeales > Bathycorpusculaceae > DAOVIH01. The sequence goes on along the minus strand of DAOVIH010000051.1, from coordinate 3,140 downwards.
ATTCCTAGACTTTCTAATCTCAGAAGAAACCCAAGAAATCCTGGCGGATTTCGGCAATGAAGAATTCGACAGTCCCCTCTTCAATCCATACATTCCTTTGCTTGCAAGCGGAAGCAATCCTGAAATGTTGCAGTGGATACAAGAACTGGCATATTTCGATGGGACAGAATGCCCACAGGAATGCCGATACCAAGAAGGCGATCTGTACAGATAGTAACCAAGAAACCTGTCTAAACAAGCTCAAGTTGTTCAATCAGAAACACCCTTAATCGTGATCTGCAATGTTTGACACCATAATGGCAGCCTTAGGAGAGGCTTTTCACTTAATCATCAGTGGAAATCACGAAGTCTACTCCATAGTTTGGCGATCTTTAGGAGTTTCTGGACTAGCCACTTTGTTGGCTTGTTTGTGGGGAATACCCATCGCCATAGCCCTAGGCTTGTACTCTTTTCCAGGGAAAAAACTGCTAATGAGTTTATCCAACGCATTTCTAGGTATACCAACTGTAGCTCTAGGACTGCTACTGTTTCTCTTGTGGTCACAAAGCGGGCCATTGGGATTTATGAGTCTTCTTTACACACCAATAGGAATAGCAATTGGCCAATCCATCTTGATTACGCCAATCCTGGTAAGCTTCACCAGTAGCGCGTTAAACTCAACTGATGTTGAAATGAGTGATCTTGCTAAGACCCTTGGAGCTTCAACCTTCCAAACCAATTTTGCCATAATCCGTGAAGCTTTATGGGCGATTCTACTAGCGGTTACAGCTTCTTTTAGCAGGGCGTTTGCTGAACTCGGAGTTGCGATGATGGTGGGCGGCAACATAAGAAACGTGACTAGAGTGTTAACCACTTTCATTGCCTTGGAGACTGCTAAGGGAGAAATTGCTTTCAGCCTAGCACTGGGCATAATACTGATGGCTATTATCCTATCCATAACTCTGCTACTCAATTATTGCAGGAGGGAATAAGAGGTGAGCTTAAAGCTTCAGCTAAACAATGTTTCAAAGAGATATGGAAACACGAAAGCCATCGATTCTATTTCCTTTGACGCAGAAGGAAACAACATAATCGCTCTCCTTGGCGTTAATGGTTCAGGAAAAACCACGCTCTTAAGGACTATAGCGGGACTCGAACGAGCCGACGAAGGCTCACTTTCAATAAACAATGAAGAATTGGGGCTGCCAGAATTACGCAAAATTGCCACGCTGGTTTTCCAAAGAACCGTAATGTTCAGCAGAAGCGTCTACGACAACCTAGCATTCGGGCTCAGAATCAGAGGATTAGAAAAAGAGAAGATTGCAGGCGAGGTTTCCAAGGCTTTAGAGGCTGTGGGATTAAGAGACTTAGATAGGAGAAAAGCCAAGAAGACATCAGGCGGAGAACAACAAAGGATTGCATTGGCTCGAGCATTTCTTCTCAACCCGAAAATATTGCTCCTTGACGAGCCAACAGCCAACTTGGATGTAAGCAGCGCAAAAATAGTTGAGGAGATAATTAAGAACAGACGGACCAAAGATTGCGTTATTATACTAGCTACTCACAATCTGCATCAAGCAAAAAGACTAGCGGACGAAATATTTCACATTCACGAAGGAAGGATCCTGGAGCGGGCTACGCCTGCAGAGTTCTTCACCAACCCAAGAAACGAAAATACTAAAAGATTCATAAACGGTGAACTCCAATTCTAAACTGAAGAATGTTAACAAAAATAGACTCAAAAAACAAGTGGTGAAGATGGGGAAAGTGAAGCCTGCTTTCAAAGTGTGGTTTGAGACAAAGGGTAGCCATCTGTTTGGGCAAGGCACGATAAAGCTTCTAGAAAAAGTGGGGGAAGAAGGCACCTTGGGAAGGGCTGCAAAAGAAATGGGTATGTCATATAGGTACGCTTGGGGGCTAATTCGGGAAGCCGAGAAGAAGATAGGTGAAGCTCTCATCAAGACTTACAAAGGCGGAATGTACGGAGGGGGTGGTGCCAAGCTAACCGAAAAAAGTCTAAGTCTAATTAGACAGTATTCAAGAATTGAGGCATTGTTGACAGATCTTGTTGAAGATGAATTAAGTTGGGAGGGATTGTTTGTGAAAATAAGCGCGAGAAACCGAATAAAAGGAGAAGTAATCTCTGTTGAAAAAGGCGATGTAGCTGCCAAAATAAAAATTTCAGTTAAAGTTCCTTGCACAATTACGGCCTTAATAACCAGAGAAGCTGTTGAAGACCTTGAAATCAGCAAAGGCGACCACGTTTCGGCAGTAATTAAATCAACTGAAGTCATGGTTTCCAAGGAAACATAACAGCAAATATCCGCATTACTTTCATTATTATAAGCTTCTCAGTTTCAAATCCAAAATTCCAGAAAACTGGAATGTGGATGGGGGAAAATCTTTTTTACCAAATCTCATAACATAAGGGTGGTATTGTCATGTCAGGAATCTTTGGCACCAGTGCGGTTCTCATCACGGACGTTAATCTTCTGCTTCAAGTAATCTCTTTTCTTTTCATTCTTGTTGGTCTCTGGTTAAAGACCAAAGGTAGATTCAAAAATCACGGTTTTGCTATGGGCGGCGCAGTGATTCTGCATCTTTTGTCTTTTCTGTTGGCCATGGGCCCAGCTTTTATGGATGGCTTCGGTTTCTTCACTACTGATATCGGCTTCTCCGGGGTTCAAACAATGTGGGTTCACGCAATCACAGGGGCTGTTGCCTTAATCCTAGGAATATTCTTAGTCATCGCATGGTTTCTCAAGTCATCGGAGATTAAAGCGTGTGCTAGAAGAAAGAGGCTTATGGACATCACAGTTTTGCTTTGGTTTGTATCTTTGATATTTGGGGTAGCAACCTACGTAATCTTTTATCTCTGAAACGATCTCAACCCCTCTTTTTTCACCTTTTAACTCTATCGAGAGTTTGATAATATCTTCCGTTTTTTCGGGTTTTTCTCTTGGAAGAATCCGAGTAAAACTTAGTTTTTTGAACATTGCCTTTGTTTGGGCGAAAATCCCACTACAGAACATATCGGTGAGATTGGAAGGGATTATTTCTTGTGATACAAATCGCCTATAGGAAATCTTATTATATGCGATTTGATTTTATTGAATGAGGAAACTTGCTGAAAACGCCCCTTGCTTATAGAGTCAATTCTT
>DAOVIH010000080.1 GCA_030673805.1 Candidatus Bathyarchaeota archaeon | reverse complement strand
TTCACTTAGAAGGTTTGTGGCTAAAGACAAGAAAAGCCTTAGAACTTTACTAAAAACTAAACCAAAGCAAAGCCCCTTTGTCAAAGCCCTATCCAAGCTATGAGTATCCACTACTCGGAAGCGAAGGAAAACAAAGGGTCTTCAGGGCGCAGAGCAAACCTCATCTACGCCTATGCTCTATTCGCAAAATGGGGCTCTTCATCAGAGGTTGGATTGGGACTCGGTTTAGAAATCATTTTTTGCTTGTTAATTATGTGATTCGTGTTGCAGTTTCGATGGTAAAACCTCTCTTCCCAAGTGAGTATGGAAGTCTGTGAGTTGGAACAATTACTCCTGACATGTTTCTAATTGTTAAACTTTGGGTTAAGCCCTCAGTTTTCCATGAAGCTTCAAAGTCTAATACTCCATCTGCGAAGTATTGCATGGCTATCTCTGTCTTTGGGTCTTGCATGCCCTTGGTTAGGAGTATGAAGTGCAATTCTTTTGTTTCGTTATTTTGTGTATTCATTGCACTTATTAAATCAAAGATTTCTTTGCTGTTATGTTCCAACAAAAGTTCAGAAATAGAGTCTAACACAACACTCCGATTTTTTTTCATTTCTCGAATTATTACATCTTTTAGGGGTTCAGAAAGTGTGTTAAGACTTATGAATTTCCATCTTCCAGACTTTTCTTGAAGTGAGATATCTAGATTGTAAGTAGACATGTTATTCTTGATTAACTCTGGAGTTTTGGATACAGTAAAATAGGTGATGCCTTTTTTCTTGCTTCTGAATAAAGCAACCTGTCTAGCAAACGTTTCGCTTCCATTATCGGTTGACCCTAGTAAGAGTGTGACAATTGGAGGCAAACCACCGCCTAAGAACTCATCCAAACCACTTATTCCAATTTTTTTGAGTTTCATGAATCTTCCTCATTGAGCATAATGTTCCATAGTTGTATTGAAAAGCTAATAATCGTTTTCATTCATGTTCAGGTTCCAGGCTTCCAGTCTGCTTGGTAAAATGTGCCATCTTTGCAGATGACCTTTATGCGGATTTTTTCTTGGTATCCTTGGTTAATAGTGATTTGTGCGGTTTGCGTTTCTTCGACAGTTGTAGTTGCTTGAGAAGTCACGATGCAATTTTGATTTGAAATTATTAGTCTTTCCTCGTTTATTAGGACTGAATCAATAATCACGGTTCCTTTACCCGTATTTTGAACGTAAATTTTTGTCTTTGTTTCTTCGAATTTAACGTTTTGTATCCGTATTGCATGACCAGCACGTTCTTCCAAACTCATCCACATAGAAATGATGCCTACAACCGCGACAAGGATAACCACAAGCACTATTATAATTAGTATTGGATTGGCTCCTTTTTTGTTTAGGCGAATATTAGGTGTATGCATAAAAACTAATCCTTTTTGTGTGAATTATCTTTGAGAACAATTGAGTTTTTTTCTATATAATTCTTCGATAACATTATTCCAGCGTTACTTATAAACTGTAAATTTCAATTCTAAATCGCTAAATAATTCGTATTATGTATTAGGGGATCGGTTTGAGCGCCAGCACTAACTCCAAATCGGGTTTTCGACGTAAGAAAACTAAAAGGGGGTCTGCACAGAAACCTGCAACAATTATTCAGCCCTCCAGTTTGGATAAAGATTTGGTTATGCTTAAGGATTACCCGTTGAATGAACCCTTTGCTCACGCAGTCATTGTTCGTAACAAAATTCGAGGTACTTTGACATATCTTGTAAGAGAACCTTTGCTTGATGAGGATGAACAGATCCATCTGCAGCATCTGAAGGAATTGCTCCTAGAAGTATTAGATGTTGGTCTTCAGGAATTAGAATCAAAAGAAGAAGCAAAGGCCTATTTAGAAAAAAAATCCAGAAAGTTGCTTAAACAACATTTCAAAATTAGTGATACTTCAAAAGAGAAACTTTTGTATTATGTTATCCGGGATAATTATGGCTTTGGAAAGATAGATCCACTTATGCATGACCCTTTAATCGAAGATATTTCATGTGATGGACCCGAGACGAACCTCTACATTTGGCACAGAGACTTTGAATCTATTCCTACTAATGTTCATTTTGAAAGTTCAAAGGAATTGGATTCTTTTGCTTTAAGGTTAGCTTACTTGTGTGGTAGGCATATTTCGATTGCACAGCCAATGCTGGACTCCTCGCTTCCGGACGGCAGTCGTCTTCATTTGACTTATGGTAAAGAAATCACAAGAAAAGGCTCTACTCTTACTATTCGAAAATTCAGGGTTGATCCCTTGACAATAGTTGATCTTGTGAGATTTACGACATTAACGCCTGAGATAGGTGCCTATCTTTGGTATGCTGTTGAAAATAGGGTGTCAACCCTTGTTTGTGGAGGTATCGCTTCTGGCAAAACTACTATGTTGAATTGTCTAAGTATGTTTATCAAACCTGACCTCAAAATAGTTTCAATTGAGGACACTCCAGAGCTTAACTTACCACATGAGAATTGGGTTCCAACAAACACTAGGACGCATTTTGGTCTTGGTACTGAAAAAGCGGACATAACCCTTTTTGATTTGCTTAAAGCGTCTTTGAGGCAAAGACCTGACTATATTATTGTGGGTGAGGTTAGAGGTCACGAAGCGTATACTTTGTTTCAAGCAGTTAGTACTGGTCATTTGGGAATGTCGACTTTGCACGCAGAGTCTGTTAAGGCTGCTGTTTATCGGTTAGAGTCTGAGCCGATGAATATTCCAAGAACCCTGATTTCAGGTTTAGATGTAATACTTGTTCAGCGCAGGGTTAAAGCTAAAGAGGGTTCACGTCGGAAAACGATTCAGGTTTCAGAGATTGTTGGTTTGGATCCAAGATCTAGGGAAATTCTTACGAATGAAGTGTTTAGGTGGAATGCTGTTAATGATGCTTTTGAGTATACTGGAAGAAGCTATCTTGTTGAGCGGATAGCTGCAAGAGCTGGCAAAAGTCTTGAGGATGCGAACAAAGAGATTCAAAGAAGGGCAAAGGTTCTTGAGTGGATGACTAGCCGGAATATACGTAATTTCAACGACGTTTCAGATGTCATCAGGCGCTATTATGAGCAGCCTGAACGCGTGTCTTTGGAGGCAACCAAAGGGTGAATAGTCAGTTAGGGGAGTTGTCTCTTAGGGTTGCTCATGTATTACCTAGGGGCGTCTTGTCCAAGTTTTCTGGCCTAAGACTTAAGTTAGCTAAGGCAAGCATCAAGACAGGTTTTGAAGTTTATGTTGGGTTGGTTTTGTTTGTTTGTGTTGTGTCTGGTATTGTTGCTTTCGCTTTTTCGTTGTTTTTGTTAAGTCAACTTGGTTTTGCGTTGCTGACCGGCGTATTGTTGTCTTTGCTGGTTGGCGGTGCCGTTGGTTTGTTTTCTGTAGGGATTGGATATTTGTATCCGGTGCTTTCTGCGTATTCTAGGGGGAACAAAATTGATGCAAATTTACCGTTTATAGCGCATTTTATGGCTGTTCTGGCTAGTTCTGGGATGACGCCTGAGAGTGTGTTTCGGTCTTTGGCAAGGGTCGGGAAAGAGTATTCGGTTAGAAAGGAAGTTATGGGGTTGATTGGGGAAATTGAACTTTTGGGTGCCGATCTTCACACGTCTTTGAAGAGGGTTTCTGAGGTTTCTCCTTCTAGAAGATTTGGGAATTTGCTCAATGGGATCATTACTACGTCTCATATGGGTGGTGATCTTGCTGAATATTTGAATCAGGAGGCGAAAAGGTTTAAGGAGCTGCGGATGGGGAAGAATAAACGGTTTCTTGAAAACTTGGGTGTGATTGCTGAAGTCTATGTGGTGTTTCTAGTTGCTGCTCCTCTTATGCTGATTATTATGTTGTCTGTTATGTCCTATATCGGGGGCCCGTTGAGTCTTGGATCTCTTAATCCGAATGAGCTTTTGAACTTGCTTACTTTTGTGTTGATTCCAATAGGGATTTTTTTTCTGATCCTTATGGTTGATTATATTACTCCTTTGAGGTGATTGTGTGAGAAAAGTCTCTAAAAAAACAAGAATGTGGGTTCCAGCTGTTTCGCTAGTTTCAGCCGTTGTTTTAATCGTCGTTTTATTGCTTCTTTGGCCAGATCAAGTAGCGGTCTTTGTTAACGAGATTTTCTTGGCTGTTCTTCTCATTATAGCCATTCCTTGGGCGATTGTTGAGCATTTTCATTCTCGTTGGATGAATGCGATTGAGGATCAAATGCCAGTTTTGGTGGGCGGTATTTCAGAGATTCAAGAAACTGGGTTGACCTTCATAAAAGCGTTTGAGAGGGTGGTGACTGATAAGATGATAAAGTCTCCTTTATCTGAGGAGGTTAAGAAACTTATTGTTCACATGTCATGGGGTTTGTCTTTTGAGGAGGCTCTTAAAAAGTTCAAGATTAGGCTTGAGTCCTCTGTT
>DAOVIH010000011.1 GCA_030673805.1 Candidatus Bathyarchaeota archaeon | reverse complement strand
GCATTGTCTTGTTGCTTAGACCTTCAAAGAAGAACAGGAAACACTTTTCAAAGTATCTGAGCTACAAAAACGCAGTTTCCATTCAAAAAAACACTGTCGAATACGACGGACTAAAAGTCGTCTGGGGAGATCTAACCAATCAAGAAGATGTGAAAAAAGCTGTAGATGGGTGCAGCTACGTGTTGCATCCCGCTGCCCTGATCTCCCCAGCTGCAGATCACAATCCTAAAACTGCTAAAGAAGTAAACTTGGACGGAACAAGAAACATAATAGCCGCTATAAAAAAACAGCCAAACAACGGTGACAACACAAAACTTGTTTACATAGGCTCAGTAGCTGAATACGGAGACAGACTTTCGCCCATTTACAGAATAAGGGCGGGGGACCCATTAATGCCAAGTGTCTACGACTTCTATGCAACTACGAAAATAGCAGCAGAGCGAACGGTCATAGACTCAGGTCTGAAACACTGGGTTTCAATCCGGCAGACTTACATAGCAATTCCAAATGCACTCTCTTTGTTTGACCCCATAATGTATCACCAGCCAATAGATCAACACATAGAACTCATCACAAACGAAGATGCTGGATTTGGACTTGTCCAATGTATAGACACTCCAGAAGATTTCTGGTGCAAAATATACAACATGAGCGGAGGTCCCTTATGCAGATTCATCTACTTGGAGTATCTAGAGACAATGGTAAAGTTGCTTAAGATGGGCGACTACAGGAAAATAATGGATCGAAATTGGTTCTGTCTAAAGAACTTCCATGGTGGATGGTTTGAAGACGCTCAAATCCTGAATGGCTACCTTCATCACTGGCGGCACATCCTCAAGGACCATTATCAACAAGTCAAGGATAAAAATCCTTTTTACCTACATTTTGCAAGGATCGTTCCGTCATTTATGATAAAAAGAATTATGAAAAGGATGGCTAATGCTAAAAGCGGTCCACTATACTGGATCAAGTCCAATAATGAAGGCAGAATAGAGGCTTTTTTCGGTTCGAAGAAGAAATGGGCAGCCATACCTGACTGGGGATTAGACATGTCCGATTTCAGGGCTGAAGCCTACCTCTTGGACCACGGTTATGACGAAAAAAAACCTGAAAACAAACTGACGATAGGAGATATGAGGAAGGCCGCTTCCTTTAGAGGTGGGAAATGTCTCTCTGAAAGCTTTGTTGATATGGCATCAAAACTAAAATGGAAATGTGCTTTTGACCACGTCTTCAAAGGCAGCCCAAATCTAATTCTTAAGGGTGGACACTGGTGTCCTGATTGCGAAGCACCTCCATGGGAATATGACAAAATAGCAAAGAAGAATCCCTTTTTCGCTCAGGCCTACTATGCTACACATAGTAGAGGAAAGGGTAATTGCTCTGCAAAGAAAGGATAACCCAGACATCGAGTAAGCATTTTCTGCCTCAGGAAAGGTATTATGCGTCATACTTGATACCAAAAAGCAAAAATCCTTCTAGTTCTAATCAAGTTTAACTTGCGAAATCCTGTTAATTAGACTGAATCGTCATTTGGATGTTATGTTTCTATGGATAAGATTGAAGAAATTAAGAGAAGAAGAAAACTAGCCCATTCTAGACTTTTATCCCTGCAATCAAAGGTTTACGAAAGGTTCCTAGAAATGGAAAAAGTTGTTTTTCCCGACGGCGCCTTAATTAAGAAACACAAAGAACTGATCGCTGTTGGAATATCGGTTGCAACTAACTGTGAATCTTGCATGGAATGGCATATTACTCAGGCTGCCGATGCAGAAGCCTCTCTAAGGGAAAGTTCTTGAGGCCGTTGAAGTGGGAATCGAATTCGGGGGGTGGCCCAGCCACGGGTGCCTCCAGATTTGCTTTGGAAGTTATGGAAAGGGTTTTTAAAAGAGAATTTCAAGTTAGATCGTTGATTAATCATAGAGTGAAATCGATTTTAGCATACACAGTAAAACGGAAAAGCTGTAGTTTACTGCTTTGTCAGATCAATCGTGGATTCCACAAACGAACTTTTTCAACTATTAAAAATTATTATTGAAGAAAGTAGCCCACTTTGGAACTCTAAATCTTTTTCGTTTCAACTTACTTCCTCAATTTCGTTCAGTATAGTTTCTGAAGAGATGGCAAATCCTATTCCTTGAGACTCTTCGACGATAGCTGTAGTTATGCCGACAACCTGCCCTTGATAGTTTAGGAGTGGACCTCCAGAGTTCCCGGGGTTCAAAGGTGCAGTTGTCTGGATGACTTCTTCTATAATAACGTCTTCAGCGATTATTGTTCGGTCTAAGGCGCTAATTATTCCCTCACTCATTGATCCGGACAGCCCATAAGGCGATCCAACTACTATAACCGGGTCCCCCACCTTCAAAGTTGTTGAACTGATAATCTCCAAGGGTTTAAACTCGTTTAATGGAGCAGCAGCTTGGAGTATGGCAAAATCAGCATTGGGATTTGATTCCAACACTGAAGCTGCATACCCGTTTCCGTTTGAGAAGGTTACATTAATCTCGGAGGCCTCATCTACTACGTGATGGTTGGTAAGGATCACCATCTGTCCCTCGAAGTTATAGACGAATCCGCTACCCTGAACCCGCACGTAATATGGACGTCCGAAAAGATCATATTGCCTCACCAAACCCTGGACCTCAACCACAGACTCCACAACTTGTTCGAACAACTGGGAAAGCGATACATTTCCTCCAAGGACGTAAGTTATGTTTTGGTGGGGGTCTGGGGTCTGTTGTAGGGTGTTGATTTGTTGTTGTAGGGTTGAAAGTTGACTTTGTAGATTGTTGATTTCTGTTGTTATGTTTTGGTGGGGGTCTGGGGTCTGTTGTAGGGTGTTGATTTGTTGTTGTAGGGTTGAAAGTTGACTTTCCAACTCATTAATCCTTTCCAAGACAGGTAGGTAACCCAGTAAATAGCCCATAACCCCCCCCGCAAACAAGCCAGCCACTAGAACCACAACTACAAAAGCTACTTGGACCCTTTTTCCCTTAGGCTTATCAGTTGTCTCCAATTCTTAAATTCCTCTTCAAATGCAACTACACTTCGTGATGAACTTGGGTTGAAGAATCGACTCTGATTCTCTCCTCCATTCACAATTACTTCTGTACCTAAAGAAATCCCCACGAATAGTTATTTAACAATTCTTCAAGATTGACAACAACTTTCGCCCAATTCTTGGCAATTGTGATAACAAGATGATGGAACTCTCTCCTTCCACGCTGCTCATTTCAGTCCCTAAACCACTCCCCAGACAAAAAGCTGTTTCAGAGATTTTATTTTTGGAAGCCCAAAATTATGATAGAGAAAGATTTTTACACATAAACGACAAACAAGACTTGAGCGAGAATGGGATTAATTCTAAGAATAGTAAACATACCTTCAATTGCAAAACTTGTCCTTAAAATGCTGCTAGGCAAAATGGGAGCATTAAGAGAAAGCGGACTTGATTTATACGCTTTTTTCATTCCAGAAATGCACAGCAATAAATCCGTTGTTTCTCTCTTTGCAAACATAGTCGACGAAATAATCAAACTGTAACTGGTTCTGTGTTATACACAACAAACCCCTTCTCAGTTATTTCGTATTTGCGTGGCTGGTCGTCATGTCCAGTTCCCCTCATCTTCTCAACTCGTAACGTCTTAAAAACTACGAAATCTCGCAAAGCTTTGCTAAGAACTATGGAGCCATCCGCTAGGTATTCCTCTACGAAAAACTCTCCTCCTTCGGAATGGGCCGCTGACTCTGAAGTAATAACAGAAGTGCACGGCAGTTTTCTTAAAACCTTGACCAATTCAAGAATCTCCAGTCTCTTGTCGGTTGGAAACCGCTGTTGAATAATGGCGCTCGTTATGGGATCAACAACCAGTCTTTTTGCGCCAAAGTTTTCAACTTCATACTTTATCTGGTTAGCCACATGAGCCATTGTTGATTTTGGACCGCCATAACTTCTTCTCTGTTCAGAACCTGTTTTATTGTAAACCATTTGGCTTCCATCAATAAGCTTAAGTAGATTCTTTTCCTCAAAGTCTTTCAGGTCAAATCCCAGAGACGCCATGGATTTTCTCACCAAATCCAATGGTTCCTCCAAAGTAATGTAAATTCCTTTCTCTCCCTTTTCCGCTCCCTTCACAACAAACTGCAAAGAAAATACAGTCTTTCCTGTGCCAGGCCCTCCGCGGATCAGAACAATTCTGTTTGAAAGAAACCCCCCTCCCAACATCTCGTCCAAACCCGAGATCCCAGTGGTAACTCTTTTCATCAAAATAGACACTCAACGATACATTCTCGCGCTTCTCCTTAACTCTTTCTCCAGCAACTCTTTGTCCATATTGCGTTTAGTTAATTACAAATCGACTCTCCGAAATCCAATTCCACCCGAAAGAGAATATTACATCACCTAATTAGCAATCTGAAAGAAGGAAATCCTTTAAAAATACAAAAGAAATATGAACGATGACCCCCATTTCATTCACATTCCAAATCCAGAAAGAGGATAAAAACAAAGACTCTCTTGGAGTGATCTACTAAAAGTGAAATCTGTAACAAGAAAGATCGCAAAAGAAAGGATTCCAATCCTTTTTCAGCAGGCTAAGAAAACCTTCAAAGAGAAACCTCAACTAGCCCAGCGCTACATAGCCAACGCAAGAAAAGTAGCCATGGCTACCAGAATACGCCTACCCGCTGAATTCAATCGGCAAAGTTGCAAGCACTGCAACACATTATTAATGCAGGGAGACAACTGTCGTGTGAGGATAAAACAAAAAAGGGAACCTCACATACTGATTACGTGCTTAGGTTGTGGGCACCAAACCCGCATTCCTCTTAGAAAGAAGGTGATAAATGCTTGAGACCCAATCGACTGAAGAGCCATGTTCGCTATAGACTAAAAGATGAGTCGCCAGCAGTTCACATTGGCAAGGTCGGACTAACTACTCAAGTGCTAGCTGAGATAGACAAGCAATTGGAGCAGAAGAAGATGCTAAAAATCAGAATCTTAACCAGTGCAATGCAGCAAGACAATGCAAAAACTATTGCTGCAAGAGTAGCTGAACAGACCAATGCAATCCTTGTTGAAGTTAGAGGCCACATCTTCATGCTCTACAGACGTCACAAGAATTGAAGCTGCTATGGTTTAGCTTTTTCTTTTTTTCCGTTGCCCACCCACTTTTATTTGTGTTTAGCTCCGGAGAACACAACGCTATGAATCGGGTTCAGACAAAGAACGGTTACTGTTCATTGCCAGAGAATATTTATATTAGTCGTCATGATTGTAGTGCAGGAAATCTGAAAGGAATAGAAAATATTGACGGCTCCTTATGACGTTCCAGCTTTTCAATTCATCGAAAAAGTAGCTAAATATTTAAAAGAGAACATCGAGGAAGTGCAACCGCCCGCTTGGGCAGACTTCGTTAAAACGGGGTCCCACGTGCAAAAACAACCTCAAAACCCAGACTGGTGGTATACTCGTGGTGCATCCCTACTACGGAAAATCTACGTTCACGGTCCCATAGGTTTGGAAAAGCTAAGAGGTGAATATGGTGGTAGAAAAGACTTCGGTGTCAAACCAGAACACGCGGTTAAGGCTGGAGGGAGCAACATCAGAAAAATCCTTCAGCAACTTGAAGCGGCTGGTCTGATTCAGACGGTTACGACCAAGGGACGGAAAATGTCTCCTAAAGGTAGAAAGCTTCTAAAAGAACTCTCTGGCGAGCTGCTGAGAGACTTGGCTAAAACACTTCCGGAACTAAGGAAATACCAGGGCGAATGAAATGTCCGAGAGAGAACTTGAAGAGATACGTAAAAAAAAGCTTTTGGCGATGCAACAGGGTGGAAATGTCGCCCAAAGCCAAGCTCAGGCCGAACAACAGATAGAGCAGCAGAAACAGGCTCTCCTAAGACAGATTCTCTCTCCCGAAGCTAGACAACGGCTTACAAACTTAAAGATGATCAAACCTGAATTCACTCAACAGCTGGAACTGCAGTTAATACAGCTTGCCCAGCTAGGAAAAATATCTATCCCCTTGCCTGACGCCCAACTAAAACAAATTTTGATCCAACTTCAATCACGGAAGCGAGAGACAAAGATCAGGAGGATTTGAACATAGCGCGAACCAAGCCTCCCGCCAAGAAAAAACGACTTGGCAAAGCTACCAAAGAAAAGAAAGCTGTTCCAACTTGGGTTATCGTGCGAACTTCAGGGAAGGTCAGAACTACCCCCAAGCGAAGGAGAAACTGGCGAACTGGAAAAGTGAAACCATAGGGCTGACTAACCATTGAAACAAGACGAAGCTAAGCATGAGTTTGAAGAAACAAAAGTGGAATCAGTGGAGACCATCGTTGAACAAGAAACCAGTGATACTCTTGAAGCATCAACTGTAGACGAGTCAACAGAAGAGAAAGTTGAAATCCAAGAGGAAGCTCCCTCAAAGACAAAAGAGGAAGCTAAACCTCGCAAGAAGAAAGAGAAAGAGCCAGAGGAAGAAGAGTTTGTTGAAGAAAGATTCTACACAATTCCTTTGGGTAAAGCTTGGGTTAGACCTGCAAACAAGAGAGCTCCAAGAGCTATGAGTCTCATTAAGGCTTTTATCATGCGCCACATGAAACTAGGTTCTAGGGGCGAAATGGATGAAGCCCCTCCTTCCATAATTATAACAAACGGCGTTAACGAGAAAGTCTGGAGCAGAGGCATACAAAAGCCCCCGCGAAGAATAAGGGTTAAAGCTGCAAGAGACAAAGAAGGCAACGTAAAAGTCTTTTTGGCTGAAGGCGAATAGTCATTGGCTGTCTACCTATCCAGCGTTATCGGGGCAGTAAGCCTTGGTATGTACTCTCTTGTCACCGATAAACTGCTTATCCTTCCAAAAATGTTTTCTGTTAAAAAAGCCCAAAAAATGGCTGAATGGTTGAAAGTGACGCTAGTTCCCACCTCCATAAGCGGCTCCGTCCTCGTCGGTGCTTTGGCTTGTGCAAACTCCAATGGAATGATACTCAATAACATGATTAGAGAGGAAGAACTCGCTGTGATACGTCCAGCATTTGATGGTAACATCAAAATGATGGATACCAAAAAGAATGCTTATGGTAATTTGGTCTTGGCAAACGACAAAGGAGCAGTTGTCGCTCCCCACCTAAACCAGCTCCAGATACGGCAGATCACCGAAACCTTAGGTGTGGAAGCTGTTCCAGGAGAGATCGCCGGGTTGCCTTACGTGGGGTCCATAGCAGTAGCTACAAACAAAGGTGTTCTTGCTCATCCCTTACTGAGCGATTCAGAAAGGGAACTTCTAGAAAGCACTTTGAAGGTTCCTGTTGATGTTGGCGCAGTCAACTGTGGGATACCTTACGTAGGAACTGGACTAATAAGTAACAGCTACGCAGCCGTGGCTGGTTCGATGACTACTGGACCCGAGATATTTATAATTGGGAATGCACTGGATGTTGTAGCGGAAGATGAGTAAAATGAAAGTTTTTAGAGTAATCGGGAAAATCAATAAACCCAATTTACAGACGGACTTCTGTAAAGAAGTCTTAGTTGCCAAACCAGAACACGCTGTCGAGAAGATCTATGCTGAGATCGGCAGCAGACATCGCGTAAAAAGATTCCAAATGAAGATACTCAAGGTTGAGGAAGTCCCCCCGGAAGAGATCGAGAATCCAATCTTGAAGAAGATGGTTACCGAGGAATAGCCGGTGACACAAGAAAGCAATTTGCAGGAGGAACTGCGCAAACTAAGCGTTGAATTGCGTCTTCTAGAGCAGACTGCTGAAACTTATCAATCAAGACTCAACATGATGAACGCGGCCTTAACTGATCTAACCTACGCCAACATGACTTTGGAGGGTGTTGAAAAAGAAAAAGAAAAAGCTGAACTTCTGGTTCCCATAGGAGGCGGTTCTTACATCAAGGTGAAACTTGGCAATCCTGACAAGATTGTGGTTGGGATGGGTTCTGGAGTATCAGTGGAGAAGAGTTTGGGAGAGGCAAAATCGGTAATCAAAGAGCGACTCGAAGGATTAGAGAAAGGCCGTCTTTCGGTTCAGCAACAGTCAGCTCAGGTCGCCGATAGGATCAACAAGGACCGGAGAAGAATGGACAGGTTGGTCGCTAGCCTAAGAGAGGGGAACGCTCCAAGCAATGTTTGAGCAGCTCAAGTCAGGGCTGAAGGGTCTTGTAACAAAAGTAACCACAACCGAACTCACTTCTGAAAATCTACATCAGCTTCTTTCCGAATTTAAAATGGATCTAGTGGAAAACGATGTTGCGTTTCCAGTTGCAGATCGAATATGTGATGAGCTAGAGAAGCGCCTAGTCGGGGTTCATGTTAAGCGCTTGGAAGATCGCAAAAAAATCGTAGAGGAAACTCTCAGGCAAGTGCTCCTAGAAGTCATGCTCACCAACAGCAAAGTGGAATTGTGGGCGCAGATCGAAGAGAAACGCACAAAAAACGAACCCTTTGTCATTTTGTTTGTCGGCATAAATGGCACCGGCAAGACAACCACAATAGCTAAGCTCTCCAAGCTACTTATGAATGAAGGTTACTCAGTTGTGCTTGCGGGCAGCGACACATATCGAGCAGGTTCCATAGAGCAGCTAGAGGAACACTCGAAACGGCTTGGAATTCGAATGATTAAGCACTCCTACGGTGCTGATCCAGCGGCCGTAGCCTATGATGCTATAAACCATGCGAAAGCCCATGGAATCAACGTTGTTTTGATTGACACAGCCGGTAGAATGCAGACTAACCGGAATCTTATGAGTGAGCTTTCGAAAGTGAAACGTGTAATAATTCCGAACCTTACAGTTTTAACCATTGATTCTCTCGCTGGCAATGATGCTGCTGTTCAGGCGGAGGAGTTTCAGAACACCATCGGCTTGGACGCAACAATTCTGACCAAAGTTGACGCGGACGTCAAGGGAGGCTCCGCTCTAAGCGTTACTTACATAACCAAGAAACCCATCCTGTTCGTAGGAACTGGACAAAACTACACCGATCTAGAAGTTTTCAGCCCCGAGACTTTTGTCAATATGATTCTCAAGTAGGTTCATGCTGAGCCTGTTTTTGCTTTATCGCCATTCCATGAGCTTCAGTAGTATTGCCTTGGCAGAATACAATCTGTTCTGGCTTTGTTCATAAATTATGGATCTGTGGTCTTCAACTAAATCTCCGCTCATCTCATATCCCCTATGAATGGGCATGTCGTGCATCAAGTATCCTGTACTGTCCTTTAATAGCTCCTTGTTAATCTGGTAGGGCTGCATAACCTTAATGCGGTCCTCTTTTTCCCTAGCAAAAGAGGGGTCCTTGAAAAACTCCATATCGATCCAAGTATCAGTGTAAATGAAATCCGCTTCTTCAACAGCTCTTTTCAAGTCTACTGTGGTCTCCCATAGCCCCGTCTTTTTCGCGTTTTCAATCAACTCATTATCACGACTTTGTTCATTGATTATCGGCGTGAAAGTCGTTATCCTAGCCCCTGTCTTGGTGCATCCTTCAATTAGAGAGTTACAAACGTTGTTATGAATGCCTACGTACAACATTTTTACCTCTTTCAATGTACCTTTCTTCTCTTTCATAGTCATCAAATCGCCTATAGCTTGGGTGGGATGATATTTTTCGTCACATCCATTTATTACTGGAACGCAAGCAGCCTTAGCCATTCTTTGCAGATCAGAATTCTTCATCAATCGCGCAAGTATGAAATCAACATTGCGTGACAAATACTGTGTCTCATCATAAATGTCGGTCAGTGTGAAGTTTGTGGTTCTCCAATCTATGTAAAGCGGGTGACCACCTAGTTGTGCCATACCAACTTCGAAAGCAACTCTGGTTCTGGTGGACGTTTTCTGAAACACCATTGCCAGGGTCTTGCCTTCAAAAACCTTCAGATACTTCTCAGGAGCACACTTAACCTCAATACTTTTATCCACTACCTCCTCAAGCTGTTCACCAGAAAGTTTTTTCAGATTGATCAGATGCAATAATTTAACCCCCAAATGGGGAAACTGCCTTCTACAATTATAAACTTTATGGAAAATCTTTTCTCGCTTCGCTCTATCATGTTACATATGACCCACAATGATTCTAATTGTTGCCTCAAACAAAGATGTAGCCAGCATCAATATTGCAAATCAGATCTTAAGCCATTACCCTTTTGCCAAGACACGCCAAGTCTTTCAAAAAAACCCCATTTTTTCATCAAAGATCGGCGGAAAACAAGTTGCAATAATTGTGGCGAGGGGAGAAACAGTGAACACACAAGAACTGCCCTGTTTCCTCACAGACATAGATCTTGTAATTTTTGTTTCAAGACACAGTAGTGCTCGCGGGGTTCCAACCTTATCCGTTCACACCCCGGGCAACCTTGGCGCCGCTGAATTTGGTGGATTGCCAAACCAAGTTTCGATTTCACCAGGCGTTGCAATGCGAAATGCATTAAGGTCTTTATTCCATGCTAAAGAAACTATGAAACTTAACTATGAAATATCCTACGAATGCACTCATCATGGTCCTTCTTTGAATGTGCCCACTATGTTTGTGGAATTGGGGAGCACCGAAAACCAATGGAGAGATTCGAAAGCAGCGGCAGCCGTTGCATACGCCACGATGGAAACAATCACAAGTTTCAGGTTTTCTGAACAAACGGCCGTGCTCGGAATAGGGGGACCACATTATAACCAAAAGTTCACTAGAATGGCTATTGAAACCGAGATTGTCTTTAGTCATATCATTCCCAAATATGCAGTCTCTTTGGCAAAACAAGAAGTTCTCTTACAGTGCATAGAAAAAACCCTAGAAACTGTTGATTCTGCGATCCTAGATTGGAAAGGCATAAAAAGCAAGGATAAACCCGAACTAGTCGCTACTCTACAATCGATCAATCTCTGTTACAGAAAGGTATGATAATTCAATAATGCAAACCACTTCGAAGATGCAAAGCTTTTTATTTTAGCCATAGCTTTCTACTGAAACCTAAAAAGCAACGATGCTTATTATAAATACTTAAAATCCTGAAAGTGCGGTCAGACTATGGGTATACGTTCATTCCTATCTCAATCCTCCAGAACCTTAAAACTAGCAGCAAAACCTGGGAAAACAGAGTTTTGGCAATCCACGAAGATTTGCTTTTTGGGTATAAGTGTTATAGGGGCAATTGGTTTTGCCATAAAGTTGTTGTCTTCTGTTATTCAATCGGGTGCGCCAGTGTAGAAGGTATCGTTCTATGGAAAAAAAAGAGGAGTTTCCAACAAAGATCTTCGCTGTCAAGACCACAACTGGACAGGAGAAAAACGTAGCCCGGCTAATAGCTGCTAAGGTGAAAATGGGGAAAGTTCCAATAACAGCTATACTTGTTCCAGATACGCTGAAAGGGTACATTTTTGTAGAAGCCGATGGACCACATTTCGTGGAAGAAGCGATAGCTGGAGTAAGGCACGTTAGATCAAGAATTCCCGGTTTGATTAGCTTTGATGAGATTGAAAGATATCTAATTAGAAAACCTGTTATAGAAGATTTAGGCGAAAACGATGTCGTAGAAGTAATCGGCGGACCCTTCAAGGGTATGCGTGCAAAGATCACCCGCATAGACAAACCAAAAGCCGAAGTCACGCTGGAATTGTTGGAAGCGACCTTCACGTTGCCAATAACGGTCCACTCGGACTATGTGAAATTGGTGGGAAGAGCAAAACGTGAAGAAGGTGAAACATAATTGACTGAAAAAAAAATTGTAGATCTGCTTGTGTCCGGTGGACAAGCAACAGCCGGACCGCCGTTAGGTCCAGCTCTGGGTCCACTTGGAATTAACACAATGGCTGTTGTAAATAAGATAAACGAACTTACAAAAGACTATGCTGGAATGAAGGTTCCAGTGAGAGTATCAGTTGACGTTGAGAATAAAGAGTTTGAAGTCAGCGTGGGTACACCTACGACCCCCGCCCTCATCGTCAGCGAATTGAAGTTGGAGAAGGGTTCGGCTACACCCAACACGGAAAAGGTGGGCGATCTTACGATGGAACAAGTTCTTCGCATCGTTAAAATCAAACAGCCCGCGCTTCTCGCGAACACCACACAGGCCGCTGCTAAGGAAGTTTTGGGCAGCTGTGTCAGCATGGGGGTTACAGTTGAAGGCAAAGATCCAAGAGAAGTGCAGAAAGAGATTGATCAAGGCAAGTACGCCAAAGTATTCAGTCCAGATGAATCATAAGCGAATATTTTTATAACCGAATCCCAATCCCTCATTGGCACGAGGCACCAAAATGCCCCTAGATAAGAAGACCATACTAAATTCAGTTAAAGAAGCAAAAGAAAAGGCTGGAGAAAAGAAATTCAACCAGACAATAGAGCTTATCCTAAACATAAAGGAGATCGACATGAAGTCTCCTGAAAGCAAAATTAAAGAAACAATTGAACTTCCTCACCTATCTAAAAAACCCAACAAGATATGCGTGATAGCCTCTGGTGAACTAGCCTTAAAAGCTAGAAAAGCCAAGGCTGACAAGATTATCCAGAAGGATGACCTTCAAGGATTGGGCGGAAAAAAGAAGGCACTGCGAGAACTAGGCAACACATACGATGTTTTTATCGCCGAAGCTCCACTAATGCCCCTTGTGGGACGAATTTTAGGGCCGATCTTGGGTCCAAGAGGAAAAATGCCTCTGCCAGTCCCGCCTAACGCTGACATCGCAAGTTTGATTGAGAAACATCACAAAACCGTGGTTGTGAGGATGCGCAACCAACCGATCATTCAGTGTTCCGTTGGAACCGAAGACATGACGGATGACGAGCTATCTGAAAACATATTAACAGTTCTACGGGTTTTGGAGCGAAAACTCAAAAGAGGTCTTCAAAACATCAAATTTGCATACATAAAAACTTCTATGGGCACCCCCATCAAAATCAAACCATAATGCGAGTAGAATCAAATGCCATCACAACAAGTTTTAGAAGCAAAAAGTAAGCAAGTCGAGGAAGTAGCAAACCTACTCAAGGGATACAAAGCAATAGGAATCGCTAGTCTCCAGAAGGTCCGAGCTGCTCAACTTCAGGAATTGAAGAAGAAACTATCAGAAAAAGTCTGTATGAAAGTTATCAAGAACGTCCTGATGAAAATGGCGATCGAAAAACTGGGAAAAGAAGAACTAAAAAAACTTGAACCATATTTGGAGGGAGCAAACCTTTTTCTACTCACAAATCTCAACCCTTTCAAACTGGTGATTCTCTTGGAGAAAGGCAAGGTTAAAATCATGGCTAAAGCAGGTGATTCTGCAGCTTTCGATGTTCTAATTCCGGAAGGAAACACCGGCCAACCGCCTGGACCTATTATCAGTCACCTTAACTCGGTTGGTCTCCCCACACGAATTGAATCTGGAAGCGTATGGGTTAGCAAGGACACATTAGTCGTTAAGAAAGGGGAAACTATCTCCGCAATGCTTGCGAGTATTCTTTCAAAGCTTGGAGTTAAGTCAGTTGAAGCCGGCCTCTCTTTGAAAACGGTCCTAGACGGTGATCTCGTGATAACTAAAGACCAACTTCACCTTGATATCGACGAAACCAAAAAAAACGTAGAAAAGAGTAGCAACGACGCTTTTTCACTGTCCCTAAGCATTGCCTATCCCACCTCTGAAAGCACTGTCCCACTCCTGCAATTGGCTCATCAAACAGCAGTTTCGCTTTCGTTGGGTGCTGCCGTGCCAACTAAGGATACGATTGTTGATCTGATAGGCAAAGCCCAGATGGAAATGCTTAGTCTAAGCAGTGCCATAAAAGAGCCCAGCTAAACTTGCAGGGCCAATTGGCCCTAGTTGTATTATTCGGTTGGTTCTTGTTTTTCTAGTGAGAATATGCCCTTTACTTGGAGCAATATTTAAGCAAGAACCGTTTTGTCTTCAAACTAGTGATTAATGTCCACAAATGATTACTGAACGTAAACCTTTGACACTTGGTGGTTGTTACAAGCAAACCCTTTGAAAGAAGCAATAGCCATAGGAAAGTTCTTAAGTAATTGACCCTTCATCTAAACGGCAACCAAAAAAAGGGAGAATCTACTTGCAGTCTCTTGGAAGCGGTTCTTTCCCTTTTATGTAAAGATAGCTAAAGCAACTGAAAAGATTAAAATAGATGGATGGAGAGGTGAAAAGGTATGGAGTACATTTACGCTGCAATGCTACTTCACAAAGCTGGTAAAGAAATCGATGAGAAAGCCCTAACGAACGTTCTGAAAGCGGCCGGAATGACCGCTGATACAGTAAGAGTAAAAGCTTTGGTGGCTTCTCTGAGTGAAGTTGACATTGAAGAAGCGATTAAATCCGCCCCAACGATGGCAGCTGCACCAGTAGCAGCTCAAACTGCTCCGGTGGAAGAAACAAAGCCAAAAGAAGAAGAAAAGAAGGGTGAAGAAGACCAAGCCAAAGAAGACGCTGCTCTTGAAGGCTTGGGCGCTCTATTTGGCTAGAAATCATCCCTTTTTTCACGTTTTGTTTTTCTATTTAGCTACTTCTTGTTTTTCCCTTAGCATTTTCCACACTACTATAGGTAGCCATCCAAAAATAATCATCAAAGTACCCGGAAAAGCTCCTATTTCCGAGTTTAAAAGGAAAACTTCAAAAACTGCGAAAGACAGGCTCATTGCCAATGCTGAAATCAATGCGGTTTTAACTCCGAATTTCCTATACGTTTGGGCTGCGAGAATGCCCGCAAAGAAAAAGTCGCCAAGTCCTAGTGACATGAAAAGCACTCCGTCTTCAATTGGAATGGTTGGGATAACTGGAAGAGTAATAAGAACCGGCAACCCTAGCCCAAAAACATGCTTAGCTGCTGATACCATTGCTCCAGTGAACAACACCAGTATTATGTCTAAAATTGTAAGAAGTCCCGCAAAAACGAGAGTAATCTCCCAAGTGAAAAAGACCCCGAGGTAAAGTACTATTAAAACTGCGAAGACAACTCCAAAGATATTCATAAGATACGGGAACCACAGGGCTGTTTGTTGTAGAACGTGGAAAAACAAGTAAAGCAGTAAAAACAAAACCGCCGGCAGGATAGCCAGAGTCCATCTTTCTTTTTCGTTAGGTCTTTTCAGTTCATAAAATAACATGAAAAACGCAAAAACTGCCAGACCATAAAACGCTAGGGTTCCGTATAGTAGCAACTCATCTTCCAAGAAACCGAGTAGACTGATGGTTCCTGCTGCAATACCCGCCGCGGCGAATCCTAAGAAAAATAGTTGGGCTATTTTGGATTTCATGTCGGAAAAAGTGTAAGATACAATAAACAGCAACATGGAATAAGAGAAGAGAAAAACCGCGGTTACCGCCATCTGGGGAAAAAAGACGATAACCGACACCATTACCCCTATTGTAACAATCAGAAGAGCAGTTTCCCGAACACCAAATTCTCTTTTATCAAGACTAGATTTTAACTTTCTTTGGCCCCTCTTATCAATAAACAGAGCTAAAGCTACAACCGCAAACAACGCTGCAGGCATCGCAATGTCGAAATTCACAAAGCCACATAACTACAACTGGCATTAATCCTTTATCCCCTTCTATGTTTCTTAGCTTTTTCGGGGAGTTTTCACACGCAAAAGGCACTCATAAGGGGAAATTAGTTCTCTTTTCTCGATCTGACATAAGGCTACATCGATATAGGATGCTTAAGTACATGGCCAAGCTGCTTTGAAGGTGCAAACCCTAAAGAAATACTCGCTCCTTAAGAATGGCCAATGATGCTACAAGTGCCTCCTCTGTTCGAACGGTCTTGGTTCCTTGTTCTGGAATTGTATTTACCACAAAGTCAGCAAGTTTGTCAAGTTTTCCTCCTTCTGACTTTGCTATTTCGTACAATCCCCTACTTGGGGCTCCAAACATGACGAGTACCTCTGTTGCTTTCTTCATTTTTTCTGCAATTTCTTCAGCCACCTTCGAGAACCTTATTCCATGTTTGGATGTAGCAATAGTCAAATCAAAATTTCTACTCTCAAGTATCTTTGGCAGGACCCTTTTTTCCACGGTTATGTCGTAACCCCAATATTGATGGACTTCATCTCTGGTTGCTTTTTCAACCTCCAAAAGCATATTCACCTTGGCTATTTTAACGGTCAAACGCTTGCCTATTGCATGATCTTCGTTTGGGAGTAACCCTGGCCTTTCCACACCGATGTCTATCATTACACCTTCTCTAGTCTTGGAAAGAACAACACCTTCTCGGTATTCACCAACCTTAAGATTCTTAGCTTTCTTATTGAGAGGATGATGAGGAGTGCGCAGCGGGGGGAGAATTCCTACATAACGCAACTTTGGTTCAAGCTTGAACAGTCTTTTCCGAAGATATTGAGGGGTTTCCATGTAGACAAGCAAAGTAGCAATCAGATTAGCATCTTTCCTCTGATCTTCTCTTGGATAATCCGGAAAGACTATTATTTCTCTAACTCTGAAAATGGCTGCAGCTCTTCCAATTAAACCCACTTTTGCGGTTTTTTCACGTAGGTGGGGTATATCCGAGATTACGGAGGCAGGAATAGCAACTGTCAGCTTTCCAATCATTTTTAGGTCCCTCTCAAAAAGAACACAAAGTTGGGTTCAGCTTAAAAGTGAAAAATGAGATATAAAAAGTGCTTGTATATGAATCGGTGAGGGTTGGTATTGTCGTTAGCAATTCTGGATGATTTTGAAGAAATTAGAAAAACTGACAAAAGCAATATGCTTTCGTTTTGCGTAGAACTCCCGAGACATTGTTGCCAAGCTGCGAAAATCGCTGAAGACTTACCTTTACCTTCGAGTTTTAAGACGGCTAGAAACATAATCGTTGCTGGTATGGGTGGGTCAGGAATAGGTGGTGAACTTCTGAAGGATTGGGCCCGAGACAAAGTGCCTGTTCCCATAGAAGTTATAAGAGGTTATTCCCTGCCAGCCTATGCCGGAGCAGGAAGTCTTGTTTTTGCTGTGAGCTATTCAGGGGAAACTGAAGAATCTCTCAGCATTCTCCTAGATGCCTTGAAAAAGAAGTGTATGATCTGTTGCATTAGCTCTGGAGGAACAATGCTGAAGTTTGCAAAAAAGATCGAAATACCATCTGTACGTGTTCCAAGTGGAATACCTCCAAGGGCTGCCCTTCCCTACCTTTTTATCCCAATGCTTTCCGTCCTAGAAAAAACAGGTCAAGCTCCCAGCATTACCGGAGATCTTTCAGAGGCAAAGGACGTTCTATTAAGAATCAGCGCCTTGAACCTGCCAAAAAGACCTACAAAAGACAACTTCTCAAAGACCTTAGCTTGGAACATCAATGAGTCGGTTCCTGCTGTTTTTGGTTTCGGCATCTACCGTGGTGTTGCCCAGCGTTTCAAACAACAGTTTAACGAGAACAGCAAGATTCCATCTACGTGGGGTTATCTGCCGGAGCTCGACCACAATGAGATCGTTGGTTGGGAAGATAAGGAAAAACTTCAGCTCTTTTCTCAGATATTCATCAGGGATGCTGCTGAATCTGCCGAAATTCGTAGTAGAATCGAATCCACGAAAGCCTTAATGCCGGCAGACTCGAAGGTTTTCGAAGTTTGGAGCCAAGGTGAAAGCGAACTAACCAAAATGCTATCGGCACTTTCTATTGGTGACTTCACAAGTGTTTATCTAGCAGTTCTGCGCAAAGTAGACCCAACTCCAGTTGAGACAATACAACTCCTGAAGGATAGGATAAAACGAACTGGAACAAAAGAGAAGATAGTTCGAGAATTGGAGAAGACCGCTACAAAGTGATGCTTCTTGGGGTTCAGCTGTTCTCAGAAACAAAGCCATTGAATACTGTTTCTGCGTTCTCAATAGCCAAAATTTCCGGAGGACGTTTGAAACCGTACGCGCAGATCGGAATTATGGCTCCCCTTTGATTCCTGTCCAAAGCCATTTTTGTCGCTCTTATGACATCAAAGAGCATCGATCCCGCATTGGGGGCGTCAACCGTTGAGAACTTTAAGTCTATTTGCATAGGCGAATTGTAGAAGTAAACACCTTGGATCCAGAAATAACTGTCACGTTTGTTCTCTAAGAAATCCACGTAATCAGTCGAACCAGCCACGATTTCAGCCTTGTAGGGCAAAGCGGATGCCACAGACTGCGTTTTTATTGCGCGTTTTGCGTCTCTGCTCCTATCCAGAGTTTCAAGCGATTCGACCCCTCCACCAACATCCAGCTGGTATGTCTCAATGATTTTAACTCCCCTCTCCGAGAGTAGTTTTAAAAGGGTCTTGTGCAGAGCAGTTGATCCCACTTGGTCTATCAAATCATCCCCTACCAAGGGAAGTCCCACTTCTTCAAAACGCTTGGACCATGCAGAATTGCACGCTATAGCGTTTGGGGTAGCATTTATGAATCCACAGCCTGCAGCTAAAGATTGTTCAGCATACCATTGAGACGCCTCAAAAGCGCCACTTGGAAGCAAACTAACAACAATTTCAACTTCATTTTTCCTCAATACTTCCGCGACATCAATTTCGGAAGCATTGCTAATCAAAACCAAGTTTTTGGCGCGTTTTCCAACTCCGTCCATTAATGGTCCTTTATCGACAATTACGCCAGTTAAGGGAACTTCTGTTATCTGAGGTGTATTGTTCGGCTTCGCGAAAATTGCTTCAGCTATGTCTTTTCCAACTTTTCTCTTATCAACATCAAAGGCTGCAACAACCTTGATGTCTCTAGGGCTTAAACCTCCAAGGTATGGATTTTTTAACCCAACAAAGTCTTTCTTTTCCTCAAACTTACTATAATACTGCAATCCCTGAACGAAGGCTGAGGAGCAATTTCCAACACCAACTAAGGCAACTCTTATCTCAGGCATTTCTAACACCTTTGCGAGTTTCTCTTATTTGAGATTGCCTTATAAAAGGATACGCCATCCCAAAACGAAAATCGGAGTACATAGCAAGAAAATACCGCTTTTTGCACCCTAGTTAAACCCAAGGCTTTCAAGTTAAATATTTGATGGTTAATCGTTGACCCACCTACTTATATCATTGTCTTTCGTCCAAAGTTTTTTTGTAAACGAAAAAGAAAAGAAAATTCCACCAGATAAAGAATTAGCTAGTAGAAGGAACAATCTCATTCAGTAACCTTTTATTTCTCTGAAGTTCTTAAACTAAAAAAGGTTAGGTGAAATTGACTGGCAAAGTTGGGCCTGACAAGTACACTGCAGTTAACGAACTAGCTCGCCGGAGAGGTTTTTTCTGGCAATCCTACGAAATCTACGGTGGCGTAGGGGGCTTCGTAACCTACGGACCTTTGGGTGCAAGGCTAAAAAGGAAAATCGAAGATCGGCTTCGTGAGATCTTCGTCAACGAACTCGGAATCCTCGAAATAGAAGCACCAATAATCGCCCCTGCCAAAGTCTTTGAGGCTTCTGGTCACGTTCAGAACTTTAGGGAACCTATGATTGAATGTGCAAACTGTAACAAGAGATTCCGGGCGGACCATTTGCTTGAAGAGTGTGCCAAGATAAGTGTTCTAGAAGCCGAAAAAATGAGTCTAAAAGCCATAGAAGACACTATTAAGAAAACTGAAATTGTGTGCCCTGTGTGTCACGGTAAATTTGATTCCCCACGACAGTTTCTAACTATGTTCGCAACAACGATAGGTCCGTATTCAAACGCTGTTGGTTACGGAAGACCCGAAGCTGCCCAAGGAATATTTGTGGAATTCAATCGCCTATATGGGACAGCACGAGAAAAACTTCCTTTTGGTGTCTTGCAGATAGGTCATGCCTTGAGAAATGAAATTTCGCCAAGGCAAGGTTTGTTGCGGTTGAGGGAATTTACAATAGCGGATTTAGAGCTCTTTTTTGATCCTCAAGAGCCTAGTTGTGCGCTACTTGATAAGGTAAAAGAAGAGACTTTGAGGCTTCTTTTAGCTAAAACCAGGCAACAAGGCTCTGAGAGAATACTTGCTTTGCCAATCAAGGAAGCCTTGGAAAAGAAAATAATTGGGGCCGAATGGCAAGCATTTTTTATGGGAATAGCCAAGAGGCTCTTGCTTGAGTTGGGTGTTCCTGAGGAAAAACAACGATTTATTGAAAAACTTTCCTGGGAGAAAGCTCATTATGCCAGTCAAAGTTTCGATCAAGAAGTCTTAACTGAACGTTGGGGTTGGGTTGAAGTCTCAGGTCATGCGCACCGGACAGATTTT
Source organism: Candidatus Bathyarchaeota archaeon (assembly GCA_030673805.1). Lineage (GTDB taxonomy): Archaea > Thermoproteota > Bathyarchaeia > Bathyarchaeales > Bathycorpusculaceae > DAOVIH01. The sequence continues at coordinate 612 of DAOVIH010000011.1, read as the reverse complement.
GATCTGAGTAGCCACATGAATGCTAGCGGTGTTGATATGAGAGTTTTCAAGGAATTTGAGACTCCTGTCGAGAAAGAAGAGCTCACTCTTCAACCATTGATGGCTAGTATTGGCCCAGAATTCAAAGAAAAGGCAGAAGAAATATTAAAGTTGCTCTCGAACTCCGATCCAGAGAAAGTTGCAGAGTCCCTTAAAGAGAAAGGATTCTACACCGTTGGAAATCATAGAATTAAGCCCGAACATGTGAAGATTAGTAAAAAGAAAACTGTCCAGCGGGGGCTACGTTTCGTTCCCCAAGTCGTTGAACCTAGTTTTGGTCTTGACAGACTCTTCTACATCACTCTTGAATACGCTTACCAAGTTAAAGACGAACGAGTCATAATGAGTTTTCCCCGACAAATCGCGCCAATACAGATCGGTGTTTACCCGTTGGTAAGCAAAGACGGATTGGCTGAACAGGCAGCGGAAGTGCAAAAGTTGCTGATCGACGAAGGATTCGTAGTTGAACTTGACGAAACAGGCTCCATTGGGAGAAGATACGCTAGGGCAGATGCAGCCGGGATTCATTTGGGCATAAGAATTGACGACAAAACGATGAGTGCTGGAAAAGTT
>DAOVIH010000085.1 GCA_030673805.1 Candidatus Bathyarchaeota archaeon | reverse complement strand
TCGAGTGGCGAGGACCGCAGCATTTCTGCAAGCAGCCTTGTTTGAGCTATTTGTCGTATGGAACTGTCGATCTGAAACCCGCAGTGTGTGGAGTATGGGCAGGGATGCTTTCAAGAATAAGTTCTTCGTCATCGCAACTCTAACAGCCATAGCTTTGACAATAAACATGATGTATATTCCGATAACACAGCAATTGTTTGGTCTGGAACCTCTAAATCTAACCCAGTTTGCAGTGGTGACACTAATAGCTAGTTGGGGCTTGTTTGTTTTTCCAAGCCTCTTAATGGGGAAGAAACTTTGGAGATGGGAATAAAAAAGTGAACCAACAGAAAACAAAATGGACTTCACAAGATACCTTCTCTAAGGACCGAGTTTTCTCCAACAAACCTTAAAAAGATGATAAATAACCTAATAAGACAAATCTCTTCACTTAGACCTCAAAAAATGGGTGAACAAAACAAATGTTTGAATCCTGGTTAATCGCACCTATCGCTGCCATAATTTCAATTTTAGCTGGATTGTACTTTTACCGTTATGTTGACAAGCAGAGTAGCGGAACTGAACGAATGATAGAGATCTCTGGAGCAATCAGAGAAGGTTCAAAAGCTTTTCTTAAACGAGAGTACACAATACTGGCGATTTTTGTGGCGATAGTCGGAACACTCTTGGGAATCTTCCTTCCAAAACCAATATGGGCTAATCCTGATCCCACTCAGAACATAGCTCTTTCACTAGCCTACTTCTTCGGCGCTTTCTGTTCGGCCTTGGCCGGATATTTCGGGATGGATATCGCCACAAAGGCAAACGCCAAAGCTGCCTATGCTGCAAAAGGAGGCCTGAACAAGGCTTTTCCCATAGGATTCCGTGGTGGAGCCGTAATGGGTTTTGCAGTGGTAGGGTTTTCCCTGCTGGGAATAAGCATCGTCTACGGTTTAACCGGTGATCCTGGGGCAGTTCTCGGTTTCAGTTTTGGTGCAAGTGCACTAGCCCTCTTTGCCAAGGCGGGGGGTGGAATTTTCACAAAAACCGCTGACATAGCCGCTGATCTTGTCGGGAAAGTTGAACTTGGTATTCCTGAAGATGATCCAAGAAACCCCGCCGTAATAGCTGATAACGTTGGAGACAACGTCGGTGACGTTGCAGGGATGGGTGCTGACTTGGCCGACTCTTACATTGCCAGTATAGTGGCCGTGATGATACTGGGAGTGGTTTTGGGGCTTGTGGAGATATCACTGATCTTTGCGGGTGTAGGAATAATAGCTGCTGTTCTTGGTGCTTCCATGGTTCGGATAGGCACGAAAGGAGATCCTGGGCGTGCCCTCAACACTGGAACATATATTACTTGTATTATATTCGCTGTTTTAGCGTTTGCAGCATCCTATTTTCTGGGTTACGATCTACGGTTGTGGGGAGCTTCAGTAGTAGGTTTGCTAGCTGGAATAATAATTGGTATGACCTCAGACTACTTTACTTCTGAAAACAAAAAACCTGTTTTGAAAACTGCTGAAGCATCCAAAACTGGCAGTGCAACCAACATTATCACTGGCTTCTCTTATGGACTGCAAAGCGTTTTTCCGCCTTTACTGGGAATCGGAATCGCCACCGCAGTTGCATACTACCTGTGTGCCCCTTTGGGTGACGGTTACGGCGTATTCGGAATAGCCATGGCTTCGATAGGTATGCTTTCGATTGTGGGTCTAATAGTTGCCAATGACGCTTACGGTCCAATTGTTGATAACTCCCGGGGAATAGCTGAACAAGCCGGAATGGGGGACGAAGTAATCAAAATAACAGACGAGCTTGATGCCGCTGGAAACACCGCTAAAGCAATAACAAAAGGCTTCGCTATTGGAGCTGCAGGATTAACGGTTATTGCATTGCTCGCTGCTTTCAGGGAAACAGCTTATCATGCACTCTTAGAATTGGGCAGGTCACCAGCCGAAATCGAAAGCATCCTCAGTTTCAGCTTGATGGATCCGAAGGTGTTGCTGGGTGCTTTCATAGGTGTTGCAATGCCCGCTGTTTTTTCAGCTATGCTCATGCTCGGGGTAGGACGAAACGCTCAGAGAATGATCACAGAAGTTCGAAGGCAATTCAGGGAAATTCCGGGGTTAAAAGAGGGAAAGCCTGGAGTGAAGCCAGACTACGCAAAATGCGTTGATATCGCTACTACAGGAGCGCTCCGAGAGTTATTACCCGCAAGCACTCTCACAATTGGTATGACTTTAGTAGTTGGTTTCGTAGGTGGAATATCTGCCCTAGGTGGATACTTAGCTGGTAGTATATTCTCCGGTTTGTTGCTCGCCCTGCTAATGTCTAACGCTGGTGGTTTATGGGACAACGCTAAGAAACTTATAGAAACAGGGGTTTATGGTGGTAAAGGTTCAGATGCTCACAAGGCAGCTGTCGTAGGTGACACAGTTGGCGATCCCTTCAAGGATACCGCTGGGCCATCTCTTAACACTATGATTACTGTTATGTCCCTCGTGGGGGCCGTGTTCGCAGTGCTGATCGTCCAATACAACTTGCTAGGAATCTTGGGCATATAACCTCGTCATCCCCCATTTTCGTTTTTTACCCGCGAACATTTTTGCTCCCAATTCCAGATGGTTATCCTCGAAAACCGCTTGGATGTCACCATTTTTCTACGTTTTCACTCTAACGTCGGACAAAACACGAAAAACTGCCATAGCTGTTTACATACATTAAGTTGAAAAGTGAATGGCGCCGGGAATGGGATTCGAACCCATGCGGACCAAAGGTCCACAGACTCTCAAGGCCTGCGCGTTATCCACTCTGCCATCCCGGCCTTTTATCTTAATTAATCTTTCACGTTTATTTTTGTTTTCTATTTTCCTCAGTTCTAGCAATTCCAAACAACATGAAAGAATGCCTACCGCCGTTTTCTTTTTACCAAACTGACCTTTAGTTGCGTTCCAAAAAAATTCTTGAGCCAATCTGGACTCCTACGTTATAGGACCCCAGCAACTGCTATGACATTGTTAAGAACTACCATCAGCAAAAATACGGTGGAAGCTACATAAGCCCCCCTTAGAAGGTAGCCTACAAACCTATTGGACTTGCTGTCGTCTTGTGTTTTACCCCAAATTTTTTCCGCTTGGTAAAACATTAACCCTGCCGCCATTGTTGCTGAAAGTTTTACGACAGTAAAAACCGGAATGTTAGTATTGGCAATAGCCGCCATCATAGGGTTGGATTCAACTGCTCCAAAATATAGTATTCCTATTGTCGTGGTTAACCAATCTAACGATCCCATCAGGACAAGAGCTGAACTGGGAAATCCTCTTAGTCTGAATATTTTTGCCTCCCCCTCTGGCTATTCAGCATAATTGTATGTGTGATTTCCGAATTTAAGAATTAGATTTCGAGTTTTGACATATATCTTAACTCGGGCTAAACAATAAACATGGTTTGAAACCATTCGCCAACCAAAGAAAGAAGAAACCCTTGGACAGACCTGTGGAAAATATAGGGCTGCAATCCGAAATAGTAAAACCCTTAAATTTAGGTTCTTTTAATGGAGAAAAGAGGGCCGGTAGTCTAGCTCGGTTAGGACATCTGCTTGACGTGCAGAAGGTCACTGGTTCGAATCCGGTCCGGCCCACCACCACCTTCTTTACCGAAAGAAGCTGGGCCAAGAAAACTTGATGGTTTAGAGTTTTGGTGTTCCAAATAGTCCAGAATTGAGGATAGGGCTTGTTCTGTGACTCTTGAAAGGTTTAAACGGTGATTCCTTGCCTTTTCAACCAACTTTCGATTAAGATAGAGACTAACAGTAGTCTTGGTTTCCGACTTATTGTGATGTTTTCCACGTGGAACTCTACGGTTTTTCCATGTGGAATTTTCCGATTTATTCATCCTCTCATTCTCCTTTTTTGTTCTTCCACAGCTTTTCGCATCAAATCCTTTGTGGCTTCTAATTCGTTCCCTTCGTAGCAAGGATCTAC
>DAOVIH010000052.1 GCA_030673805.1 Candidatus Bathyarchaeota archaeon | reverse complement strand
TCTTTTTCATTTAAATACTGATTCCCCAAGCGGCTTATCCCAATCATACTGTTTGCGGCTGACTGTAACTTAAAAGTCTGAAGTTCTCTATCCATAATCTCAACTTTTTCCTTCAAAATTTGAAGGAATTTCTCATCCTCAGCATCAAGTTTTTCAGGTGCAGGAATTTCGCTGTGGAATCTAGAGTTTATGAAAGTTAAGGTGCGATGAATAAAGTTCCCAAAGGTGTCATTCAAATCTGAGTTAATCTTTTCGAGGAAGAGGTCCCAAGAGAAGTTGGTGTCTTTGGTTTCAGGTCTGGTGGCGATTAAGAAGAACCGCCAGTAGTCAGTGGGGAATAATTCAAGGGCTTCGTCTATCCATATTCCGATCCTTTGGCTTTTTGACGCTTTCTCTCCTTTAAATTGGAGGAATTCTGTTACCGAGACATTCCAAGGCAGGTTGTACTTTTGGCCTGAAGCAAGCAAAAGGGCTGGAAGAATTATTGTGTGGAAGGGTATGTTGTCTTTCCCTACAAAATACAGTGTTTTAGCGTATTTGTTAAACCAGAATTCTTTCCACTTCTCCGGAGTCCCTTTTAGTTTGCAGTATTCGATTGTTGCGGAAACGTAACCCAGTACAGCTTCAACCCAAACGTAGATGGTCTTGCCTTCGGCTCCTGGAAAAGGTGCAGGTATGCCCCATTCGACATCGCGGGTCACGGCCCTAGGCTTTAAACCTTCTTCCACCCACTTAAGGCTGAAGTTTTTGGCGTTGATTGGGAGTTGTTTGTTGTTCATGATGAATTCGGAAAGCTCGGTTGAGAATTTTTTCAGGTCGATATACCAGTGTTTTGTTGTTCTCACAGTTGGGGTGTTCTTGCAGATTGTGCAGTGTGGTTCGATTAGAAAAGTTGTTTCAAGTAGACGTCCACACAGTTCGCATTGATCTCCGCGGGCTCTTTCATATCCGCAGTGAGGGCACTGCCCTTCCACAAATCTGTCCGGCAAATAACGTTGATCTTGTTCACAGTAGAGCATCTGTGTTTCCTTGGAGAAAATGTGTCCGTTCCTATAGATTCTCATCAAGTGTTGTTGCACAAACTCTTTGTGGACAGAGTTTTCGGTCCTAGTGTAATTGTCAAAAGAAATGTTCCACTTCCCAAACAAGTCAACAACTTTTTTGTGATTTCTGTTGGTAAGTTCTTGGGGAGCGATTCCTTGCTTTATTGCCTCAACTTCTATTGGCGTTCCGTGTTCGTCTGAGCCACTAACAAACAGAACATCTTCGCCTTTTAGCCGGTAGTATCGAGCGATTACATCTGCGGACAAAACTGAACCGACTAGGTTGCCTAGGTGAGGTGTTACATTGATGTAAGGCCACGCTGAGGTGACCAAGACTTTGCCGAGTTTAATTCCCCCCAACATCACTAGTTTGAACGAAAATAGAGATGGGGATTCTATTACTTAATAATGCCGATCGAAGAAAACACCTAAAAAGCGGAGAGATTCTGCCTTTAGGAGTTCAGATACACCAAAAGCTCGATCCCATTGTTTTTCTGATGCTACGAACTAAGAGAATTGCCTGAAAGTGAGGCTTAACCAATGTCAAACTCGTAGTTGTGCTTCAGAAAGTGATGGTATTGTTCGGTTGTCATTAGGGATGTGAAAGCCCTCTGCACGACCTCATTGAGCGCTGGATGTATGTGCATGCTTTCAATCATGGGCTCTGCGCTTTTTTCTGGAGTATACATCAAATTGATTATCTCTTGAATGAGTACAGAAGCGTAAGGACCTATGATGTGAGCTCCTAAGATCTTGTTTGATTCTTTTTCGAGGATAACTTTCACGAAATACTCCTTTACCCCCATGGCTTCACCCTTTGCGGTGTCTTCGTACTTTTGAAAACCAATGAAGATGTTGTCTTCACCATATTTGGCTGTGGCTTCGCTCTCTTTTAAGCCTACGCTTGCTACTTCGGGGTAAGTGAACACGGCATGTGGCACCGGAAAATAGTTGACCTTCAGGGGGGTTTTTAAAACAGCGTTGTAATACACGACCATCGCCTCGTAGTTAGCTACATGTTTGAACTGGTACTTTCCGTTGGCGTCTCCTAAAGCCCAAACATTTGGTTTTGAGGTTTCTAGATGTTCATCAACTTTTATCCATCCGCGTTCATCGGTGGCGATCCCGCCTTTTTCAGGGTTGAGAATGTCAGTATTTGGACTTCTGCCAACTGCTATTACTATTTCGTCTGCATCCACTTCAATTCTGTCTCCGGTTGTTCGGTTGCGAGCGATGATCCGCTTTTTGCCTGAAGAAGCGTTACTCAGCTCCAACACTTCATGATTTGTTAGGAGGGTTAAATGTTCTTTCAGCTTTCTTTTGGCTAAGGCTGAGACTTCAGGTTCCTCTTGAGGGAGAAAACGAGGGTTTCTGCCAATTACTGTGACTTTTGAACCCATTGCCGAGAAGAAATGGCCAAACTCTGCAGCTATGTATCCCCCTCCAACTATGCCAATACTAGGAGGCAACTGGTCCATTTCAAGAACACTATCGCTGGTTTGAAAACTGACGTTGTTTATCCCTTTGATAGGTGGTATGGCGGGTTTTGATCCAGTGCATAAGATAATCATTTTTGCCTTGATTTTTTTTTCATCCACTTTCAAGACGTAGGGACTAACAAATTCTGCCGAAGCATGAAAATAGTCTATGTTTGGAGAGTGGGAGAGTCCCTGGCGAATCATGTTGATGTCTTTGTTGATGAGATTTCTCATTCTGTCCATAACTGTCTTAAAATTGACGCTCTTGAGGTCTACCTTTATTCCGAACTCTGGGGCTTTTTGGATTGTTCTCACCAACTCGGCAGGATAAAGCAGTATTTTTGAGGGTATACACCCTTTTGTTAAGCAGATTCCGCCGGGTTCATCTTTGTCGATTACTGCAACGCGCAACTTCGGATTCTCGTTTATCATGGCTTGGACAATACTCATTCCAGACCCTGTGCCGATGCAAATCAAATCGTATTCTTTCATCAAAACTCCACCTATCGTAAACACTTGATAGTAGATGTTTAGATTTTATGAAGTTTCCTGTTTGCTAACTTCTTGCAGTAGCTTCCGAACTGTTTCCAGATTATCAACATCATCTCTAAGCGAATCATTTGGAGTCTCAAGTATCAGTGGGTGCTTCCCAAACTCGCTCCTTAGGATAGTTTTGATCCCGACCAACCCGATAGCCCCAAGACCAATATGCTCATGTCTATCCAGTCGGGAGTTGAGGCCAGCTTTAGAATCGTTCAGGTGGACCAAACGAAGCTTTAGGAGCCCGATCTTCTCGCGGAATCTCGAAAGAACAGCTTCAATAGATACAGAAGTTGACAAGTCATAGCCTGCGGCAAAGGCGTGACAAGTATCAAAACAAATCCCTATACGTTCCTCAGCTTCAATTCCTGAGATTATGTGTGCTATGTCTTCAAAGTAGGATCCAACACTGTTCTTTGTTCCAGCGGTGTTTTCAAGTAGGATAGAAACGCGGCCTTGAACTTTGGATAGAGAAGAATTCAAAGCGTCTGTCACCAGTTTCTGTCCGTTTCTTTTTCCAAATCCAAGGTGACTACCTAGATGGGTGACAACGTATGGGATACCCAGAAGAGTTGCTCTTAACAGTTCATCCTTCAGGGCTTGAACCGACTTTTGATAGACACGTTTTCTTGGGGAAGCAAGGTTCAGCAAATAGGGTGTGTGAATAAAGATTGGAACAATCTTGGTTTTGTCTAATTTTTCTCTGAAGAGTTTGATCTCTTCAGGTACAAGTTTTTTTGATTGCCATCCACGTGGATTTCGTGAGAAGATCTGAAAAGTGGTACAGCCCTTTTCGATCGCTCTGTTGAATGCCATGTCAATAGATCCTGTGATTGACAGATGCAAACCAAGTTTTGGCATGTCCAACAGTCCTTTCCAGTTCTTATGCCGTAGATTCTCTGAACCTATGCATTAGCAAAGGGTTAAGTATTAATTATCAGATAGGGAAAAAAGTTTGTTGGTTCGGGATGGTCCCTTTCAAAAAGGAGGTTTAATCGAAACATATCACGGTCTTAATCTCTTCATGTGTTGGTTGAAACGCTTCCCTGAATTTGTGAACTTGAATCTTGTTTGTGATCAGTTGATTCAAGACGCTTTTGAATCTGCGCTTGATCTTCAACATGTCTTCTACGCCTGTTTCAAAATGGGTTTTGTTTGAGCTTACTGATCCGAAAATGACTTGGTTTTTAAGGACCATTGAAGTAAGAACTTTGCCGAATTCTTCACAAGCCAGCTTTTCCCGGTAAATGCCAAGAAAACAGAGAATTCCATTTGCCCCTAAAGCATCCAAGGTTCCAAGGGCAGCAGAAACATTTCCTGTGGCTTCAATGATTATGTCGAACTTTTCTTTCAATTCTGTTATTGGCGTTTCTACTACGTTGACATACGTTCCGCCTACACAATTGACAATCTTTGACTTTTGGCTGTCCTTAGTTCTTGTAGCTGCGGCATAAACTTCTAATCCCCTTAAGCGTAGAATCAAAGTTGTCAACAAGCCCACAGGACCAGCCCCGTTTACCAGAGCTTTCTTTGGCTTCCAACGTGTTCTTTGTTGTATCTTGAAACAGTGGGTAACGGCTTTTTCTGCAACACTCATTGGCTCCAACAGAACTGCGATGTCCTTTAGCTCTTCGGGAACTTTAATTAGAAATCGTGGATCAGAAACGGCATAATCTGAGGCGAACCCGTCCAGTTTGTAGATTCCGTGTTCAAAGTAGTTTCCGGTTAGGCACATGTCAACTTCCCCAGTTCTGCAGTTCAGGCAGTTCTCCTGGCAGGGCCGCCTCACGGTTGGAACTACTAGATCTCCAGCTGAGAATCCGCTTGTCGTCTCTTCAATTTTTTCGATGGTTGCCAGTGCCTCGTGTCCTAAGACTATATGGTCTGAATCTTCTGGCAGAGTTCCGTATAAGCCCTCATTTATCTCTCTGTCTGTGCCGTCTATGCCAACACATGTTGTTCGCAGGAGAGCCTCTTTACGTTTGGGAACTGGTTTTGGAAGATTAACTAGTTTAACTGAGTTCTTTTTCGCAGGGTTCGTTACTATGGCTCTCAATGGGCTCTCCTGTTTCCTGCTTACCAAAGTCTTTTTCGATTTCTAGAATAGAGGGGTAAACCGCACTTCTTGCATAGTTTGAGTTCGTTCAGCTTGTTTAGGTACTCGATAACAGTTAGCACAAAGGTTGAATGACTCCAAGTTAAGGGAGAGACGGATAAGGGTTTGTGGTTGTGAGGGTGAATCTGTTCTGCGAGGATCCCGGATTCTGAAGCGTGGTTAACAACCCATTTCATGAGTTCTAGTCCCTTGTCCAATTCTCCTTTGCTAATATGCCACTCAGCCAGCCATAAGGTGCAGATGATCCAAGGGTTTCCAGGTATGTTTTTAATGTCTTTGCTGACCTGGTGGTAGTAGTCGTTCTGGTAACGGGCGATCCCTCCAACTTTTGTTCTGATTTTCAGATGTGATTGTATGGATTGCATTGTTTTTTCGACCTTCGGATCATCTGGGGGCAAGACTCCGAACTCGAAGATTCCGTAAACGCTACTGTCAACAGTCTTGTCTTTGCTGAATCCCCCTTTGCCATTAGGCCTTAACTTTTTTAGAAATCTGCCAGTTGTTTCATCGTAGAGATAATGAATTATGGCCTCCTTGATTTCTTCAGCAGCGGTTTCATATTTTTTGGATCTTTGGTCACCAAAAAGTTTGGCAAACTTTGCGGCAGCCTTTAACCCAGCGTAGACAGCTGATGAGGTGAAGGTTGAGATTCCCCTCTGTTCTTCCCATAAGTCATAACTGGGAAGAGGAAGTTTGGTTGCCTCATCACGGTATTTTGCCATGAAGTCAGCTGCCTTGCAAACAAGGGTTTCGTGTAAAGGTGCAATGAATTCTATGTCCTTAGCTTGTTGGTAATGATTCCACAAGGAATAGACTACGAGGGCGGTTTCGTCTTCCTGAATGGGCAGTTGAAACTCTTTTTTTGAATTTACCCAGGGGTGCCATGTGCTCCCCCAAGAACCGTCTGAATTGTATTTTTGGAACAAAAATCCTTTGTTTGTCATGATTTTTTCGCAGAACTTGAAGAATCTTTGAGTGATATGATGGTATCCGGCGGCGTCAAGGCCCATTACGACAAAGGCACCATCCCTAGGCCATACGTAGCTATAAGTGTCTTTGTTGAAACGCAGGATGTCTGAGTCCCCGGAGGCTATAATGCCACCTCCGTTGTCAATTTGAGTTCTTAGAATCAGAAGGCTCCTCTTGAACATCTTAACAATTTCAGAGGGGAGATCACCAAAGTTTATCTCACTCTTGTTCACCCAAGTTTTATGGTATTGATCGGTTTCTTGAAGCAGGTTTTGAAAGCTGTTTTCCTTTATCGTCCTGTGAAGCTTTGAGACTGTTTCTAGGCTTTTGCCCGCTGCAAACCAGTAGTAGAATACGCGTTCAGTTTTGCCTGGAATCAGAGCTTTTAAACTGATTACAGAGTCAACTGATCCGTGAGCAACAGGATTCCCACTGAGTTGCCCGTCTTCAGCGTCTTTCCATGTTCCATCCAGACCACCAAACTCGGTTACGCCCACCGCATATTGAAAAAGGCTTTCTTTCTCAGAAGAGCCACTAATCAGGAAGTATCTGTCTTTTTTGAAGTGTATTATCGCGTCTAGATCTGGCGCGTAGTATGCTGTGATTCCTTTATCAGTCTCATACAAATGCAGATCATGTGAAAAGAACAGCCGAATTTCTCTTAGCCTTTCAGAAGTGTTTTTCACGATGATTTTGCGCAGGAAAATGTTGTAGAAATGATGAACCCCATCTTCAACTAACATTTCGATTTGAAGTTCAGGTTTCTCCAGTGAGACATCAGTTACAATTGAGTCTTCTCTGTAGGTAAGTCTTTTCTTCCAAGAGTCGTTTATCCAAGAGAATTTTCCGTCGACCCATACTCCAAATCGGGCATAATGCCCGCTAAGATGGTTCTCCATCCCCACCATCGGAAAATAGATATCCCGCATGTTGTAGTCGCTGTCAAAATTCACTAAAAGATTTCCATTTCCAACGCACAGTTCTCTAGGCAATAGAACCCCCATTAGTAATCTGCAACGGATAAATAAGTTGATTCTGTTTCAATTATCGGTGAAGCTGTTGTGAGGGGAATATGAATGAAGTTTTATGATGTTTCGCTTCCAATCAAAGAGAGTATGATCACTTACCCGGGTAACCCAAGTCCCACGATCAAACAATATTCGTCTATCCCTAAGGATAAAGTGAACGAATCCCTGATCTGTTTAGGAAGTCATAGTGGAACTCATGTGGATTCAAAGAACCACATAGACCGTGATGGCGAAGGCGTCGAAGAACTATCTTTGCAGAGTTTCTTTGGTAGATGTA
>DAOVIH010000044.1 GCA_030673805.1 Candidatus Bathyarchaeota archaeon | reverse complement strand
TGCTTTGGAGGTTTCATTTTTTTGACCTAAAAATGGATTCCCGGGTCAGGGGGCCTCAGCAAACCCTTCTAAACCTAAAAAAGGAGAGGGTTTGCTGGAGATATCGCCATGAGTATGAGGCTACCTCACCTCGACCATTTGCTTCCAAAAAAAACATATTTTACTGTTAAATTAGGGTGGGGGTCCCACCCCCCGCACCATCTATCCTTTTTCAACTTTTAGGCGATACTTTGGATTTTCTGCATTATTGCATCACCGAATTCGGATGTGGAAAGTTTTGTAGCGTTTTCCATCTGCCTTTCAAGATCGTATGTTACCTGTTTTTCCTTTATAGTCTTCTCCAACGCTTGTTCAACTAGATTTGCAGCTTTGTTCCATCCCAAGTAACGGAGCATCATGACTGCTGAGAGTATCAGTGAACTCGGGTTTGCCTTGTCCAATCCCGCATACTTAGGGGCTGTTCCATGAGTGGCTTCGAACACGGCAACACCCGATTCATAGTTTATGTTTGCCCCTGGGGCAATGCCCAATCCTCCGACTTCTGCACTGCAAGCATCGCTAAGGTAATCTCCATTTAGATTGAGGGTTGCAATCACGTCGTATTCATCCGGCCTAAGCAGGAGTTGCTGAAACATTTGATCGGCGATACGATCCTTCACTACAAGTTTCTCTTGAACCTTTTCCCCTCCGTGGGTCTCGTAGAGCGAATCTAGAACCTTCTTCACTTCGCTAGGGGAGAAATTGTACCATCCGTTTTTCGTGAGTTCTTCAACTATCTCTTCATAGGTTTTTTTAGGCTGTTCATTTTTGATGTAGATCGGTCCGTATTCCCTCTCAGTGACGGTTTCTCTTCTAAATTCTTCTGCAGCTACTTCGTAGCCCCAGTTTCTGAAAGCTCCTTCAGTGAACTTCATTATGTTTCCTTTATGAACCAATGTTACACTTGTCCTCTTGTTTCTTAGGGCATAGTTGATGGCAGCTCTTACAAGCCTTTTTGAGGCCATGGCGCTTACAGGTTTAACCCCGATGGCGCTGTCCTCACGGATTGGCTTTCCCATCTCCTCGTTTATGAACTTGATAATTTTCTTTGCTTCGTTTGTGCCAGCTGCCCATTCTATACCTGCATAAACATCCTCTGTGTTCTCTCTGAAGATGATTATGTCTAACTTTTCGGGATTCTTCAATGGAGCTGGAACTCCTATGTACCATCTTACAGGGCGAACACAAGCGTATAGGTCAAGCTCTTGTCTCAATGCGACATTTAGGCTTCTTATTCCACCTCCAACAGGGGTGGTTAATGGACCTTTAATTGCAACTAAGTATTTTCTTATTGCGCCAACAGTTTCTCGTGGTAGATAGCACTTCTGCAGTTCTGGTATAGAAAAAGCCTCGATTTCTTTGGGCCCCATTCCTTGGGCTTCTAAGGCGTCGTTTCCAGCAAAAACCCTCATCCACCCCAATCTTCTCTCTTCCTCATACGCTTCAACAACTGCCTTGTCTATTACTCGCCGCATTACTGGAGTTATGTCGATGCCTATGCCATCGCCTCTGATGAATGGAATAATTGGAAAAGAGGGAACCACTGGTACCCCTTTGTTAATCCTTATTTTTTCACCGTTCTTAGGGACAACTAGCTTCTTTTCTTCCATACTTCATCTTCTCCTCTGCTTCGCTCTTATAAAGTTCAGTTTTCCTCCTGCATTTAACACTTCTTTCTGTCGATCGTTGAGCCTTAACTTAACAGGTATTTGAACTTCTTTTGTGCTATCTCTAAGACAAATGTTGGTGTCTAGGTCCTTCATCTCCATCTCCAAGGCATCTCCATGGGAAAGATTTGAGTAGTCTTCTTTTTTTGTGAAGATCAAGGGTGCAATTCCAAAGTTTATCAGGTTTGCAAAGTGAATCCTGGCGAAGGACTTAGCGATTATGGCTTTAACCCCTAGAAATTTCGGGGCGAGTGCTGCATGTTCTCTGGATGATCCCTGACCGTAGTTTTCACCGCCGACGATGAACCCGCCTCCCTTGTCCAGAGATCTCTGTGCAAATTCTGGATCTAGGTAATTGAAGGTGAACTTGCTTATCTCCGGAATATTACTTCTTAGAGGCAAGATTGTTGAGCCTCCAGGCAATATATCATCAGTTGAAACGTTGTCTCCTACCTTCAACAAGACTTCCCCCCTCAAAGTTTTCGGCATCGACGGAAAGCTAGGCAAAGGTTTGATATTGGGACCTTTGACTATTCTTGTAGAGCTGGGGGTTTTGCTTGGGAAGATGAACATATTATCGTTCACATTTACTTTTTCTGGCAAAACTATCTTGGGGTATTTCCCAAGCTTTCTGGGATCAGTTATTTCCCCTTGTATGGCTGAGGCAACAGCGGTCTCAATGCTTCCCAGATAAACTTTGGCACTCTGTGTTCCAGATCTTCCCTCGAAGTTTCGATTGAAGGTTCTAAGGGACACTCCATCGGTAGACGGAGCCTGCCCTGTCCCGATGCAAGGACCACACGCACTCTCTATAATTCTAGCCCCAGCCTTTACGAGATGCAGGAGGTCGCCGCTGTCTATCAAGTTTTCAAGTACTTGTCTTGAACCAGGAGAGATGGTTAAGCTTACTCCGTCGTTGATTCTTTTGCCTTTCAAAAGTTCCGCGGCGATTCTTAGATCACGCAGTGAAGAGTTCGTGCAGCTACCTATGCAGACCTGATCTAACGCTGTCCCTTCAACCTCTGATACCTTTCTCACTTTGTCTGGACTGTGGGGGAGGGCTATTAAGGGTTCAACTTCCCCGAGATTTACTTCAAGGTTTTCTTCATAACTGAACCCCTCATCCGCTTTGAGGTCAATCCAGTGTTGCTCCCTTTCCTGGGCCTTAAGGAATGAGCGAGTTACGTTGTCTGATGGGAAAACCGAAGTGGTTGCGCCAGTTTCCGTTCCCATGTTGGCTATCGTCCCTCTCTCAGGAACACTCAGAGCTTTAACTCCAGGACCATGGTACTCCAAAACCTTGTTTACTCCTCCTTTAACACCTAATCTTCCTATGACCCCGAGAATCACATCTTTTGCAGAGCTAAAAGGGGGTAGGGTTCTAGTAAGTTTTATCCCCATCACATTTTGCCTCTCCAAGTAGAAAGGCTCTCCAGCCATAGCTGCAGCAACGTCAAGTCCTCCAGCCCCGATTGCGAGCATACCAGTGCCTCCTGCTGTGGGAGTGTGGCTATCGCTTCCAAGCAATGTGTAGCCAGGTCGGGCGAAGCGTTCCAGATAAACCTGATGGCAAATACCGTTCCCAGGCCTTGAGAAGACTATTCCATACTTGGCTGCTACCCCTTGCAGGTACTTATGGTCATCAGGGTTTCTGAAGTCATTCTGCAGTATGTTGTGATCAACAAAGCTTAGACTCAGCTCTGTCTTGACCCTTGCCACACCCATAGCTTCGAATTCCAAGTACGCAATGGTTCCGGTAGCATCCTGAGTCAACGTATGATCTATTCTGAGGCCAATTTGCTCCCAAGGCTTATCTCTTCCCTCAACTAGGTGATTGGAAATAATTTTTTCTGATAAGCTCTTAACCAAGTTTTCTTTCTCCATGATCTTTCAATATGCATACTTCTAGAAAAAAGCTAACCAGCTTAGCTAGTTTCAGCATAGGAAAGTGCTAAATCCGAGATTTAAGTTTCGCCTTTAAATCTGTTCTCCCTATACAATCTCAACCAAAGTCCCTTTTAATTTATTATTAGGAATAAATACAACCTCAGAATTCTTACGGTTATTTGCAGTTCTTAGAAACCACCTTTCCACGTTAATTTATAAGCAAGTTTATCCATACAGAGGGTCAACGTTCAGTGTCTGATCAGACACATTACAGAACGTTATACGCGACACAATCAATAATAAAAAAAGGAGTGAAAATTAATGGCAGAAAAACCCAAAAGTAAACCGTCAGATGTGATCTTCGTTGGAAACAAACCCCCAATGAGCTATGTGCTAGCAATTATAACCGCATTCTCCGGAACAAACACTGAGATAACACTAAAAGCCCGAGGTCAAGCAATAACCACAGCTGTTGACTGTGCTGAAATAACCAGAAACCGCTTCATAAAAGAATTGAAAGTAACCAAAATAGCCATCGGAACAGCGGAGATGCCACCAAGAGAAGGCGAAACGAGATCACGAATGGTTTCAACTATGGAGATAACACTAACAAAGACCTAAGAAAGCGTTGAAACACACTCAACTCACCATACCTTTTCCTATTTTGTTTGAAATAAATTAATCAGTTCTTGAAACGATAACCTTTAATCTTACTGATTATAGTTTTCCAGTGAGATTTCAAAACCAAAATATTCTTCCCTTAACCCTGTAAATCCTCCTAAACACACAAACCCGCATCTCCCCACATCGAGATTTTTTCCGCCACTTTCCGTTCTGAATCCTTCGGTTCTGAAATCAAGTGTTCAACACTCAACTTACTCTAGTTATGAACATGCATAAATGGGCCTTTTGTTGTTGGAGAACTCTGTTGGTCTCAATGACAAATTTTATATGTTCTCATCTATTGGTTAGGGGTTCGTGCAAAAAGCGATTTTTGTACATAAAGCAAAAGGAGTTGAAAGTGTCCAATGAACGAACGAGAGATGCACAAGGCAGTTTGCGCAGAATGTAACCAAGAATGTGAAGTTCCATTCAAGCCTGATCCAAGTAGGCCAGTGTACTGCCGAGAATGCTTTTCAAAGAAAAAAAGCCAAAATAGAAGGTACTAAGCTTAACTCTTAATTCCTTTTTTAATCCTTATTTTCCCTTTTAGTTTTTTTGAGTCTATGTTTTTTTTGCTGGCAAAACCTAAATAAACTGTAGCGCTTAAAGCCTTCTGAAAAACGCTTAATGGGCCGGTAGTTCAGTTGGTATGAATGCCTGACTTGCACTCAGGAGGTCTGGGGTTCAAGTCCCCATCGGTCCACTTTTTTTCTCTGTTGTTTTTTGAAAATAAAGCTGGAAAAATGGATTTTTGTGGTTGGGATAATTATTCTGCCCGAGTTTTGTCTAAGGTGTAAAGTGATGGGCCCACATTTGCTTGATGCTTTTGAAGCCCAAAAAGTGGGATTCTTTTCTGCTAATTGTAGTTTATGTTGTGTTGTTTTCCCTTGTATGTGATTCTTAGCTTCTTTAAGCGGTCAATTTGTAGCGATCTTGCATGAGCTGCATCATGGTGTTTTTTGCATAGAACAATCATATTGCTTGAATGGTCAGCTCCGCCTTGCTCAATGGCTACTATGTGATGAGCTTCTATGAGTTGAGATGATTGACGCCTCTTCTGCAGATAGCAAATCTGACATTTGTACTTATGACGTTTTTTAACTAGATATGACAGAAAGTTGTTTCTGTTTATGCCCGCTGGCATAGTCCTCAAGTTCTCTTTTTGAATCATTTCGCCAAGTGAAAGCTTTTGCTTTTGATAGTCTTTGATGATGCCGTCAAATCTGAGTTTTTGATGCTTAAAAATTGCTCGACTAAGATCCATTCCTTCTGGAACAAACCTCTGTTCATAGAATGGAAAAACTTGTCTTAAACGAGCTAGCAAAATTACGTCTTTCTCTTTTAATCTTTTTTTGACGTCCCACTTGTACGTGACAGCCCGAAACACAGAACCTACTGATCTAGGCAATAAGCCCATTTTCGCCCAGACTTCTAGAACACGTTTAAGTTCGTAGTAATCAGAAATTTTGAATTTCAGTTTCCCTCTTGCATTTAAAACCATGTTTGCAATTGCTGCATCAGCGGTTCTGTTAAGCATCCTAAGCATACCAGGCGAAAGTGACAAAATTCTCGAGACCACTTTTGAGAAGTATTCGAACTTAGGAGAATACGGCCCTTCCGCCTTAAAGAAACAGAATTCGATCAAAACGATTATTCTTACATCTACACCCGCTTTTTCATAGCTTTTGCCGAAAATTCTGTCCAATCTATCAGTTAGATCACCTTCTGAAAAAACGGATGCATCATGAAGCTCTGTTGTTAAAGTCTCAAGACTCCTAATGTGTAGTCTCCAATCCGGTCTAAGACACGTGTCAACCACTAAAGCTCACTTTTAACGTCTTATGTTTTCAACTGCAAATTAGCTTTTTTTAAATATGAAAGTGATATGGCCACATCATAACAATAGTGGATGCCAGAAATGCGATGATAACATTTTATAGACTTTATGAAGCTGTTTCTTCTTTTTTATTCTGATGTTTTTTGCCTCTTTTCCTTCACCAAATTCAATTCGCTACATCTATGAGACTGAACGGTGAATTGCAATAGGTTCTATTAAAAGAAGGTTATTTATCCTCGAAAAATCTGAAATTCGACCAAAAACAATTGCCTTAATCATTCCATCCTTTCCAAAAGCACTCCTTCCTTCTTCAATGGAAAATGTGGATCTACCTGCAACGCTGAAATAGATTTTTTCCCATCTTTCTTTTCTATTTATTCTATTTAGAACTTAGTTTCTATTCACCAGTTCTAGCAGTTGGTTTTGTAGTGGTTCAATGGCTTTGATTACTTTGTTTCTAGTGTCTTCTAGTAGTGGTCTGTAGTAGAATCTCATAAAGATGGACTGGCTAATTCTTCCTTGTAGCAAATCCACCATTTCCTGTGGCAAATACTTCCTTAGTGTTGTTGCATAAAGTTTCCTTAATTGCCTAGTTCTTATCTTAAAACCCAGTCTACCTATCATGGTGTCTACTGCACTATACTTCATTGTAGGCTTTGTTTTAGTTATCAGCTCTATTAGTTGTGGGGTTACAAATGATATGTAGGCATTCTTTGATTTTCTAAGAAACAACTTGGGAAATCTGAAATGCTGTAGCATCATCAACTTTGTATCCAAATACTTGTCAAGCTTATTCTGTTCAGATAGTTTGGTGATTAGACTGCAAGAATGTGTTGCTTCTGTTGGTCTCAAACCAGTAAGAGCATCAAAGACTAACACTGAAGCATAGTTTCTTGGCATCTTTGGAATTAGTTGTTTAATCCAATCTTCAACCTCATTAAGGTCAGTATTCAGAATGCTCAGAAAAGTCTCTAGATTGTTTGTGTTTTCCCATTTCAAACCAAACCTCTTGATGGTCTGCTTCCACTGATCATACACACCAAGAAACTTTGATAGATTACTAAGCGAACTCATAACGTTTCTTCTCATATGTTTACTAAGTAACAGAAGCTTTGATGCCTCACTAGGCTTCTGCAAAACGATGCAATACCTTTTAGCATAGGTGAAAAGTTCTTTGGCTCCACCAGCTTCATGAGTATTATGTAGCCAAATTCTAAAATCAGTCCACATTTGCTCAGAAAATTGCTTGCACTCAGGAGGTCTGGGGTTCAAGTCCCCATCGGTCGACTTCATTCTCCATTTTACAGCCAAGATTATTAACAACTTTAGTATTTTGATTCAGTTGTTATGTCCAGACTTGAAAAACCATTTCCTGAAGCTATAAGACAGATTTATTATGTTTTGGTAAAAAACCCTAATAGTTTTGAGCAATTGATTAGCAAAACGCGCCTTGATAGAAATACACTTGCTTTAGCTCTTAACTTTCTCAAAGAACAAGGAATGATTGTTAGTTATAACTTCAGCAACCGCAAAATGTTTAGAATGGTGAGAACACAGCCTCCAAGATATGGTTGGGATCTTCCTTGGCTTGATTTTATGATGACCAAAAGTGATTGGAAGAGAGCTTGGAGAAGTGTTATTTTCAAGAAAAAACATGTAATCAGTCCTGGGGAAGAGTCCAATAACCGGTTCAATAGATTGCTTGAGGAATTGCTTGTTGAACCTAATTTGGACCTTGTTGAGCTCTTGGACGACCTTGGGATGACCAAAGCTCCGTTGGAGGTTCTTAGGCTTCACAATCAAGAACCCTACTGTCTTGATTGTCTAAGGAAAGAAAGGAGATTCGTTAGAATGATTCTTTGCGAAGAAAGCGAAGAGCATTGTTGTCCAAATTGTGGAGTAGTAAGAGAGACTCTTTTGGTAAAGCGTCGTTGACCCCTTTAATATTTTAAGAAACTTCTCTCTGATTTGCCAGCACTCTTTATTTTCTTAGCATTGCTGGTCGTAGATGATATTTTATACGAGTTTTTATACCTTAAAATCCTATGAAGATCATAATACGACCTGAAACAGATGCAGACTACGAACTGATTACAAATGTTATTAATTTGGCGTTTAAACAAACTAATGAAGGCATACTGGTGGAGAAGTTAAGAGAAACCTCTTGTTTTGTTTCTCAACTATCCCTTGTTGCTCTGGTTAAGGGCAAGATCGTTGGTCATGTATTGTTCTACCCAATTACGATTAATACTGAAAAAGCATTTTGCTCTTCTCTTTCTTTGGCGCCAATAGCCGTCCACCCAGATTATCAACGTAGAGGAATTGGAAGTAAACTGGTAGAAGAAGGAATGGAAGCCGCTAAAAGACTTGGATACAGCTCTGTGATAGTTATTGGGCACTCAACGTATTATCCTAGGTTTGGGTTTAAGATCGCTAAAGAATATGGGATTTCTGCTCCTTTTGCCGTCCCTGAGAACGCCTTTTTTGCCAAGGCGTTGGTGAATAAAGGATTGGAGGATTGCAGCGGTGGAAAAGTTGTGTACCCAAAAGAACTCTATGATTGTATGTGAGTGGAAACTGAAGTCGATTGGAAGCACTCAATTCCTATTCATCGATTCTCATTGTTTAAATGGTAAACTTTAAACCCATTTACGATCAAATTTAAACACTATAT
>DAOVIH010000069.1 GCA_030673805.1 Candidatus Bathyarchaeota archaeon | reverse complement strand
TGGTTGGGTCGCTGGGATTTGAATTCAGGATAGCATGTGTCCTAGGGATGTATGCTGGTCCATGGTAGATGAGGTAGCAGTTTACTCTTAACCAAAAAAAACCAAAGAGAAGAAAATCCAATCTCTTAGCGAGTCAACCGGAAGAGTCGAGCGATTTGTTGACTAATTTATCAACAAGTTCAATGTATTGGCTGGTTCTTGGTGCGTAAATAAAATCTACATTTTTGAATGATGCTTTCAAATTGTGAACTTGACGCCAAAGCACCTTCAAAGCCTTGTTTTTAACTCGATATTCCCCGGTTAGTTGCTTAACAATCAACTGACTATCTGAATAGCAGATCGCTTCTTCGGCACCGATTCTTTTTGCGTAGGTCAAGGCAGTTATTAGTGCCGCATATTCAGCTTGATTGTTTGTCCGTATCCCTAAATTTCGTGAGTGACTTTTCAAAACTTTGCCATCTTCGGACAAAATTATGAATGCTACTGCAGCAGGTCCAGGGTTGCCTCGGGAACCTCCGTCTGTGAAAATCTTTAATTTGGAAGACATAGGGTTGTGACTCTTCACAATTCTGAGTGTAGCTAAGACTTAGATCCTACTAAATATAAAAATCAAACCTTGAAAAGAACAGTTTTAATTGAAAGTGCTTGAAAGTCTTTTGTTTTTGTACTCTTGGGTAGGCTGCTAGTTACATCTTGTGGGTTTGGTTGGCGTGTTTTTGCAATTCTTCTTTGCTTCCAAATGTGGCACCGCACATCTTGCACTTGAACTCCTCAGGCATTAATCCACCTCCACAGATAATTAGCGTTGCAAAATCTTAAAGACTTGCCTTGCTTTCTAGGACAAAATGGTTCCTCCGGAGTTACACTATGAGAAGGTAACTAAATTCTTTAGAAACTTGAGGTGGTATACCAATTACGGCGGACCCTGAATAGAAAATGCAAATTAGCCGAAGTTTCATTAGTATTAACGGATAGGTAAATTTTCCGGATGGGAGTAAGTTTGGTTAAGTGTTCAGAATGTGGAAGAGTTAGGTTACTATCGGCAAAGGGGCTGGATTAGGCTATGGCTGAAAGTTTAGACCGGGAATTTGGGGAAAAACACTTTCGCGTTGCTATTTTTGGTTCAGCACGGATAGAGAAAGACGATTCAGTTTACAACGAGGTTTATTCACTGGCAAGGCTCATATCGGAAGCGGGGATTGATCTTGTTACTGGAGGCGGACCAGGCTTGATGGACGCGGCAAGTGCGGGGCATCATGCTGGAAGAACAGATGACAAAGCTCATTCCGTGGGCTTAAGAATCAGGCTTCCAACGGAAGAGTCTGAGGCTACTCACCTTGACGTGAAAAAAGAGTTTAATCTCTTCTCGAATCGTCTTGAGAGTTTTATGCGACTCTCCAAAGCCGTTGTGGTTGCTCCCGGAGGCGTGGGAACTTTGTTGGAGCTATTTTACACGTGGCAGCTTTTGCAAGTGAAGAAAATCACGAGGGTGCCCATAATCTTGTTTGGAGAAATGTGGGTAGACTTACTGCGGTGGATCAGAAAATGGCCCCTAGAAAGCAAGTTGATAAGCCCTGAAGACTTAGACTTACTATTTATAGCCAAGAATTACCGGGAAGCTTTCGAGATAATCAGAGAGGCACATCAACAATTCTTCAAAGGGAACCAAGAGTTCTGTACGGTATACAAGAAATTCAAAGCCTAATCATCAAATCAATGATTGTGCCTCAGCCGAATTTTTTTCTGGCGGGTGAATAGCTCAAGTCGAACTACGACCCCTAAAGACAAATATTTGCTAACTCAATTAATTATTATCAACTCAAATGTATGGTTTGGATGGATATGAAAGAAGTTAAGGTTGACCTTGAATCTCGCCCAAGACTCAAAAGACTTGTTCATTTGGGCAGAGGACGAATTGAAAAGCTTTACAGAATGCTTTATGGGAATGGACCTGGCAAAGGAACGTTTTTAAGCTTGCCCTTTGACCAGCTGATTGAGCACGGAGCAACTCACACTTTCAAGTGGGACAAACAAGACAAAGAAAAAATTGCTGTTACAGGCAGGGGATCAGCAGATCCACGCACCGTCATCGAATTGGCCAACAAAGGGAATTTTTCAGCAATTGTATTGCACCCCGGAATTGTTGACAAATACCAAGACCTGCTCAAACTTGATATTCCCTTAATCTACAAAGTAGATGGTCATATGACCTTGCCCCACAACCCTTCTATTCACTCAACAATAGGGAGCGTTAAAGAAGCCTTAAGACTTGGAGCTACAGCAGTTGGTATGTCATTTTATCCGGGCTCTGAAAAGACCCTAAATGACATGGAACGAATAGCAGGTTTAATCAGAGAGTCCCATAAGGCGGGACTGCCTGCGGTAGTGTGGACATATCCTAGGGGGCCAGGGATTAACGAGGTAGGAGGAGACAGCCTTTTTTGGGTTCACTATTCTTGTGTGGTAGCAGAATCTTTGGGTGCAGAAATCATCAAGACCAAGTTTCCCGAACCTGTTAAGGGGGAAAAAAGAGAGGCTTACTTCAATTTTCTCAGAAAAACAGCAAAGAAAATCAGCGAAGCAAAAAACTACATTGAACTTGAACCCAAAAACGGGGAAGCACTAACGGAAGAACAGCACACAAAAAGGATGAAGCTTGTGGTAGACGCAGTTCCTAGGAGTTTTGTAGTTGTATCAGGAGGACCAAAAGTGAAAAAAGATCCAGCCAAGGCAATGGCAACCACAACCAGAATAGTTATGAACGCAGGGGCGGAAGGAAGAATTATTGGAAGGAACTTCTGGGGAGTACCAATAGAGGAGGGGTTGAAATACGCCCAGTTGGTGACTGAGATAATGAAGGCGCCGCGGTATCACAGACCCTTTCTAGGCTCCTCATAGACTTGGTCGCCGGCGAGGAAATCATATCTTGCCTTGCGAACTAAAATGCAAGAACACACCATTATAGATTTGTTATTTCGATAGGGGGTGTGATTGGCTACGATAAAGGGAATAATGTTTGATTTAGATGGAGTGCTTGTTCAGACTGAGAAGTTGAAGGCTCTTGCTTACGCGAAGGCTGTACAACGAATTAGGGGGTTGTCTGAGCCAGATTTTAGCGCCAGTGAGGCCTACCGGGAAGTTGTTGGGGCTCCCCGGGAAACGACTTCAAGGTATGTTATGAACAAGCTTGGGTTAGAGAACGAATTGCGACAGCTGATGGCTGAGTATGACGCTGTAGAACCTGTTGACGTGCTTACGGCGGTCCGATATGAGATTTACTATGAAATGGTTGGGGATCCTCAAGTGATAAGGGATAACCAGTGGTCTTACACCGTTGAAGTTTTGAAAGCGGCAAAAGAAAACTCGTGCAAGACCGGGTTGGCTACCTTGTCAAAACGCAAGGATACAATGCACGTAGTTAATGCGCTTGGAATAGCCGATTTGTTGGATGTTATTCTCACAGCTGAAGATGTTACCAAAGGAAAACCTGACCCCCAGATTTACTTGGTGGCAGCTGAAAAACTTGGGTTGCCACCCAAGGATTGCTTGGTTCTGGAAGACTCGGTTAATGGGGTCAAATCAGCCTTGGCGGCTGGCATGAATGTTGTTGCCATCGCTAACCCCTTTACGAAAAAAAGCATCCTTTCAAGTCAGCTAGTAGAAGAAAAATGGATTGTCAAAGATCCAGAAAAAGTCGCCGAAGTAGTCCGCCAGCGAATAAGAGAGCACAACGAACAAGATAATTAACGAGCAAAGACCGCTTCTCTAAGCTCATTTATCGCTCTATCTATATTTGCGCTTTTGAAAATGTAAGAGCCCGATGCAAAAAGGTTTGCTCCGGCTTTTTTGGCAAGTCTTGCATTTTGAGGATTCATGCAACCGTCAACCTCTATGGGAATCTTCTGGTTGATCTCCCTTAACCCTTTGATGTTTTCAAGAGGTTCTGGACGGAATTCTTTTTCGATACAGTAACTTCCAGGGTCAACAGTCATTATCAAAAGCTGATCAACTGTTTTCAGATGCGGTTTTACATCCTCTAGTTTTGTTTCGAGGGTCAAAGCTAAGCCCACTCGAACTCCTGTCTTCTTCACCTGTTTTAAAGCGGCAGTCACATCTTTTAGGGTTTCAACATGAATTATCACTATTTCTACCTTTCCCGCGTTTTCTTCCACCCATTCCAGAGGCTTCTTAATCATCAGGTGTGCCTCATATTCAAAACTTGGTGGCAACTCGAAATCGAAGTTTAGAGAGAAGTTGGGAACATATTTTCCGTCCATAACGTCAAGTTGAACCCTATCAACTTTCCCTTCCACCTTGGTAAGCATGTCAGAAAGTTCGTTTTGGCTGTTTGTGATGATGGCTGGAACCACCAAATATTTCATTTTTAATCCCTTCTTTTAAGCAGGTCTGAGATTACTCTTGCAGGTTGATGTACTTAAGAGGTTTGAAACGGGTCCGCCTACAAGAGTACCGGAAAGGGAAACCGGGAAGCTTCCGCAAAAAGAGTAGACTTTCACAGGCAACAATAGAAACTGAAAGTTGGAGACCCCCATTTTTTTTGGGTCCTTCTAAGGATTATGGGTTTAGCCATTTTGTACCTTGCTTTTCCAGAAGCTTGTCAGCCTCGGACGGCCCCCATGTTCCAGCAGGGTAAGGATAGGGGTTGCCTAAATTACGCAGTAGAGAATTGTAGATTTTCCACGCTTTTTCTACTTCTTTGGTGCTGACGAACAGTGTTTGGTCTCCCAGTATTATGTCTAGAAGGAGTGTTTCGTAGGCGTCTGGGAGCGATCCAAAGGTCTCTGAATATCGAAAACGGAGGTTTTGAGTAGTCAGTTTCACTGGTTGGCCTATTGATTTCACTTGGAACTGGAGGTCAAAACCCTCATTTGGTTGAAGAGTGATTATCAGAACATTCGGCTCAATCTTGGAGTTTGGATCTGATTGGTTAAATACCGAAATGGGGGGGGAATGGAATCTTACAGCTATCTGAGTTAGTCTTTGGGGTAAACGTTTGCCTGTTCTAGCGAAGATGGGAACACCTTTCCACCGCCAATTGGCGATTTCCGTCCTTAAAGCAACAAAAGTTTCTCTTTGGGATGTTTTTGAAACGCCCGGTTCTTCTTTATATCCTAGAATTTCCGAGTTTCGCGTTTTCGATCCGGTGTACTGTCCGAACACAACGTTTTCAGGTTGTATTGGTGAGATTTGCTGTAGCACTTTAGCTTTTTCGTAGCGGATTGCATCCGAGTCAAAGGACGCAGG
The DNA here is from genome assembly GCA_030673805.1 of Candidatus Bathyarchaeota archaeon. GTDB lineage: Archaea > Thermoproteota > Bathyarchaeia > Bathyarchaeales > Bathycorpusculaceae > DAOVIH01. The sequence goes on along the minus strand of DAOVIH010000069.1, from coordinate 192 downwards.
GTTCTCCATTGTAATCAAAGTCAGGAGCTGTGTTAGGTGGTTTTGCACCATGTCGATTAGGGCACCTGTTTGCTCATAGTAGGTAGATCTGCCTTCAATTCCTATATCCTCTGCAACGGTGATCTGTATGTTTTCACTATGTTCTCGGTTCCAAAGCTCTTCGAACAAGGTGTTTGCGAAACGAAAAACCAG
>DAOVIH010000062.1 GCA_030673805.1 Candidatus Bathyarchaeota archaeon | reverse complement strand
TTGCAGTAACACTGATGGTTTGGGTTCTTTTGGGAGGTCTCACCTTACTCTTTGTTTATCTTGTTCGTTTCTATCCATCATCTTCATACCTGCTTGGAGTCGCGATTATGATTTTTATGGTTGTTGTTTCAGTAGTCGTGTTGCTTGGAACCTATCTTTTTTCACCAAGAGGCTACAGGCTAACAGCCAGAGAATTAGTCATTGTAAGACCCTTCAGAAGCATCGTGATACCTTATGATGATATAGCGGAAGCCAACCGACAAGAGTGGATATGGAAAGGTGTTAGACTCTGGGGTGGCGGAGGACTCTACGGGTACATAGGTCTCTTTCACATATCAGGCCTCGGAAGAATCTGGATGTATGTAACCAACAAAAACAAACTAGTTCTCATAAAGACCAAGAATAGCAAACAATACGCTATAAGCCCCGATAAACTCGACCTTCTTGACAAACTTAAAAACAACCTCAGACAAAGGAGTTAAGCATCTGCCTTATTTTGATGGATACATAATCGCAATGGTCTAAGCCGCCTCTAGGAAAGTAGCTTCTATGGGCGTAGCATTTGTAGTAGTTCAGCGTTGGCTCAGACCAATCCGATAATCTGCAGGTTAAACAAGTTTTCTTGTGGTCTTGTACATCAACCCGTATGTCCCTCGAAAACATCTGAACGGGATCAAGAGAAAAATCCCCGCTGCTATAATCTTCCTGTTTCATTTTTAGTCCCCACAAAAAACAAGCTTGAAATCAGGAACCCGATGATGCCACATGCCACTCTCAAACTTCTCACGGTTCATGGCCGAGCCTCCGTTGAGTGAAAAAAGAAAAAAGGGGGGAGATTTGCGGGAGAAATAGCCACCACAAGAATAAATACGCGTTTAAACCTAATTGATCTGCAAAATGCTCTGGAAGATTAACCACTGGGGGAGTACCTGGAACTCATATTCTTCCTTTGCTGGAATAAAATTCGAAGGTGAAAAAAAATCCGCTTTGTCCTCAGGATAGGTGGCTCGGTCGTAGGTTTACCCATTAACACAGATTTATTGAGTAGGTACGCTGATCTACTCAAAGAAATGAAAGAAATGGGGCATGAAATCGTAGTGGTTGTGGGCGGGGGAAAACTGGCACGAGATTTCATATCAATTGCGAAGGATCTAGGCCTAGAAGAAGAAGCTCAAGATGTAATTGCCATTTCTGTTTCACGAATCTTCGCTCTACTGCTAGTCAAGACGCTCGGAGATCTGGGTAGTCAGAACGTTCCCTTGACCGTTGATAATGCTGCAAAATACCTTGGAACCGGAAAGATTCCAGTTATGGGTGGCTTAAAACCGGGAATGACCACGGACACGGTTGCAGTCATCGTTGCTGAGCGCATAAACGCTGATTTAATTATCAAGGGCACCGACCAGGATGGTGTATATAACAAAGACCCTAGAAAACACAAAGATGCCTTTAAACTGGAAAACTTATCCCTAGAAGACTTGACCAATGTTTTTTCTGAAAGGAAACATAAAGCTGGAATACATCAAATAATTGATCCAGAGACTGTCAAGATTCTTAAAGACAAAAAAATGAAATTGATCATTTTGAATGGTTTTAAGCCTGAGAATGTTTTAGCTGCAATAAACGGTGAGAGCGTTGGCACAGTAATAAACTAGTACTTGCTGACTAATACCAATTGAGTTGTTTTGAGGTTGTCTCGATTGAAGAGGACCTATCCCTGCCAGCCTATTGCAGGCGTTGGCGCTGTGATAGTAAGCCACGGCAAACTCTTACTTGAAAAAAGGAAGAACTCGCCTGGAAAAGGCAAATGGACTATCCCGGGAGGGTTAGTAGAACTTGGCGAAAGAACTGAACAAACAGTGATCCGAGAAGTGAAAGAAGAGACAGGTTTGGATGTTGGGGCGCCGCGCCTAATTGATGTTGTCAACATCATAAACTTGGATCACAATGGGGTTGTAGCTTATCATTTTGTAGTTGTTGACTACCTTGTCGATTTTAAAGGCGGCGTTCTAAAAGTGGCCAGCGATGCTGACGAATTGAAGTGGGTTCCTCTCAATGAAGTGAAAAACTACAATCTTACTCGCTCTTTCAGAGTTTTCTTTAAGCGAAACAGACAAAAACTTGAAGATTCCAATCAAGTTGTTTGAAGAAAAGTCTTGCTTCACCCATAGTTTTCAAGTCCAACTTTGTAATTCTTGTGACCACGGAAAAATTGTATACTGTTTTTCCTAGAGTGAGAGAGTTATGTGGTGGTAGGTCATTGACGATTGATTTTGCTGTTTCTGAATCTACACGGGCCGCTCGTGATGCAACATTCAGATCGTGTTAATAGCATGAATACCATGCGTTACATCAACGTTGAACAAGCAATTTTCGGGGAAGACAACGATAGGTTCCACGCTAAAGTTGCATATTCAACTGAGGAAGCCTGTGAATTAGTAGAGGTAGGCTACGAATAGGTTACCGGAGACTTCGTTGATGGTGGCAAAATCTTCCGAAAACGAAAGTAAAAACAATACCTAGCAATCCAAAACCATATGTAATAGTTGATAAGTTCTTCTTTTTGGGTGTGGCTTTGCAATTTGACAACAGAGACATAATCTCAATCAAAGACTTCTCACGCAAAGAGATTAACTACATCTTGGAAATCAGCAAAACTATGGAACCATTAGCTTATGAAGGCTCAAATACCCTGCGCGGCAAAATATTAGCTACTCTTTTCTTTGAACCTAGTACTCGTACACGGCTGAGTTTTGAAGCTGCGATGCAAAAACTTGGCGGGTCCACAATAGGCTTCGCCGAATCGGAAATCGCCTCAGTCAAGAAGGGCGAAAACCTCGCTGACACAATTCGGACAGTAGAGAACTACGCAGACGTAATAGTCCTTAGACACCCGCTGGAAGGAGCGGCAAGACTTGCGGCTGAATTCTCCAAAGTCCCAATAATAAACGGTGGAACCGGAGCCGAAGAACATCCAACCCAGGCGCTTCTGGATCTGTACACTATCCAAAAGGAAAAAGGAAGGATTGATGGATTAAAAATTGCCTTGGTTGGCGACCTGAGATATGGGCGGACGGTGCGTTCTTTGGCGTTTGCGCTTTCTTTGTACAATGTCAAGTTGTTCTTAGTCTCGCCAGAAACTCTGCGGATGCGACGCGAAGTGCTCAATACAATCTGCGAAAAGATCTCAGTTATTGAAGGTGAAGACTTAGAGGAGATAGTTCCTCAAGTGGATGTTTTGTATGCTACCAGGATACAAAAAGAACGGTTTCCAGATCCGGCTGAATATGCCAAAGTTAAAGGAGTATACAAGATTGATAAAAACACCATTAGTAACGCAAAAGAAGATCTTGTAATTCTTCATCCTCTTCCGCGTTTGGATGAGATTTCAGCGGAAATTGATGCTACTCCTCAGGCGAGATACTTCCAACAAGCTTGGAATGGTATCGTGGTTCGGATGGCTCTTCTGTCATTAGTCTTGGGGTGTGTCGTGTAAGTGGCTGTTTAGGTTTGGAAATTCACGAACTGTTGAATTTTTTAAAGGCTCTTAGGGTGCTTATTGATCCACATGAGGGGCATCTAAGCTTCTTTCCAATCCAGCTTCTTTTGCAGTTGATGCAGTAGGTGCTATTGCGGTTAAAGATGAAAAACTCTATTGCTTGTTCTTCGGTAAGACGTCTTGTTAGTTTCATAAGGTTCTCGGGGCTGTGTTCTGTGTCCTCCAACTCTATCACCCTCAAACTTCCGCCTCCATTTAGGCCGTTCAGCATGTCTTCGATTTCATTTTGTTCGAGTGGGAACTGAAAACTATTTTCCCCCTGAATGTGAGTTCTTCGAGTGGTTGAATAGAAAGGGTTCTCTCTGGTCCCTGAGTAGCTCACTTTGGCGATTCCATACTCTTCTATGTCTAATTGAACCAATCTCTTTGAGGCTTCAGGGTTGGGCAGTATCGTGGGGAATAGGCGTTTCCCACTTTTTCTTCCAATTCGACGTTTAAACTTCAAAGTATTTTTAAGAATCTCCTCTGCAAAACCCAAGGGGTCTTCATTTTTTAGGTTCTTGGCGCAGAAAGCTCGTACGGCTTCTTGGAAGCCTACCAAATTCATTATCCGGGTGCACTGTTCCAGCCTGAAATAAGTATCACCATTCGTGCTTTGCATAAGGAATGGATTCAAGTTCTTTCCTCTGCTTCTAAGATTCCTATATTTGATTTCGAGGGCACGAATTACAAGCTCAATTCTTTCTCTTAAGATCTCAAAGAACCTGTTCTTGTCTTTGTTGCTTTCAATTGCTATTCTGGGTAGGTTTAAGTCTACTTGACCAAGGCAGCCGGTCCGCAGAGTCTCAATTTCCCAATCATCACCCAGATCAGATTCAAGTTTGCATCCTGTAGCCGAAAAGACAGCGCGTTTCTTTTTTTTCAGATTCATATTGGCAAAGTATGGGAGTCCTCTTTCAGAAGATAATCTGTGAGCTTCCAAGAGGATCGCCTTTGATTCTTCGTCCAAAAAAGTTTGGTTACTGATCTTACATATGAGTCTTGGATTAGGTAGGGGTTTTGTTGAAGTTAAGTCAGCAAGTATTTCGATAAGAAGAGATGCTATGAGCTGGCTTTCCTTAGTGAAATCTTGATATCTATCCCTTTTGTCTCCACCATGTCCAACAACGGGTTTTTCTGCAACAATGTTTGACATTGGTATTTCTAAACAGATTGTAAGCTCGGCGTGTTGATTTGCGTTTAGAATGAATCGGCGTAGAGCCTTCTTGATTCTTCCGATTTCAAATCCCTTCACAAGGGGGGCAAGAAACACATTGAAGTTATCCAGAGTCTGCATCTTATTCACCTCTTTGGACGTATGTAATAGAAGGTTTGAAGTCATAGCCAGTGCGGATTCCAAAGTTTGAGGGGGTTTTTCAGAGAGATGAAAAGCGTTCATTTTCTCAAGTCTGATACCGTTTTGGAGGAAGAATCTTAGGTCGTGCATCACTTCACTTGGTTTTAAAATCCATGTGTCTAAGTCATCAATATTGAGAGCGCCAGACAAGTGTGCATCGGTTATATCTCGGGGAAAAACTTTGAAGAGAGTGTATTCTCTTAAGACCGTTTTTCCTGCCCTTGAAATTATGGCGTGTGAGTTCAAAGGAGTTTTTGTCTTGGTATCTAAGAACTTTGTTACTTCGTGTACTGGTAATCCCAGTCGCGCAAGTTTGTGGCGGTACTCTTCTAGTCCATTCTCGATCAGAATTGTATTTACCACTTCTCTAACTAAAGGAGCTGTCAGGTACTGTATCTTTGATTTCAGTAATCGTTTCTCTGCTGTCTTTGCCGTTTTTTGAGCTAGTTCAAATGGAATTTTTGCTTCTTTTATGAGAGAGTTCGCAATTTTGTTTGCGTCAAATTCTTCTATAGTGAACTGGGAAGTTCGCACAATCTTTTCTTTCCTCTTTTGGGCTTTCTTTTCAACCTTCTCAGTGATTTCAATGAGCATTTTGCCTAAGTCAGTTAAGCAGTATTTTTTTGATTCTATGTCAACTTCAACCAAATCGGCTTTGAGTAGAGATTTCAAGTGGTATGCAAATCTCCCTGCGTCTCTGCTAGGATTCATTTTTAGCGATTTCATTAATTCGGTGTACGAGAGGGAGCCACTGTCAAAAAGAAAGTTTAGAATCTTCAGCCTCAATGGTGAGGAAACTGCTTTCAGGACTTTAACGCTGCGTTTACTTCTAGTTCGAGGCACCCTCTATTTTTCCTCCCAAGTCCCCTTAACCTATTATTGGACAAGACTTTAAGCATTCGCTGTTCACAACTTCAGCAATATTTTATCCTTCCTGTCCTTCAGAATCTAAAGCCGAATTTACAAGAGGCTTCTTTTGAATCGACGTCCATCTTTTGTCATAAGATTTGGTCTCTTATTTCCTCCCCTTAGTTTAGGGGAATACCCAAATATTGCTGATACAGTTATTAGCGTTCGAAAGGAGTCGTGTAGATAGCGAAGCGGAATGTTTTCTTTCTAGTTTTTTTAATATCTGCTCTTGTCTTAACTCTTATTCCAGCCGAGAACACAAATGCTACTTATACATCCAAAGAGGCGATGATTGCTCAATGGAAGTCACTTTGTGACGCAAATCCAAGATGGGCTTCGTATGAATCTATCGGTAAAACCCTTCAAGGAAGGGACATTTGGCTATTCAAGATAGGTACACCATCTGGTGGGCGGGTGATGTATAGTGGTCAATGCCATGGCCACGAAGATACTGGAACAGAAATTCTCCTGAAGTTTTGTCAATGGCTACTCGAATCAGACGACCCCCTCGCAAACAACATTCTCAGACATAATTATCACCTAATGATCCCTATTCTCAACGTAGATTCTTATACAAGGCAAAACATGAGAAGACAATACACATTGAAGAATGGAACGATAATAGATCTTCCTAACGGTGTAGATCTAAACCGAAATGGGATCTACAAGTGGGGAGAGTTTGGTAGTGCTGATCCTTCCCATGAATTGTACTATATGGGGCTCC
>DAOVIH010000015.1 GCA_030673805.1 Candidatus Bathyarchaeota archaeon | reverse complement strand
CGGTTTATTTGAAACCCTCACTTCAACCGAATTAGATCCGGGAAGCTATACCAAGATCAACCTGCACATAGCAGACGAAGCCACTGCCGTAGTTGGTGAGGAAGACTCAGAGAATACTGAGAGTGTCGACATCAAAGTTCCTAGCGGAATACTAAAAGTCCAGCTAAAACCTCACCTGAACCTGGTTGAGGGCGAATCCGCAACCGTAGTCATCGACCTTCAACCCGAAAATCCTAAAAGTGTGCATGTGAGCAGAAGCCTAAACTTGCGGCCAGTGATCAAAGCCATAGTTGAGACTCCACAAGAAACAGCATCACAGCTTCCCGCAGAGCCAGTTAATGATCTGGCAATCACCGGCGTAACCCCGACCCCAGTAGCTGTTGAAGAGGAAACTACTGAGCCCATAGAGATAGAGGTTGAAGTTGAGAATCTGGGAACAGTTGACAACTCAGACGTCTTAGTTGCAGTCACGTACGACGAGGACCAGCCAATCGACACAGAAACAATTTCTGAACTGGAAAGTGGGGAAACCCAGACATTGACCTTCTTGTGGGACGTCTCTAATTTGGAAGTAGGTGAACACACTATCACCGCAACAATAGTAGAGAATGACGATGCTATCCCAGCCAACGACACAAACCAGGAACCCGTGGAGATAACACAAAAAACAGAACCATCACCAACTTAAAAAACATGTGAAATGGTAAGGTGAAAAAATTGATACAAATCTTGATGGTAAGCGTGCTAATATGTATCCCAATCTACTTACTCTATTATTTCGTATCAGCAAAACGAAAAGCCCCTATAACCTCTGAAGAAGCAAGATTACTATGGAAGATCCACAAAAACGACTCAGGTTGCACCCACAAGAAATGGAACGTCACAAAGCGTGGAAAACACAAGATTATTGGGTTCAAGTGTAATTGCGGCTACAAGTACTCTCAAAGACGGCCTTTGGTAGTTGGCATGCCAATCCCGAACTGAAAAGGCAGCAAACGGCCTCCTTTTTCTTCTCCTGTTTTTTGGTTTTACATCCCAGCGCGTTTAGGAAATGAATAGGTGGAATATGGTGAGTGAGATCGAACCACTAAAGAAAGTAAAGGCTTTGCTCATAGAGAAAGGATATTCGCAGAAGACAGCTACAAAAATTTTAGGATGGTATGATAAGACAAATGAGAAGACACCTACCAGTTCCTGACTAGGGGGCAAAGATTAGTTTTTTGCATTGAGGCAAAAACCTGGTTTGCTCCTTCTTTTCGTTTTTGATCCGTTCTATGCTTTGCTAGAAGCTTGGATTTGGAATGTTGGATTCACCAGCCAATTATAACTATGTTTATATAGTTGTTTTGGTCCGTTTTTGTAGGCAATAAACATGAAACAATGGAAACTGTTAATCATCTTGGCAACCACAGCAGTCATAACTCTTGCGACCGTGGGCGTAGCGTATGGACACTACACGTACATCCAAACAACGGCTAATCCAAACCTTCCATATAGTCAAACATCTGGGTTCTTCGGCTGGCTCAGAGGCTGTTTCGCTCGCTTTGGTTACCAACCCTACAACGATTATCCGTACGACCCACCAGAAACCAAAGTCCCACCACCAAACGAGGGTTATTACCCTTACAGATATGGACGCGGTTGCTGGGGCTGGTAATAAAGACACACCCCACCTTCTTTTTCTTTTGAGAATTTTAGGTGTAGAATCTGGACTTTCTAAAAAGAACTCTAAAAGCTCTATAATCTCGCTTCAATCTGTTTTCATACCTGATTTGAGAATGCTCTGTCCCAATTCCACAATGAGAACTTGGGTTAAAGAGGGGCACGACCAAAAAGGGGCTAGTGATTGGCTATCCGCGCATCAACTCTTCACCAAAAAGGGCTAATCAGCCCTTTGTCCACGTCTCCAAAAACCGTATTTAATGTTTCAAAAATTTGAAATACAACTTTGAAACATACCATTAACGCAAGCTAGAAGTTGTTTTTGTTGTCCACAAGAGAGAACTGTCTTGTCTGCAGAAAACCCCTTGTCCAGATGCAATGCTTCATGTGCAGCGGAGAAGGCGAAGTCAGCAAATGGCTAGTTTTGAAGGAAAATTGCTCGACATGCAACGGCAAAGGCACAATCACAAAGTGTCCAGACATGTTCAAACACGTTTGGAAGGATTTGCACTCGCCACATCAAGAAATTCGAAGACGCACAATCATAAAACCATCAATCCAAGATTCAATCCTAAAAACTCCAAGAGCAAAAGCTGAAAATACCTTGCAAGACCTGATTCGCAAAGGCCAAATTCTGCCACCTTGGCACCCTAACTGGCCAAATCCGTGGGACCCCGACCACCCAAACAATCCACAAGTCATTCAAAGACGTTTTCAAAAGTATAGCCAACACCCTCGATCTGGACCTAAGGCATAGGCATTAAATTCCCTACAGCTCCATAACCTCATCGGCTGTTTTTTTGAAAAGAAAGCCGATTGACTGGTCGGAGTGGGTGTCAGGATGGAAAACCGCCACCAGACTTATTCCAGTTTGTCGTATGATGCCCATTTTGTTCAGCAAAGTATTGTAGACCTGTTTGGCACCAAACAGGTGAATGAGTATGGACAGGTTGAGAAGAACAACAACGCATCCTTTTTTAGACTCCTGGCACTTTCTGGCTATTTGAGACAAGGTTGCCCCTACTTGGGTTAACCCCATTGGGAAAACAAGAAAGTCTTCTGAACTCTTTTTTGCACTTGAGGAAAACAAGAAAACTTTAACTTTCTCAGGGTTAACATTTCGAAGTTCTCGCAATTGTTTGTAGGGAACAGTGTCTTGAAACACAAACAATAAAGTGTCTACTTCTTTGTCAACATTTCTTGAGACTGTCCGCTTCAACCATTGGGTTATTTGTACCTTAGACTTCTGAGTTGGGATTACAAGTTTTAATCCTCCTTCTACCGCAACCACTGTTTTTGGCGGTAGATGTGATTTTTCCAATTCCCGACGCGTCTTTTCAGCCACAAGGATGAAATCATAATCCAAAAGTCCAAGAAGGATTATGACTTTTGAGAGAATTGCAAGGCTTTCACCCACGAGAAGTGCAAGGGCAAGGCTTCCATCCCCCAATGCCGCCGGCAAAAACAGATTGGTAACAAACAGCAAAAACCATCCAATCCCTAGTTTATCTGCGCTCCCTCCAAATTTCATCCTGTGCCACAGTATGGTAGCACCCACAAGTAAGAATGCACAGGAATACACCAATACTAATGCCAATTCTAAAAGGTCACCATTGACAGTCCCCGAAAAGAGCCACCAAAGACACATCACCGCAACAGCTGAAAACGACAATATCAGAAACAAAAGTCTTCTAGACTTTGTCAAGGACCAAATGCCAAAGATGAAAAAGAAAAACGCGACCACAAACAATATCGAAACTATTCTTCCCTCAAGAGTTGCACCCAAAACTTGGAGTTGCAGTGGCGTCCCGGGAAAATGATAAGTATACAGCAGTTTAGCGAAGCCATAAACAAAGAAGCCCAGAGCCCAAGAATAGTAGAACGCGCACCTAGTGACAGTTTTTCTCCAAACATAACTAAAGATGACAAAACTGCAGAAAAGGGTGAAAAACCCATTAATCCATGCGGCAACCGTCCATGCGGCAACCACTTCAATTGACATCTTTATTTCAACCCTATTAATCTTGTATGTTCCCGCAAAAACTGAGAGGTCTTTGCAGGAATGTTTGATTTTCTTCAGCGGTTTCCCAAAGGCAAAAGTTTACTGATTAAGAGGTTGAGCAATTTGCATATGTCTTCGCTTTCTTCAAGTAGGCTAATGCCTTCTTCAGTTATTTTAAAGGTCTTAGCTTTGTACTGCTCATGTCCTATGACAAATCCTCCAGCTTCCAAAGCACTAAGTGTTGAATAGAAAAAAGCTGGAGAAAGAGCAACTCCGGTTTTCTTTCCTATCATAAGCCTAATCTGATTTCCGTTCAGGCTTTGGTTTTCGTCTAAAAGGCAAAGGGTTGCTATGGGAAGCGTTTCTTTAACTACCCCTTTTTTCAGGTTCTCTATGATTACCTTTGTCTTCAAGGGTGTGTTCATTTTTTCCTCCGCCAGCATTATCTGGATCAGGTTCCAAGGGTCGACAGCAATATAGCCATCCTCTCAGCCAAATCATGATTCAGACTCAGCTCCCCCTATTGCGATCTGGTTTCTGGGTTGGTTGTCAACATATTTATCTTTTTGGGATTTGCGGGTTAGAGTGACAAGAGGCATAGAAAAAGGTTGAAAACATTGTCCCTTTTTTCAGCCAAAGAAGGATGTCTATACAAACAAAATCCGCTAATTTTTTGCCTCTTAATGCAGGTTTTTAGAGGTTATTGGCTTGCACAAGGTCTGCCTTGAAACTGGGCATACTCCAACCTTGGAAGTGTTGAGGCTTCCTTCCTCCTTTTCTCTGGCAGACCCGAACCGCCAAAGACTAGGCATTATAAATGACGGTTTTGAAAAGGATAAGTAGTAAATGTTATTGTCCAGAAACAAGGTGTCATTCTTCCTCACCCTCCCCGCAGGTGTCTTGTTGATACTCAACGGGATCCGGGGGCCAACTGAGCTTTACGAGTTGGGGCTACAATACCTAGAAATTATTGGCGATGCCTTTATTCGATCTGTGGTGACTGCAGTTCTGGTTAGTTTAGTGTTGATCAGTATGATGGGGGGTTTTGCGGTGTTAGCGGGTGGGCTTTTGATTTTTAAGAACCATGTTTTAACCGGTAAGCTGTTGATTGGGTTAGGGGCTGGCGTCGGCTTTTTCTGGCCCCTGATCCTGTTCTTTACGCTCATAATGAGTTGGGATACTTCTTTGGTGGCTGCTCAGTACAGCATCTTGGGTTGGACCGGCCTTTTTTTGGCGTTCGCAGCAGTATTAATCGCCAAATGAAGTGGCTATTTGATTGTTTCTCCACACCGTGGACAAACTGGGTACTTGGCGTTTTTTAGTATGAAGCTGGTGCCGCAATATAAGCACACACACATTTTGCAGTTTGAACAATGATAGTTTGTGCCTGTTATGCGTCTTCCGCATACGTTGCAGGGCCGGTTTAAACAGTAGTCTGCCAAAACTGCTTTGCTCCGAAGGATTTTGATACCAAAGGTTTCTGTGGGTGGCCTAATAAAAAGAAAGTTTAAGCCGAAAACGCAAATTTACAGAGACACTTTGGGTTATCAGAATCTTGAAGAGACACTTTTGCCGGCGTTAAGTTCAGAAAACCTAGATCTTGAAAACCAGTGTTTTGACTCATCTACAAAAAGGGGCTTAGTCATCAGACGATCACGAGTTTGCCTGATTGGCTCTGTTTTCTTCGCTTCAACCAATTCTGAGACAGCTTGCCAATGACACCGAATTCGCGGGTTGTTATGCTCGGCTTACTGACTTTCCGAGTAATTGGCTATCCAATCGTCCAAACTACTAAGAAAAACAGAGAAAAAAAATGGAAAACTCGATGGGTGGTTAAATGAATAGTTGCACATCAGCTTCAGCAGCAATATTGAGAAATGTCGCGGCTCCAACCAACTTGTCAACTTCGGGGATCAAGTTTTCTTTTTCAGCTCCGAACATCTCCATAGTTGGGGTGCAAGCGTACACTTTAGACAGGCCAGACGCTTTCAGGTTTTTAAGCATCTGGTATGGTGTTGGATACTTCATTCGTTCCAGGTTCTTTTTCATTTCTGGTTCCAAATGCTTGTATTCAGCCGGCAATCCAGCTTTCTCCATAGCGCCCTTCATGAGCATGTTCAAGCCCCAAAAAGTGAAGTACAGATGGGCCTCCCAGTTCATCGCAACCGCCGTTGAAGCCAAGATGAAAGCGCAATAAAGCTTGTCTATGGTTCCGCTCTGAACAACTAAAGCTAATTTTTTGGTCGTGTTACTCAAATCATAGTTCACCTCCCACCACTTTTTATGTTTTCGAACTGTACGTATTTATGGTATAGTAATCTTTTTCTTTTTCGTAGGGGTCTTCTTGGGCAAAACCAATTCTAGAACCCCATCTTTGAGGTTTGCACCAACTTTGTCAACGTTTACTTCTTCTGGTAGACTGGTCATTCTATAAAAAGACTTGCAGTCTCTCTCTTTGCAGATGTACTTTTGGGTCTTGTCGTCGTATTCCCAACCTACTTGAGCTTCTATTTCCACTGAATCCTGGGTCACTTGAATGTTTATATCTTGTTTTTTGAAACCGGGCATCTCAGCTGTTAACAAGAAGTCTTTGCCACAATCCTCTAAATCTATTGTTGGAACCCTAACCTCTTTGCTGGGAAGCCTTGGGAACACTGGTTCGAGCCATCTTTCCGAAGGCCAGGTTGGCCAGAATAGATCATAAAAGTCTTTTCTGAAGCCTTCAAAAAGGCCTTCAAAATCGCGCCAAAGATCTAGGGGCCGATGGACAACCAAACTTGATTGAGGTTCTTTCGCTTTGGGTTTTTGGCTTTCTTTTTCTTTCACCGGAACCTTTTTTGGGCTACTTTTTTCCTCTTTCTCAGTTCCCATTTGCATGTCACCTCCTCTTGCGGTTCTTAAGATGTTCTGTTGTTTGCTATATGTGGATGATATACAACGGTTTGTTCAGATCTTGAACCATGGCGACAAAGTCTCGGGTGGGCTTTTCAGGTTTACAGGTTAGGAAGACTGATTCGCCATGTTGCAGGTGTTCTGTTAACTCGTTGATGAGGATCTTTTGGGTTTCAACTACTTCAACGCTTCGCTCTTCGTCAGGTTTTAAGAAGAATATTTGGAAGGAGCCTGAACAGGCCAAGCCTAGGTTCTGGTCGACTTTTTCGGGTCGCCTTTGGCTGGATGTTTCTTGTTCTGTAATCGTTTCTTGTTACCCCCTTCAAACCAAACATAATATAGATATAGTTATATAACAATACTTATATAACGTTTTCTACTAAACACCCCAATAAATCAAGGTGGTAAAGAAGACGTTGATGCCTTGCGAACTAGGAGTTAAAATAGTCTTACCAGTCATCCGAGGAGCCGTCGCCTCTGAACTAAACAACCAACACGGCTTAAAACAAACACAGATTGCTAACCTTCTAGGAGTCACCCAAGCAGCGGTGAGCAACTACCTGCGCAAAAACAGAGGAACCGCCTTCAACCTAAGCGAAGACAAACAACTCCAAAACATTGTGGAAGCGATTGCAGTCCTCATAACTAAAAAAGGCTCAAAACAAGCCACCAGATTGAAGATATGTATCTTCTGCAAAACCATCCGGAAAAAAGGTCTCCTATGTGAAACCCACAAACGGCTTGACCCAAACGCAACAAAAGACTGCGAACTATGCATGGATCTTATCTGTTAACCCAGAACCCACACTTCTCAAAAGCAACCTTAAAAAACCAGCACACCCATCGTTGTAAAGGGGATTAATTTGGAAGAACTAAAATGTCCAAAATGTGGAGCCACATTCAAAACCAAAGAAGAACTAATGGAACACAAAAAGACACACATGTAACCAAATTGTCTGGTAGTGTTTCGAAAAGTAATTATTTTGCATCCAACACCTCACCCTTTTTTTAGCCCACCCAGTATTAACTGAAAACTACAGTAGTGGGAGACAACGATGATAGGCCTACCCGGAAGCTAATTATAGAATCTCAACCGATGCTTGCTTGTTGACATTTATAAAAAGCAAAGCCAACCCTAGAGAGTACGTGAGAGATAAGCAGGACATGGTTTTGTTTGAAAAGGTAAAAATCTACAAAGTCTCCTGCGATTAGAGGTGGAAGTTGTTCAATAGAGTCTTACGCGTTCATATTTTTTCCAAGAGCGCCTATGTTTCCAATAAGATAAGAAGAAGAGAACTAAAACGACCAACACCGAGAGCGCTATAGCGAAGAATACTAAAAAGAGATTATATGAGTCTAAATCCCAAAAAGGTTGGCTTACTTCATATGTCAAGGTAACAGTTTTTCCACTTGAAGAAGAGAAAGTATTATCAAAAAACAGTATATAGGTGCCGTCCTGGTCCGCAATGAATTCAATCGATCCTTCTTTGGATACTCTGCCCAAATCAACAATTATGTTCGCTTCTGGGTCAGTTACCCATAAATTGATGTCGTCCCCGATGCCACCTGTCAGGTTTAGCAAGGCTGAAAAGCGGTCTCCGCTATCCAGATTGAAGCCGATCGAGGATTGTGCCCTAGGACCTACTTCCACGGTCTCAACTTCTGTAGCATTCACCACATTCACCAAAATGAAACCGGTGAAAAATATTAGAAGTATCACCGCTACTTCAAAGCTAAGATATTTGACTCTAGATTACCCCTAGAGCAGGGTTTGTGTTTTTCTTTAATAAGACTTTTTTCTTGAACTTCCTACGTAAGTGTCTCTAAGATGGGAGCACCTATTTTTTATGTGTCGAAATTGGATATGTGCCAAACAATAGAATACACTATTAAATATTACGACATGATACATATTAAGTGGTGAGACATAATTGGGATTCCTCAGCCTTAAACGAACTACAAAAACACAAACTTCAAAATCAAAATTTAGCGAAAGCCCTCAGAACAAAAATGAGGGAAACAATCAAAATTACACCTGCAAGAACTCCGAATGTGAATCTGTCTTCAACACTCCCCTAATGATAGAATTTGCAAACACCGAAAAAATCCGTCAAACATTCGGATGCCCCCAATGCCTAACTGAAGTAGAAACCACACCCCCAGAACCACCCAAACAAGAACCAACACCCCCAGAACCACCCAAACAAGAACCAACACCCCCAGAACCACCCAAACAAGAACCAACACCAATAGATGGATGCCACTTGGGTTTTGGTTACTTGGCAACCAAACCAAAGGGACAACCGATACCCGACGGATGCATCACCTGCGAAAAAAGCCTAGATTGCATGCTTCTAAAAACAAATAAAAAGAAGGAAAACCGCTTCGTTTCATTCTTCTCCTGAAAGCTACAACTCATCTTTTATTTTTTTGATTTTCTCATATCTTGGTAAGATACCCGACTAAAGATCTTCGTGTTAATTGCAGATTCTGTATTGAGGGCGGATCCAGTTCATTTCCAGAGGCCTTAACCGAGGTTACATGGGCGAGGTAATCGGAACTAGCATGCAAAATAAATGAGGGAATTTTTAACAGAAAATATAAGCTATTCTTCTCTCTCAAAAAGCAGGTAGTGGTTGATGTGTGAACCCCGCAGTTGAGCACATGAGTAGGTGTGGAGTCGCCAACCGTTCCCCTGCCAAATCTCAATCATTTTACCTACATCCTCATGATGATCGATCATGATGCATCTCCATTTCTTCATAATTCACCTCACCTCAAGAAGTATGCTGATGGTCATGATTGTCAAGGATGAAATTATTGAGCCTTTGGAGATGCCCTTACAACATAAGATGAGAACTGGACTAGATGGAGATTGAATTGTTTATTTTTGGTGTTCAGCGGAAAGTGTTGTAGCGTGCGTGGATGAGGGCTACTGATTTCTTGCGTCGGATTTCTATCTGATGCCTCGGTAAGTCGGCGTGTCGGTTTTTTGATAGGGAGGAGAGCAAAGCAGGTTGGTTTTGATTGTTGGATAATTTTGTTGGGGTACAGTAGCCTTTTTTGCTGTTTTTTGTTTCCGGGCAGGGGCAATTTGTTTGGTTTTTCCAAAACATGTTAATCACCATTTTACTTATCCAAATGTTCGCTTTAATACTAAAATAATTATAGTTAATAAAGTTTTTGTTTTAATAGAAAAATGTTTTTATACTTAATCAAACAATGCTTACTTTGGCGATCCAATTAAAACATATTAAAGCAATAAAAGACCCAGACGCCTTCCAACTCCTAGGCGATCGAACCAGAAGAAAAATAATCTTTCTGTTGCGGGTCAAAGAGATGACAGTTAGTCAAATAGCGGGAGAACTGAACCTCACCCCCCAAGCAGTCTATCACCACATTAAAAAGCTCTTGAAAGCAGATCTAGTCGAAGTGTCAAAGGAAGTACGAGTAGGCCACATCATAGAAAGCTACTACAGAGCCACCGCTGAAACCTTTGTGTGTAGTGTCGGAAAAGCTTTCCGAAACAAAGAAATGGCTACAGAACAGAGGACAACAGTCCTAAAAGCCCTAAACAAGATAGGGTTCAAACTAATCATAGAAGAAGAGAAAGTGTCTAGGCTCGTCGATCTTTCAGGCCAACTCGAAAATTGCTGCGGATCAGGAAAATACGAAGACGCCATAGCCGAACTGAACGAAGTAGACTTCCTCGCAAAACAAACCGTACAAGAATATGCTGAAATCCTCGCCATGTCAGACCAAGAATTACAAAGACGACAAAAAATAAAAAAAGACTTCAGAGAAACCCTACTTTCCCTCAGTGAATAAATCTGAAAGCTTATTTCATCAATCCCCAACACCAAAAACCAAAAAAGAGAGAGTAATACACTATTTTCTGATCAAGGTCCCACCAAAGTGACCACCAAAACAGGATGAGAATCAAGCTTGTGGGCGGCATATCTTCTAGTTATAGCCTCCATAATCCTAGTCTATTATGGACTATTCCAGCTTTCAAAACACCTTTACAAAAGAAATCCCCTGTGGCTCATCGCCTTTCTAGTACTTATAGCGCCCTTCATTTTGGTACTAATGCAGGCGACAAACCTACTTGAGCTAATGTGGGTGGTATTACTTACACCCTTTTATGGAATCGCGGTCTTGACAAGCCTGTTCACAACCTGGATGGTACGATACTATTGCATAGCCTTCGCTCTCTTGGGGCTACTAAACCATATATTCCTACGGAAAAAAATTGACCAGATCCCGCCCCAAAGCTGGCGGGGTTACGAAAGATACTGGAGAACAAACCTAAAGGAACATCCTCAACGGGGACTAGAAAGAAAACTCACAAGACTCAAAAGAAGAGGAACAGAAGTTCTTGGAAGAGCATTTAAAAAGCACTCTAGTCTCGTCCTAACGACCCTTCTCATAGTAGTATTGGCAACAACCATGGTGAACAGCACCCCAAGTATAAAAGATCCAACCTATGAGGAGGCTATACAATTCTTGATGTCAGATCAAACCAACCAAAACCGGTACTTGGAAGAGAGCTATACCTGCACAGATTTCGCGACTGATTTCAGAGAAAATGCTCTAAAATCAGGCTATGAATGTGGTTACACAGTAATACGTTTTCCAGATCTTAGCAGCCACGCCCTAAACTGTTTCAACACTACAGATAACGGGTTAATCTTCATTGAACCCCAAACAGACGAAGTCGTAGAAATCCATGTTGGGATTCAATACTGGACCTCAAAGGCAGGTTTACCACCAAAGAACTACACAATTGTAGGTTACTACACTGACTGGTAGTCCCCTTGTTTTTAGACTCTAGAGGCCTAGCTGTTACCTTAAAGAAGTGACTGAGAGTTCGCTAAAACGAAGAAATGGGTTTTTAAACTCGCAACTCAACACAAGCATACGAGAATTTAGCTTACACCCAAAAAAGAAATAAACCAAAATGGAAATATGCCTTATAATAATGGCTTGTCCCTTGCTTTCAATGGAGGATGGAGATGGTTTTGGTTCCTTTGCAGACAGTTGTTGTCAACACACCTTTGACTGAAGAGGAGACTGTTAAGTGAGTGACTATTTTGATCTAGGCACCAAACGGAAATGCGGTAAATGTGGCAGAGATGTTGCCAGATTGTGGTATTGCGCAGAAAAAGTTTACGAGTGCAAAACCTGCAATATGCGTTTTTGTGAACACTGCTAAATTCATTCGATAAAAGGAAGATAGAAATGTTTTCTCTCCTCTATTTTGCTGCAAAGGCCTAGTTTGTTCTAATTTCTGGAACATCATGTTCCAAACCATGGTATTATGACCTCCCTCGCGTTACTAAATAACGGAAGTCTGGTTAGCATGCCAAGCATGCAGTTACACAAGAAGTTTGACGCTTACCTAGTTGATCATGGCATAATACAAAAGAGAGATTTTTCCATCGTCCATAAGAGAATAAACACCCTAATTCAAGTCCATGGCCACTGGAATCAAAGCTACCAAGTTTACTACGGTAAAGTAGGTGTTGTCAGGGAATGGATTAAGAATTGGTTCTCTCTTTTGCCGCAGGAAACCTTGATAGACTACGTTAGAGTTGTTCTTGGACACTTCATCTTAGATGAAAGGTGGGCCAAGTACTATTTTGCAGATGATTATGGACTGATGAAATCAGCTTTTAGAAGTTATATGCGGAGAGGCTTTGGGAAACTCTGGTTCAAAAAGAGAATTCTAGCCGAATAGCACTCGCAGGCAGTATCGCCCCATCCGTTCCGGAGGGAGCCGCAGGCTACTTCACTGTCCACTATGTGTTCAACACTAATTTTTAGAGTTTGCCATTTTTTTCTATCGGCATGTCTGGACTAACAATACCAGCTAGGATTATTGAATCACCTACCTCCAAAAAGGGACTTGTAGTACGACAAACAAACAAAATAATGGCTATTGCCAGCATCCCAGAGAGTTTTTCGTTAATCAAGGTTTTGGGCCGCTTTGAACATAAGGTAAATGCGGTAGGATTAAAGAATTTGGGAAGTCAGGTTCTTGGGATAGACTTAATTGTGAAGATTCCCTTTCGAAATAAAGATTTGAGGGGAAAAGTTTGACGGATAAGAATTCAAAAAATGCTAAGATAAAGGTTAGTAATGATGGTCCTTACATCATCTCTGGTGGAATTCCCCTTTCTGAAAAAACGATAATTGCTGACAAGGAAGGGACCGCAACTGAATGGTGTGCAAGCAAAGAGTATCCTGATAGAAATGTTTTTGCTCTTTGCAGGTGTGGACAATCAGGCAACAAGCCTTTCTGTGACGGTTCACACCTAAGGGTTGGTTTTGATGGCAAAGAGAAGGAGAGCCCCAGGGCATATTTTGAAACAGCCATCTCGATTGATGGACCAGGCTTAAGACTTACTGACGCTGAAGATCTTTGCGCGTCAGCCCGTTTTTGTCACAGAGGTGGTGGAATCTGGAATCTCATCGAGAAAACGGACATGCCTGAAAACCAAAAAATCGTTGTTGAGGAAGCGGCTGACTGCCCTTCTGGCAGGTTAATAGTTTGGACCAAAAAGTCTAATCAGCAGATAGAACCAGAATTTGAGTATTCGATTGTCCTAGTTAATGATCCTCAAGCCGGAGTTCTAGGACCAATCTGGGTTCGTGGGGGAGTCCCAGTTGAATCCTCCGAGGGAAAAATATATGAAATCCGAAATCGGGTTACTCTTTGCCGTTGTGGCAAATCCCAAAACAAACCTTTCTGTGACAGCAGCCACTTTCCAGAACACAAGGAATGGGAAAAAAGACTGAACGAACAATAGTTATTGATGTAGAGGTAGTCTTAAAGAAGTTTGTTTATTCACTTGAATTCAACAGTACCAAAGCTTAACAAGTGTTTTTTGTGACAAACTGGGGCGTGCGGGCGCTCAGAGGCACGTCGACAGGTTTTTGGCTGTTTTTTTGCTCTTTAATTTGGAATCGGGTAAACCCTCTGTGGACAAAGCTTCTGAAGGCAGATTTCATGAACTCATAATCATTGTGGTACCAATATTTTGTCCATCGCTCGTCTAAAATTAGGTGGCCCTGGGCTACTTTCACGTGGTCGGCTTCGATCTCTTGAAGGGTTGACCCTCTTGAAGAATGAAGATTATTGAAAGTTTATTATCGATCTTGACAGAAGTATTAGTGTGATAAGGGTTAACACGAAAACCGTGCTGTTTCTGCTAACAGTTATTCTCCTTCTAAGCTTGGCGGGACCAACGTCCAATCAGCCCTCAGGGGTTAAAGCCGATCCTGAAATGAGTTCAGAAGATCAATCTTGGAGTTATGCGCCTTACAGTGCAGAAAACTTCACAATCATAGTTCTTCCTGACACTCAATACTATTCTGAAAGCTACCCAGAGATCTTTGATAACCAGACCCAGTGGATAATTGAAAATAAAGAAGTGATGAACATCGTCTTTGTGACGCATCTAGGAGATTTGGTTGATCACTCTTATTCAGAGACAGAATGGGAGAACGCGAACAACAGCATAAGCAAGTTAGACGGTCAAGTGCCCTATGGAGTACTGCCTGGAAACCATGACGTTGGAGGGCTATCCGTTTTCAACACCTATTTTGGAATCGACCGCTTCAATAGCGAAAGCTGGTATGGGGGAGCCTATCAAGGTGACAACACGAACAACTATCAACTTTTCTCTGCTGGTGGAGATCAATATCTGATCATACATCTTCAGTATAACCCAAGTGAAGACATACTAGCTTGGGCGGGTGCTGTAGTGGACAGCCACCCAAACAGAAGAGTGATCGTCTCAACCCATGAATACTTGGCTGGAAGTTGGCTCTTTTGGCGATCCAGTAGGCGATCCAGTATTGGAAACAGAGTATGGAACAACTTCGTGAAACAGCATGCAGACCAGATCTTTCTTGTACTCTGCGGCCACGAATGGGAAGAGATTAGCAGGACTGACGAGGTAAACGGTTTTGTGGTGCATCAGGTGCTATCAGACTACCAAAGCAGAGAAAAAGGAGGAAATGGTTGGTTAAGAATTCTTGAGTTTAGTCCATCCCAAGATAAGATCTTTGTTAGAACCTTTTCACCTTACCTTAACGGTTTTGAGTTCGACTCAAACAGCGAGTTCACCTTAGGTTACGACATGACAGCTTACAACACCAACGTCACTATCTTGAGCAACTCTACTCTCTCAATGTTTGCCTTCAGCCAGCCAAAGAAACAGATGAGCTTCACAGTCACAGGTGAAACAGGGTCAACAGGTTATTGCGATCTCACCATCCCTATAGCCCTGCTTGACGGTGCCCCGTGGACTGTTGAAGTCGATGGCGTCCCCCAAGATTATGCCCTGAACGAAAATGCCACTCACAGTTTCATCTATTTCACCTACACTCATTCAAGTCCACTCTCAATTTCAATCACAGGAACTTCAGTCATACCTGAATTCGGTTCAATCCAAGTGTTACCACTACTCCTAGCAGCCTTCTTGTTAACAGCGATACTTATTAAAAAAATTAAAACCCACAACAAAAACTACAATGCTAAATAGACAAGCCCCCCTAGGCATGTAGGGCAAAAAAAAGTGAGGCAACAAGCAAAGAACCCAACAGAACCGTCAAGTAACCAAGTTTCATTACAAGAACAAACTGGATAGTTTTCTCTGTAATAAGATTTAAAATTAGTTCAGCATTGCAGCCTTGGGGGTTCACCCCTGGGTTAGAAGGGTTTGCTGGATCTTGGCTGAAGCTTCATTGGTTTCTTTGGTTAGGCTGACCAGAATTATTTCTTGGGCTAATTTTGCCCCTATTTCAAGTTCGCTTGCTCGCCTTATCTGGTCTAGCTGAAATATGGGGCCTTTCATCACTTGGTTTGTGGAGCCATAGTTCCTCAGGATACTCACTCCCACTGCATCCATGGCTACCCTGTCTTGGCTAGCTAACAAAAGGCTAGGCTGCACAGTCTCGCCTTGCTCGGGCCCCTTATTGATAAAAGCTTCTATAGCATCCATTACCACCAGGTCAACCTTGTAGAATTTGTTGATCTCTGCCACCATTAGCCTTTGATGGGGAGAACTGTGAAGCTCCATCATGTAATTGTAGATTCCGCCGGGAACTCTCTTTGCAACTAGCCCCACAGAATTTTTTAGAGACAGCGTGAAATGACCCCCGAACCGGTGGGTCTTAAGACAGCAAGTTTGAACCACTTTCTCAGCTTCAAGGAGAATTTTGGGAAGATAAAATCCTCTGAGCCAATGAGTGTCTGCCTTTTCAATCTTCACCCAATCCTGCTTGTCTATTTCATCCAGCACCACAACCTCAAAGCCATATCGCTCAGACAACTCTAAGACCCTCCTTGTGTCTAACACGGATCTGGTGTTGCCCATGCCGCTGCGTTCAACCAAAGAAAGCTTTTGCACTCCAGCTTCTAAAAGGGCCCTCACAAGAACCTCTAGAGTATCAGGGTGGGTTGAAGCTGGAAAAGGGTCAGCGCTGTTATAGTTTGCTTTCAAAACTACTTTTTTGCCTTCAAAACCTGATAAGCCAAAACTGGTGATTAGACGTTTTAAACCGCCTTTTCTATCTGTGGTTTTCAAAAGAAAGACTGGGATTTTTTGACGCATAGGGGAACTGGCACCCCTTTTTTCTATAAACATCTAGGCTTAATAACGGCTCCGCTGAATTAGTAACCCATGAACACAGAAATTAAAATTCTCAAGCAGATAGAACCAAAAGATTTCACACTCATCAGTGGCCTTCCAGGCGTCGCCTACATTGGGAAACTGTCTGTTGATTATCTGATGAAACAACTCAAAGCTGAACTAGTCGGTGAAGTATACTCAAAGCACTTTCCGCCTTACGTCCTGATAGAAAAAGACGGCCTTGTGGAACTTTTAAAGAACCAGTTGTACCGCAGCAATAGCAAAGATGGAAGGAATTTCCTTTTCCTCACAGGCAACGCACAAGCCTTCTCTCCAGAAGGGCAATATGAAGTCGCAAATGAAGTTCTAGAATGGGCCTCAGATCACGGACTAAAACGGATTTTTTCACTGGCAGGCTTTGTAACTGATCGCCCCTTTGATAAACCCAACGTCTACATTACTACAACCAAGTCTAACTTGCTTGAAGAGATGAAGAAGCTTGGAGGAATAGCCCTTGACCAAGGCATCATAAGCGGAGCCAACGGGTTGATTATGGGACTTGCTAAGAAGATGAACTTGGAAGGTGCATGTCTTTTAGGGGAAACCCATGGCTACCAAACAGCAACTGGCAGATACTTATCAGACGCTAAAGCCGCTAAGGCAGTTCTAAACCTTCTCGCTTCCTTCCTAGACTTGAAGCTTGACATGGACCCTTTGGAAAAACAAGCTCAGCAGACGGACGAAGTTATAGCTAAAATGGCAGAGGTTGAACGCCGCATACAAGAGCAGATGAAACAAGAAGCCAAGAAACCAAGCTATGTCTTCTAGCCAATAGGAGACTCAATTATGGAAGAGGACACTTGGATAAGATATTATGGAAAAACTGTGGTAGAAGAACCGGTTGCCATAGTAGGCTCCCCTGGGTTACGGTCAATAGGCAAAATAGTTGTAGCGCTGATAGCTAAAGAAACCAGAGCTAAGCCTTTAGCTGATTTGTACTCTAGCCACCTTCCCCTGATCTACGAAACTAGACCCTCCTACGCAGCTCATCCCGCTCTTCCAGGCATTGGAGGAGTCAAAGTTCGACAGGGCATGGTAGAGTTGCCGAAGGTGCAGTTTTATGCGTGCCCCAAACCTTCGTTGATAATGGTCGAAGGTTGCCACCCTAATTTTGCCGGACAATACCAAGTAGCCCAAAAAACAGTAGATTTCATAGCTGGCTTAGGAACAAAAATGGTAGTTGTAACGGCAGGTTATGGTTCAAAAGAGAGAAAAGTTTGCTGTGCAGCCACAAGCCAAGAAGTACTCAGCGAGATGAAAAAGAAACTTGGGGTTGAGGTGGATTATCAAGGCCCGTTCTACGGCTTCTCAGGCTTAGTCTTTGGCATGGCAAAACGGAAAGGAATCAAAGCCATTACCCTCTTCGCGGGCACCACACCTCACCCGCAAAACCCTGAATATCCAGATCTAGAAGGCGCAAAAAAGATTCTGAATACCGTACGGCCACTACTGCAACCCAAAAAAGCTTGATGCAAAATCCTTCATTTCTCAATAGCCACTTGAACCAAAGTTTGGTTATCTGCCAAGTCAAACGAGCAAAAGATTCCCCTTAATTTAAGGGTTTGCTGAAGCCCCGACACGAGACAGAGTGTTAAGAAAGGAATGAAAATTCTAAAACTGCTTTTTGTTTAGTTCAGACCCGTGCTAGTGCCCATATAGCCCCTTCTCTAACACGTTTTTCTCTTTCGAGAATTCTCCATAAAAAAAGAGAAAAGGGAAATTTGTTTTGGTTTTTATTGTTTTCTAAACACTAGAAATGCAAATATCAGTACGATGGCGATGAGGATGATTACGGCTACTAAGATGTAAAGGTCGTAGGAGGATTCTAGCGTTGTTGATTCTGCTGATACTCCAAGGGATGTTTCTGCGTATGAGCTCCAGTAGGCTCCTGAGCCTGCAAAGGT
>DAOVIH010000018.1 GCA_030673805.1 Candidatus Bathyarchaeota archaeon | reverse complement strand
CTGGTAAATTAGGGTGGGGTCCCACCCTCCGCACTCCAGCAACAAAAAAACTGAGTTTATCTCACCTCGATTGCTTTCCTGCAAGACACAAAAATCAGAAAAAAGGAGAAAAAAGGAGACTAAGTTTCAGTCTTTGTTTCCCGTTTGACAGTGTTCGCGACATAGGGGTGTTTTGCGAATAAGTCGTTTTTGTCTAGATAGTTGTCTTCTGCAAACTTGGCTAGGCGGAGCCAGAACTCGCGCATTTTCTCATCGAGCATCTTCTGAAGCACCTCATCTACTGTTGTTTTGCAGGAGAACGCTGGTTCCCATTGAATCAACCTTATGTATGTAAGGTTTACAACATGGATTGATTGCCCAAACACTCAGATAGTTGCGAAAACCATCTAAAGTTGAATGCGAGCACCCCATTGAATTATTCTTCCGATACCAATAAAAACAAAAACACTTTGATTATAGCTGCTTGTATTATTAACCGATTGAGAGGAATCCTTTGGAAAAAGTTTTTGTCGTTTATGACTCGAAATATGGCAACACAAAACTTGCTGCAGAGAACATCTTGGAAGGAATAAGGGAAGTTGAGGGAATTGAAACTGCCATTGGATACGTCAAGGACGTCGATATTAGAAAAGTGGCTGATTTTGATACAATAGTACTTGGTGCACCAAATCACATGGGTAGACCTTCCCAAGCTATGAAGAAGTTTGTTAATAGGTTGGCTGAACTTGATCTGAAATCGAAAAATGTGGCTGTTTTCGGTACTTATGCTGGAAAGATAAGAACTGTCGATAGAGCGGTGAAAAAACTAGGAAAAATGGTGGAGAAGAAACTGTCCAACCTAAATCTAGTTTCACCTGGACTATCAATAAGAGTGAATGGGATACGGGGTCCTATAGTGGAAGGGGAACTATCCAAATGTGTAGATTTCGGGAAGAAACTAGTGGGTCAACTTAGAAGCCAATAATGGATATTTAAAGCACCAAAACGTGGGCGTCTTTGTTTTTTTTAAAAAAAGGGATTTGCGGGTGATATTTCCACTTGCCTCCGGTTCAAACCCGGCCCTCGGCATATTAACGGATTCTCAGACAATCTACCTAATTGAAGCTATTAAGTAGCCTTCTCTGGGTTCTTGAAAATTCTCTCAATGTTCTTTTCCCAAAGAAAAAATTTAGGTTTAACCAAATATTTTTAAACAACACCTAAATGCCTAGTAGTGTGGTTCTCACTTGGATATAGATGGCACCTTAACTCGAAAGGAAGCCCAATACCTGACCCTTGTTTACAGAAAACAAGTTGAGGACTGCAACAGAGTCACAACCACAACCGTATCCAGAGTTCTAAAGGTTACCCCAGCTACAGTAACTGAATCTTTCCAGAAACTCGCAAAGAAGAACTTGGTAGAATACACGCCCTATTATGGAATCAAGCTTACTGAGAGGGGAACCGCTGAAGCTCAAAAGCTTTTGAGGAGGCATCGTTTGCTAGAAACGCTGTTTGTAAAAACCATGAATTATCCTCCAAAAAAAGCGTGCAATGAAGCCTCAAAGATAGACTATTATTGTTCTGAAGCCTTGGCAAACAACATTTGCTCCACTTACAACCACCCTGTTGTGTGTCCTTGCAAGAAGGAGATTTACGCAGACTACGATTGCAAGCACTTGAAAAATGATGCTGTGTGGTGATTAGAAAGTGTTGGTTTGGATACTTACGGCTACGTTGCTAATAAGCCTGATTGCTTTTATCGGAGCCCTTGTGTTATTCTTCAAAGAAGAGATTCTCAAAAAGATTCTACTGGTTTTAGTAGCTTTCTCGGCAGGAGCGTTGATAGGCGGAGCGTTTCTTCATCTTATACCAGAGGCAATTCTTGAAATTGGGGTCGATGAAATTTCGCTTCTGATAACATTCTCGTTCTTGCTCGCTGGCTTTTGCACTTTCTTTGTTTTGGAACAATTGATCAGCTGGCACCATCACCACTCCACAAGCCACCCAAAGATACTGCCTTTTTCCTATTTGACATTAGTCAGTGATGGAATTCACAATTTCATTGATGGCATAGTACTAGCAGCTTCTTTCATGGTTAGCTTCAACATTGGAGTCACAACCACCCTAGCAATTGCACTACACGAAATTCCTCAGGAAATAGGTGATTTCGGAGTCTTGGTCTATGGCGGATTTGAAAAAACCAAGGCCCTAGCCCTAAACTTTCTAACAGCAACAACGATTATAGTAGGTGGTATCATCGGGTACTTCTTGTACAGTTGGTTAGGGGGAGCAATGGCACTTTTCATCCCTTTCGCTGCAGGGAACTTCATCTACATCGCCGGCACAGACCTAATTCCAGAGATCAGGTTCAAACAAAGCTCAATCGAAGCTTTAGTCCGATTCATAGTATTTTTGTTAGGAATACTGCTTATGATGATACTAAGGTTTATCACCCTTTCTTAATGCATTAGCTTTTGGTGACTTTAAACAAATACAGGAAAACCACATAACGAGAATCTACCAACAGGTATGCAAGCTAGATCTTTATTCCGGACCAAAGTGAATTCTCCGTTTTGTCCCCAAGCGGGCATTAAAGAAAAAGGATTGGAACTATCCATCAGTGGTCTTGCAGCTTAGCAGCGAGAATACTTCGCATTTGTCTCCTATAGTTTTTCTACCTTGAAGATAACACAGTTCTATGAGGAAGCCAACACCAACTATTTCTCCACCAAGTTTCTCAACCAGTTCAATGTTAGCTTTAATCGTCCCCCCAGTTGCCAACAAATCATCAATTAACAAAACCTTTTGGCCTGGCTCTATGGAATCTTTGTGGATTTCAATAGTGTCTGCTTCGTACTCTTTTTCATAAGTTAAGGCTACTGTTTGTGAAGGCAACTTCCCCTTTTTTCGAATAGGCACAAACCCCACTCCAAGCTCAAAGGCTAGTGCTGAGCCAAATATGAACCCACGAGCCTCATTCGAAACAATAACGTCAATCTCCTTTTCACGGTAATGGTCTGCCATCTTTGTTACACATTCTCTAAAAGCAACTTTGTCTTTCAATAGTGGGGTTATGTCCCAAAAGATTACGCCCTTAAATTCGGGTATCCGTCTAATCCTTGATTTAAGATCCAATTACAAACCCGCCTATATCTCATTATTCCTGTTTAGATAAGTGCCGTTTTCAAAGCGCTCCTGCACTCGCAAAGACACTCCGCGGGCATTCTAGATATCGCCTCGATGATTATCCTTTTTACTTTTTCTATGTTAGCGCTCATAATCTTGACTACTTCGTCAGCACTCACAGGTTGATCCTTCCAAACATCATAGTCAGTTACGGTGGCTATTGAAGAATAGCAAATCTCGGCCTCTCGAGCAAGAACACATTCTGGAACAAGAGTCATACCTACAATGTCAGCCCCCCACATTCTGAACATTTTGGATTCTGCCTTGGTTGAAAACCTTGGCCCTTCAATGCAAACGTAGGTTCCGTTATTGTGGGCATTAATATTCAAAGTTTCAGCAGCGCCAATTAAGATTCTTCTCAGCTCGGGACACATCGGTTCAGCTACTGATATGTGGCAAACTTCACGACCAGTATAGAATGACTGTTCTCTTCGGGTAGTTCTATCAATAAACTGGTCAACAAATACCACATCGCCTGGTCTAAGTTCTTCTCGCAATGAACCAACAGCGGCAGGTGCAAGTATTCTTCTAACTCCAATACTCTTCAAAGCAAAAATATTTGCTCTTGAATTGACGTCAGTTGGCCGTATTGTGTGTTTTCTTGAATGGCGTGCTACAAAGGCTACTCGCTTTCCGTTCAGTTCTCCAATTTGGATTGAGTCAGAAGGTAAACCATAAGGAGTTTCCACCTCTACATCCTCAACGCTCTTGAACAAGTTGGGATCATAAAGTCCTGTTCCACCGATTATTCCTATTTCAGCTTGCATGAAAACCTACTCTGCCAAATGGGCTTATAAGAATAACGTGCCAAAGAAACTGGATAAGCCAACTAGGAAAAACGAGAACGCGAGTGACCCCCATGCGAACAGACAATGGCCGCAAAGCTGAGCACAATTTCTTCCTTTTCAATAAACGGTAATGCCTCGAAGGATCAGAAGGGCTAGGAGTCCACCATTTTAGACATTGCCCAGATTGCATTTCCCATCGCTTCAAAACCTTTGAATCTATAATACGCCTGGGCTATTTTGGCAGCAAACGGAATTGCAGTGTGTTTGGCAACTTTGGACAAAAAAGGGTTAGGTATCTTGTCTCCAAGAAAGGTATCTTTCCAAATCTTAACGTTGTATTCCCAACAACGGGCAAGGAATTCCCAACGGATCTGGTTAAGAGAGGCAACCTCAGTTCCTGGCTTGTGCATTAACAAGCAGTTTTCCAGAGGAACAAAAAACAGAGGCACATAAAAAGCATTGAAATCTTTCAATTCATCCATCAGTTCAAGCGTATCTGCCACATCTTCCTCGTTTTCGCCTGGCAACCCGACGATTAGCGTAGCCAGTGGGTACCAATTATTGTCATTGAGGATGCCAAAAGCTTGTGTGACAATCTCTTTCCATTGCTTAGGCTCAAAGGGCAACGTTTTTCCAGGCATATACTTCTGCATTAGTCGAACGCTACCTGTTTCGATACCTGTTTCCGAAGTTACAATGGGTTTTCCGTCATGACTATACCAATGATGATTAATCAGAATTTCAGCGGCATCTCTTACCATAAGTGGGTCACTAACTATTGGAGCTAGGGACATATGAGAGGGTTGAATTCGCCTTACACCCGAATAAGCTGCTACGTTTTTTAACAAATTTAGCATAGCGCTCTTGTTTGGTCTGAAACGACTATCTTTTGAACCGTACAAGAATAGATCTTCAGTTACCAAAGTAATATTTGATCCCCCATCGCGCACGTTTATTTCTACCTCTCGCATGATATCCTTTAGAGGAACATCCTCTTTTTTTTGCATGGTAGTCGTGCAAAATTGACAGTTTCGCCCACATCCTTTGGAGATTTCCACTACACCGTGAATGGCTGCATGTTTTATGGTGGGGATATTTTCGTCTTCAAGGTATTTGTCGGCACTAACCACATTAGGGATTGGGTCACCGTTAGTTGCTCTTTTGAATACTTCAATGATTGGTTTGGGTTTTCCCCCGATAATCACACAATCCACCCCGTGACTTGCAGAAGTTTTTTTCCGCTCCAACTGCCACGAGCCAAAACCGCCGACAATTAACTTTGGTTTAAATACTTGTAAGCTACGATGGTTCAACAAGGCTTTGAATTCTATGGCGTTAATGGGTTCTCCTCCACCAACTAGGGAAGAGTAGGTTGTGCTAACATACCCCATCCCTGTGGGATCCATTGATGATATACCCACTGCTCTTGTATTGGGACCCACAAACTTGTCCAAATCAGCTGGGTGCACCACCGCTATTTCAGACTTGTCAAAACCGTTCTCCAAAAGGAGAGCCTCCACCTTCCTCAAACCGTAAGGCGCAAATTTTGCTTTGAAGTCCAAATCTCGTTCAACTGGCGGATAAACCTTCTTCCTCAATAGCCAAAGGGGAAAAATACTCTTTGCAAAACCACCAACGAAGGCATGGAATGGACTGTTATTATACTCACTCATTTCACTGGCAGGTGCAGTTAGCACCACTCTTGAGCCCGAGGGGTCAGCCATTTACAGCGGTCACTTCTTTGCTCATTAGTGGTAAAAAGATTCCGCAGAGTTGGTATTAATAACTATTGATAATGCCAAGGAAGAAAACAAGTCTCACCATGTATGGAAATGGCGAAAGACGAAACAGTACTTGAATCCTAGAAGTGTAATTGGATCCTACCTAAACGCTTTTTTCTAATTAGACAAGAGAAAAAGGTGTGTTTCAATCAACTTGGTTGATTGGAAAAAGAAAAAGAGAAAAAAAGTACTATATTGTTATTCCTCTAGGATTTTGTTGGCTTCTTCGCTATATGCATCCATTACGTAGGGAATTCCTGAAATCTTTGACGCTTCTTGGGTCAATGCCATAAGATCATTTCTGGATATTGTTGAAAGGTTAAAGTTTCTGCTTCCAGCCATTAGTTGTTGAAGACCTAGCTTAAGCTTCTGACTAAAGGTGTAAATAGCTACTGCGCCCAAGGGTATTTGTTTCATGTCTCCTCGGTACTTGTCTTTAAGTTCTTGATAAGTAACAAATATTTCGTTAACTTTGCTCCCGTATTTAGAAATTGATCTTGGCAGTTTGTCTTCCTGCAACCATTTCTCTATGTTTTTGCCTACCATTCCGGGGATCATTAAGCCTCGTCCCATGCAGACTGCTTTTATGTAGGGACCACCCATAGCTATAGCTTTGAAAACTCCGTCTTCACTTGAGAACCCACCTGCGATTGCAATATCTGGAACTCGGATTCCTCGTCCTGAGAGTTTTTCGCAAAAGTCGTAGGCAAGAGATTGCAAATAAAATGTTGGAATGCCCCATTCGTTCATCATAGGCCATGGACTCATTCCTGTGCCTCCTGGAGCGCCATCTATCGTGATCAGGTCCAGTTTTGCTTCGGCACCGTAGCGCAGGGCCATGGCAAGTTCTACTGCAGAGTAGGCTCCAGTTTTTAGCGTGATTCTTTTGAATCCTATGTCACGCAGACGATCTACTTCTTGGAGAAATGCATCTCTGGTTACAAAACCAACTCTAGAATGCCTTTCAAATTCTTTGAGAGCCCCATCCTCAAAAGCCTTTTGATGATCAGGAACGCTCGGGTCAGGTGCAACAATGTAACCTCTTTTTTTCAGTTCAATAGCTCTATCTAATGTCTTAACTTTGATCTCGCCACCAATGCATTTGGCGCCTTGACCCCATTTCAGTTCAATTGTTTCAAGATTATGTTTAGCGGATATGTATTCTGCCACACCAAAACCGGTATCTTCTACGTTTATCTGGACCAGGAGTTCTCCGTAGCCTTCGTGGAATTTTTTGTAGATTTCTACTCTTCGATCCATTTCAGGTGATTTCGTGATCTTTCCTTTTGCATCCAATACAAGTTCTGGATCGATTCCACAGACGTTTTCACCGCAAACAATCGTGATTCCGGAAATAGCGGCCCCTATTGCAAAGTGTTCCCAGTTCACTCGGGCAATCTCTGTGGAGCCCAATGCCCCTGTGAAAATAGGTATTCGCATCTTAACTTTTTTGTCCCATCCGTATTCAGTTTCTGTTTTCACATTTGGGAATAGAGCTGTTTCAGAGTTTGCTTCAACTCCTTCAGGAAGGCCTTTTGCACCTTGGGCGTAACCTTGAATGTTTAGATGAGAGTAGTCAACTGGATAATTTTTGTCTGCACCGGCTGTCATTTCGCCAAATGGTCCAGGATACAGAACTTCGCGACCCCGGAATGAGGATAGCCAAATCTCACAGCCGCCTACACAGCCGTCTATGCATCTTGAACAGATCCCAGACATAGGAACAACATTTTTTGAACGGTTGAAGGTTCTAGTTGCGTCATCTGCGTTTGGCTGTCTAAGGTTCATGATAGACGCCTCCTCGTAAAGATACTATTCAATTTTCCCATAGTTTTTCCGTTAATGCCAGTTGTTGAAATGGCGGCACTAACAAATCCAAATTCACAAAAATTGCAAGATTCACCCATTTTCTTATTTCGCCTACTTTTTAATCCTTCAAGCAAGATGTTTTTAGAAAATCAATATCGTTATTGCATATATTTCTATTGTAAGTGATATATTGATAGCAATAACTTGCATACTTACTAAGAATGGATATATGTGAAATAAATGAAACATACGTCTTTGTGTTGTAAACATCTTAAAAAGGAAGCCATTCAGAGGGTAGTGAGCAAAACGCTTAATTAAAAAGGCTAATGACCACAAAGGAAAAAACGGGACAGAACTTGGATCTGATGGGTCACAAAAACCCTATAAGAGGATGAAGAGGCTCTCAAGATAGTATATCAAGGGTCGCTTTTTGCAGAAAAGTTTCCTGCGTGAATAGAGGCTTCTTGATTATAGGGGGCTGGTTTGGTGATTATTAGAAAAATACGGGTCATTCACAGATACGTTAATAACAGCTTGGATTTGAATCTCAGTTGGACAAAGAAGTCTTGCAGTTGGTTTTCATGGAAAACAATGTTGAAAAGATGCCTGCCAATCGGTTGATAGACCAGAAGAGTCCGTATCTTCTCCAGCATGCCTACAATCCAGTAGATTGGTATCCTTGGGGTGATGAGGCTTTTGACAGAGCGAAAAGTGAAGACAAACCCGTCTTTCTCTCAATTGGTTATTCTTCCTGCCATTGGTGTCATGTCATGGAGGAAGAAAGTTTTAGTGACAAAGAAGTAGCTATCTTGATGAATGAGGCTTTCGTCTGCATAAAGGTTGACAGGGAAGAAAGACCAGATATTGACAGTGTCTATATGAAAGTTTGCCGAGTTATGGGACAAAACTGCGGTTGGCCCCTCAACATAATAATGACACCTGATAAAATCCCGTTTTTTGTTTCCAGCTACATTCCTAAAAAAAACAAGTTCGGATTGGTAGGCATGATTGAGCTAATACCTCAAATTAGAGAAGTTTGGAGTAGACGCAGAACCCAGCTTGAAGCAGCCGGAAAAGAAGTAAGCAAACGACTAGAGACTCTTTCAGACAGAAAACCTGAAAGGAAACTAGGAGAAAACGTGCTAGACGATGCTTACGAGAGGCTTTATCTGAGTTTTGATGAGGAAAATGGAGGATTTGGAAGAGCGCCAAAATTCCCTATGCCTCATAAACTGCTTTTTCTTCTCAGATATTGGAAACGGAGCAAGGACAAAACATCATTGACGATGGTAGAAAAAACTCTTGAGGCTATGCGGAAAATGGGAATCTTTGATCAAATAGGCTTTGGTTTCCACCGGTACTCTACAGATTCAAGTTGGTTAATTCCACATTTTGAAAAAATGCTTTATGATCAAGCGTTGCTAGCCACAGTCTACACTGAAGCATATCAAGCAACAAAAAAAGAAGAGTTCAAGGAAGTTGTTACTGAGATATTTGAGTACGTGTTGAGAGATCTTTCTTCCCCTGAAGGCACTTTTTTTTCTTCTGAAGACGCTGACAGCGAAGGGAAAGAAGGGAAATACTACTTGTGGACTGAGAAAGAAATCAATAATACCCTTCCTCCAAAAGAGGCTGAACTAGCGAAAAAAATTTTTGGTGTTCAATTTGGGGGCAACTATGTTGATGGGCACATACAAAGCAGAAACGGCAAGAATATACTTCACTTAGCGAAACCATTCAGCCAGGTAGCCCTAGAATTTGGACTAGCTGAACCTGAGTTACACGAAAAAATGGAAAAAATCAGGGAAGTTCTATATGTTGCTAGAGAGAAGCGCTTTCGCCCAGAAAAGGATTACAAAGTGTTGACTAGTTGGAACGGTTTAATGATCGCCGCCTTAGCGAGAGCAAGTCAAGTCTTTGGAGTTGAACCGTGGTTAAGTGCCGCTAAGAGGGCTGCTGACTTCTTTTTAGGGCATATGAGGGGAGAAAAAGGTTTACTTTTTCACCGCTTCGCAAAAGGAGAAAAGGCTATAGTTGCATTTCTGGACGATTATGCTTTTCTGGTTTGGGGCCTTATTGAAATTTATGAAGCGTGTTTTCAGAAGGAATATCTGCTGGCTGGTTCAAGACTAACGGAGATCATGATTTCGGAGTTTTGGGATGAAAATGATAGCGGCTTCTATTTCACCTCTAAAGAAGCTGAAAAAATTCTGGTTAAACTGAAGAAAGTACAAGATGGAGCGACACCTTCAGGCAATTCCGTAGCCATGCTAAATCTTCTACGTTTGAGCCGCTTGACTGGTAATACAAGTTTTCAAGAGATTGCTGACAAAACCAGCCAAGTTTTTTCTGAAGAGGTAAGGTGTACACCTGAAGCCCACACTTTTCTGCTTCTCGGGGTTGACTTCGCTTTGGGGCCTACATACACCGTCGTTTTGGTGGGTAGTCATAATGAGGAAGGCTTGCTGGACATGCTAGATGTTTTGAGACAATCTTATCAGCCAAACCTTGTTGTGATACACCAAAGCCCTGAAGAGGAAGCTTATTCACCAGATAACCTGGATTATCGAAAAATTGGAGGCAGAACAACTGCATACGTTTGTAAAGATCGAATTTGTCTGCCTCCTACAAACAACACCAAAAAAATGTTGGAGTTACTTGAGCTTCAATGAAGCTTTGCCTGAAATTGGAAGAACCTAAGTTCACGCTTTCAAGATAAACAGAAACGGAGCAAAGCATTTTGAAGGGAATCTACGTGTTGATAGTTCAAGTTGGCACGGACATGGTACTAGGGATTGGAGCTTTAGGTGAGGTGAAATTCAGAAAGAGTCTATACGCCTATGTGGGATCTACGCAGAAAAATCTTCAGAAAAGAATAGAACGTCACATGAGAGATGATAAGAAATGCTTTTGGCATATCGACTACTTACTTCAAGAAGAAAACACGAAAGTCATCGAAGCATTCTTCAAAGAAGGGAAAAAAGCTGAAGAATGCGTGATTGCTAAAGAAATTGACGAGAAAGGAGATAGAATAGAGGGTTTCGGATCCTCTGATTGCAAGTGCAAAAGCCATTTGTTTCGCATAAGAGGCTACGGATTCCTACCAGAACTCATGTCCAGTTGGATGAATAGAGCATAATGCTTTTTAGGGAAACTAAGTGAAGGATACAATAGCTCATCCAAAAAGCGGTCGTAGTCTAGTTTGGCTAGGACATCAGCCTGCCACGCTGACGACCCGGGTTCAAATCCCGGCGACCGCATCCAACTTATAGATTGGAACGTTTGCCTCCAAAGAGAAAAGAGTTGTTAGTTCTTGAAGAATTCTCTTAGCCAGATAACTCTGTGAAAATGGAAAAATCTGAAAAAGAAGCAGAAATGATGGAAATAAATGAAAAACAAAAGTAGAGGAGTTAGACTTCCTCGATTTTACATTGTAGTTTCTTTATTACCTCATCGGCTTTTGTTGGTGGAACTTTCAAAGTGTAGAGTCTGTTTGCTGTACGAAGTTTTAGCTTAACTATGTTATCCAATCTTTTGACCGAACAATACCTGGCATTGGAGCTCATTTCCACAAACTTTTCCACATCAAAGATTTCAGACGGCATGAAGTTAATCTCCCGTTTAACGCTTTCATGGATACTGCACAAGTTCTTATCTGTTTTGGTGCCTAAAACGAAACTTGAAGACAAATAGACAACAAGAATCGTTCTTAGTCTATTTTTTAGTGGCACTGCTTGCAGATTCATTCGTTGTTAACAAAAACTCAAGTTTAGAGAATAAAATAGTAGCTAGGAGTCTTGTTTAGATACTTTCTAAAATGGCAAATTGGTTGCCTTCAGGGTCAGAAGCTTGTGCCCACCAGCCAACACCAGGTACCTGTATTTTTGGCAAAACAATTCTGCCTCCTAGTCCCTTGATCCTTTTCATGTATTCATCTACGGATTCCACTGCGATGTAGTTGATAGGTTTGTGCTCTGGATTTTGCTTTCTTATCAAACCCCCGTTGACACCGGGCCGTTCAAGAAGACCTTTCTTGGTTACTGGAACTGTTTCAATACCCCGATACTCCACTGGACCAGGCATCTTGATAATTTTCCAACCGAAAAGCTGACTGTAAAACTTCCCAAGTTTCTCCAAATCATCCGCTGGAATTTCGAAATGAACAATCGTTCGGTCCATTTAAGTACACCACATTTAGTATCGTCGAACTAGATTAAAAGTTGTCTAGAAGTTAGAGGTGTATGAACACTGCCAAGGCAACAAAAGTTGTGAAGACAAACGCTCATTGCTGCACCAATTGGTGAAAAAACGCCAAAAACACCACATGCGTACTACGTTAAACCTTAGTATGAGGAAAAGTGAGAAGTAGCCGGATCCCTCTTTTAGAAGTTAATCTTCCTCTTCTTGTTGTTCGGCTCTAATTCTTGGGGCTTCTGGATCCTCAATACCATACTCGTTAATAATGAACGGGGCTTCGCCCTCAGGGTATCTGCTAGAATCCATTAGTCTGGCGATTCTTTGTCCTCCTTTTCCACGCCTTAGAAAAATCCGACTATCGATTATATGATAAAGAGTGTGACCGCCTACAGCTTTTTGCCGTAGATACAAAGGCAGAAAAGGTCCCGCACCAGGATCATCATGCACCTGATTAGTGACAACACAGTAACATTTCTTTCTTCTAACGTATCTTTTCAAGGCTACAATGAATTTTCTAAGAGCCCCCTGTCTTTCAGACAATGTTCCTCGTCCAACATATTCTTCCCGATACAACGCGGTTATGCTATCGACAACCACAAGTGTAGGATCTAAATCATTAGGGATACTCTCAAATACAGCTTCAAGTTCTGCACAAGTTAAAACTGGAACTAGATGGATACTTTCCAGAACCTGCTCAACATCATATCCCTTATTCTCGGCGATTTGTATGATACGCTCCGGCTTAAAAGTGTCCTCGGTGTCAACATAAATAACGTCGCCTTCTGCAACGGCAACTTCAACCGTCAGAGTCTGACAAATTTGGGTCTTTCCACACCCAAAACCTCCATAGAATTCCACAACCTCAGTCTGCTGAATTCCACCTCCGATGAGGTTATCAATAGGAGTCTTTGTCGAAAGACGCTTGAGACTCTTCCTAAGTTCCATATAATCTTTAGCTGTGATAAAAGTAATCTTTGGTTTTTTCTTACGAGCCCGCTTCTTAGCTTCCGACTTTTCCCAGCTTATCTTAGACTACTCCCAAACCGTTCTGATAACAAGTAGTAAAGATCCTAATAATAAACTGTTTTGGGTTTGCCCTGATTAGGCTAAAATAACAAATAGAAAAGAAAAACTCGCCCAAAAAAACTAGTGATGGGCTGACAATGAGTTCAGCCTATCTAAATGAGCTCATAGGGCCTCAACTGTTTTTTCTTTGTTTTTCAGCTCTAAGTTCGCAACTTAACCTCTTCAACTCTTTCATTTTCTTTTTATGGGGACAAAAAAAGGGTGAGGGAAAGAGCAGTTTTTGGCTTATCTTCGAGGAAAGTGTTATGCAAGTAAGTATATTGAAGTCAGCGTGATCGGGAAAAGTGTTGAACAGCCTCGCGGCGATAATGAAAATAGATGTAATTAATGAGGCTATGACGTGTTGAGTTTTTGACTCTTTCCCTCACTTAACAATATGTGAAAAAAATATATAAGAATTACGATTCTCCAAACCATATTATAACTGACGTTTACTCCTGATCGATAAGATAATATAGTAACCAAATACACTATAGGACGAGGGAAAAATTTGAAGATTGGTGAAAACCTTGGCGCATCTGTGGATTATGCCAAGATGTTGTTTTCTGATGCTGGTCGCTTGTTGATCTTGATCATACTCGCCATTATCCCAATTGTAAACCTAGTAGTCGTGGGATACATTGGTGAAATTCTGAAGCACTCTGTGGATTCCAAGAAACTACCACCACTAGAAAAATACTGGAGTTTGTGGGTACAAGGATTGAAGATTGCAGTTGTATGCTTGATTTATATGATTATCCCATTTGTCCTGATCGCACCCTTTGTATTTGTGTTTTCGTTGTCATGGGCCGAGATTGGTTATCTGCCCACTTACAGCTGGATCATAGTTGTACCGTTGCTTATAATCGGTACTGTTTTAGCATTTTTCCTCGCAATTATATTCGCTATGGCAATAGTGAATATGGTTAGGAAAAACAGTTTTGGTAAAGCTTTTGCCGTCGGTGAAATAACAAGCTTGATTGGGAGAATTGGCTGGAGCACATATCTTTTGTGGATTATAGTGATATTCGTAATTGCAGTTATCGTGGAACTTATAGGGAGTATTCCGGTAGTAGGATGGATCATTGCATTGGTACTCTCTCCACTTTTTGGGATTTTTTCGGCTCGGTCCGCATCCTTAGTGTATTTGGAGGGAACAAGCTCATCAGAAGAAGAAACAGAAATGCAGGATACCAAAAGTTCTGAGGCTCTAGAACCACCAATGACACCTTCAAAGTTCTGCACTAAATGTGGAGCTAAGGTTCCAGCTGGATCATTATATTGCTCCGAATGCGGAAAAAAACAATAATGAGACCCTTGCAATCCCAACAACCTAGCCCCCGATCTTTTCAGGGAAACTAACCTTCCCAAGCCCTCCACGCAAGAGATTGTTCATTAGATATTTTTTTTCATTTTGGGATGGAGAAGCAGTCTACCCTTAGACACTGAAAATCAGTTTTTCAATTAGTCAAGATTCAACGGTTGATTTCTTCCAAACTTCGTTTTTTCTTATTCATACACGAAGGGACTCTGGTTTGCCGCAGAGGTACATTTAAACTTTCTTTTTGCACATTTACTTCTCAAAAGATTATTGTGAGAGGTTGGGCAGCATAAGCATAATCGAGGTTAAAGGACTATCCAAAGTTTTCAAAGGCAAGATTAGAGCAGTAAACAGGATAAGTTTCAACGTGAAAGAAGGGGAAATTCTGGGGTTTCTCGGGCCTAACGGAGCTGGGAAAACAACGACTTTGAACATGCTCTCAACCCTCTTGAGACCTTCTGAAGGTGCTGCTAAAGTAAATGGGTTTGACATTGAACAAGAGCCTGATGCCGTTCGTCGTAGCATTGGATACGTTTTCCAAGAGCCCACATTAGACTTGCAGCTAACTGGTCGAGAAAACTTGGACTTTCATGGACGCCTTTACCATCTGAAAAAAGAGGATAGAAAGAGACGGATTGAAGAGATGTTACAATTAGTGCAACTCACAGATCGGGCAGACGATCTCGTAAAGACTTACAGTGGGGGTATGAAGAGACGCCTTGAAATTGCGCGGGGATTACTTCACCACCCAAAAGTCCTTTTTCTAGATGAACCCACATTGGGCCTTGATCCTCAGACGCGACATTCTATTTGGGATCACATTCAACGACTCAACAAAGAGAGAAGAATAACGATTATTCTGACGACGCACTATACTGAAGAAGCTGATTTTCTCTGTGGAAGAATTCTGATTATTGATTCTGGTGAGATCGTAGCCCTAGACACGCCGGAAAAATTAAAAGCAAAACTAGAAGGGGATGTTGTAATTCTAGTCATCAGAAACCCAACGATGGTATTGAGGGCACGTTCCCTCTTCGAAGAAAAGAAGTGGGTACGCCGGGTTGATGTTTTTTCCAGAGAGAATACTGAAACTTCTCCAGACTTGAAGATGGAAAAAATGCATAGGATGAGAGGAGTATCAAGAATAGGCGGGATGATGGGGGAAATGGGTTCAGGAGAAGGTGGATCCATAAGAAAGCAAAAGCCCAAACGGCATGAAGATATCCCTGAAATGGAAATCGATGATGGTAATAGAAGAAAGGATTTGGGATCAAAACAATTGAATCTTTTGGTGGATAATGGGAGCCATCGAATACCTGAAATTGTTAAGCTTTCTGAAGCAGCAGGGATAACCTTAGAATCAGTTGAACTTCACAAACCAACTCTTGATGATGTATTCTTGTCAGTTACCGGGCGAAACATTAGGGAAGAAAAGGGAAGTTTCGTTGAAATGGCCCGGCGCCACCACATACTTCAACAGGCGAGGGGAAAACGGGGGGTAGGTTGAGAAAACCTATCAAGATAAGGGAGAAAAACAATGCAGACGTTATCTTGGCAAGCTGTTTATGTTGTTTTGCTCAGAGAGTTGAAACGGTACTGGCGGGCAAAAGCACGAATTGTTTCGTCGGTCGTTCAAAGCGTCTTTTTCTTAGCAATATTTGGTCTAGGACTAGGAGGACTAATCGGAGGAATAGGTGACATCAGTTATCTATCCTATTTAGCCCCGGGGATCATCGGTATGAGTCTTCTCTTCGCCTCGGTATTCTCCGGGGTTTCAGTAATATTCGATCGGCAATTTGGGTTTATGAAAGAAATGCTTGTTGCCCCCGTCAGCCGTACCAGTATAATCTTAGGCAGAATCTTCGGTGGAGCAGTAACCGCCTCGTTGCAGGGAATAATGATAATGATAGTTGCCGGATTCATGGGTGCCTTTGAGCCATCTCTTGCCTTAGCTTTGGGGGCTGTAGCAGCCGTTGGGGTGATGTTTCTAATTACTTCCGGTTTTGTGGGGCTAGGGGTGGCAATTGGGTCAAGCCTAAATGATTTCCACGCTTTTCAGTTGTTATCAACCTTTGTTATTTGGCCGATATTCATGCTTTCAGGAGTGTTTTTTCCGATCGATACAGTGCCAGCTCCCCTCCAGATTGTGATGTTGGCAAATCCGCTGTTCCACGGAGTAGAACTGTTGCGATGGTGTTTATTGGGGGTTGGAACCCCCTTACTTGGTCCTTTTGGATGGATGATAAATCTAGGAGTACTCGCAGTTTTCAATGTGTTAATGATTATTCTCGGTGCTTTTCTTTTCTCTAGAGCCCAAGTTTAGATTGATCTAAAAGAAGGTAGTTTTAGGTGGAGTCGCATTTAATTAAATAATCGTTCTTTTTCACTAACTTTGGAACATTTCAAAAAGAAACACACCCAATTTATGCGCTAAAATAGGTTGGCAAAAAAAACAGAAAAGTTCAGATTTTCTTATTGCGCAACTCAGAAACTCCTCAGCGTCCAATAATCGATACCCAGTTTGAGAAACTTCATGACGCTTTTAATCTAGAGATTCGATCGATCACCAACTGAGACCAGGTCTCAAAAAGTGGCTTTTTTGTTTTTAGGGATTCGATGTCATAAAACTTCAGTTCGGTTAAGCCTTTTTTACCTTTTAGCGGGTAGGATATGTTGGTTTCTAAGAGCCATACTAGACCAAAATGCACTTTTCCCACGTCGTTGGAATCATCGTTGACAAAACCAATTAGTTTTGGCTCTCCGCTGGTGTGAGTTGGTATTGTCAACTCTTCTCTAAGTTCGCGCCAGATTGCTTTGGTGAAAAAGTCCATGCCCTTATTTTGGTTGGAACCAAACAAGGTTAATTGCTCTTTATCATCAAGGTTTATATGGCCTCCAACTCCCAAAGAGTAGCTTTTCCACAATCTACTTTCCCCACCTTTTTTTGTTCGTCTGTAAGTCAAGTACAGCTCGTCTGTCTTAATGACAACATAAGCAACAAGTTGTTTGTATTGATAATCTTGCTCCACTCGGGAACGCGGCAGAGCAACTAGGCTTTTTAGGATACGATCCCAAAGGAAAGAGTCCAAGAAGAACTTTTGGCTTGAGTAAGCCCTCAACAGCTCTTTTCTGAAGCAAAGGATTCTTTCTTCGCAGTTGTTCAACATCGTTGACTAACCCACATTCTTTCTTGCTGTGCTTTTCTTGATATGCGTGAACTATAGTTTAAGTTTAAGGAAAGATTGGGGAAAGAAGATAGAATTTGGGAAGATTTTTTGCGGGACCCCAGAGGGTTACAAAGAGGTAGTGTCGAAACTGGAACTATGAAAGTTGGGAAGAGGGGTAATTTGGAGTGTTTCATTTGTTGTCTTAGAGCAGCTATTTGAGCACATATCGATTTTTGATATATGTCAAGGAACGAAATGACGTATATATTAAGTATTGCGATAAAAGAAAGTGTATAAGAGGAAAACAGAAAAACAGTACAACAAAAATACAGGAGAAACAAAAAAATGAAGAAAGTATTCACAACCAACTG
>DAOVIH010000033.1 GCA_030673805.1 Candidatus Bathyarchaeota archaeon | reverse complement strand
TGACAACAAACCTCCAAGAACAAGATCTTCGGCCTAAGCTTACTAAATTGGCCAATCAAATCTTTTCCAATGTTCCCTCTGGATTGGGAAGCCGCAGGAAGGACTTTCGAATAACCTACGGTGAACTAGATAGACTGATTGTTGAAGGCGTTCAATGGCTTATTGACCAGGGATTGGGCTGGCCAAGAGATGCTGAACACTGTGAAGAACAAGGATGCATGAAGAATGCGAATCCTGAAAAAGTCTCAACTACCGCCAAGAAGAGAGGATTAACTCAAATAGGAACCTTGGGCTCTGGAAACCACTTCCTAGAAATTCAAAAAGTTGACAAAATCCTCAACAAACAAACTGCCAAGGCTTTTGGAATCTACCAAGAAGGACAAGTAACTGTGATGATCCACTGTGGCTCCAGAGGC
Source organism: Candidatus Bathyarchaeota archaeon (assembly GCA_030673805.1). GTDB lineage: Archaea > Thermoproteota > Bathyarchaeia > Bathyarchaeales > Bathycorpusculaceae > DAOVIH01. The sequence goes on along the minus strand of DAOVIH010000033.1, from coordinate 11,993 downwards.
TTTGGTCATCAAACGTGTTCTGATTATCTAAGAGTCATGGAACGAGCAGTGCAGAAATACAAGATCTCTCTTCCCGACAGAGAACTAGCTTGTGCCTACGGAAACAGCAAGGAAGCCAGAGACTATTTTGAGGCAATGGCCTGTGCCGTCAACTATGCTTTTTCAAATCGACAAGCCATTACGCATTGGGTTCGACAGAGTTTTCAGCAAGTTTATCATGAAGATGCTGAAAAGATGGGGCTAAAACTTGTTTATGATGTAGCTCATAACATTGCCAAGATAGAAGATCATGAAGTGAACGGAACCAAGAAGAAAGTTTGGGTTCATAGGAAAGGTGCTACTAGGGCTTTTCCGCCTGGACACGCTGACGTTCCGCCAGACTACAGATCTGAAGGACAGCCGGTTTTCATTCCAGGTAGTATGGGAACTAGTTCTTGGATCTTAGCTGGAGCTAAGAAATCTATGGAATTAACTTTTGGTTCAACGGCTCACGGGGCTGGAAGAATGATGAGTAGGTCCGCAGCTAGACGACGTTACTGGGGCGGCGAAATAAAAACTGCATTGGAAAAGCGTGGAATAGCCGTAAGGGCTGCAAGTGTAAAAATTCTAGCTGAGGAAGCCGATTCTGCCTACAAGAACGTGGATGAAGTAGTGGAAGTCAGCGATAAGCTCGGAATTGCCACAAAGGTCGTCAGGCTCACACCGTTGGCTGTTATTAAGGGATAGACTCTACTGACCAACCAAACAACCCCTTTGTAGGGGTCCTCCTAGCTTTAAAGCCACAAATTTTTTCTCTTACTTTGGTCAATAGTTTAGATAGGTGATATTTTTGTTGACGGTTGGTTTGATCGGGAAGACAAACGCTGGCAAAACCACTTTCTTCAACGCAGCGACACTTTTAAACGCGAAAATATCCAATTTTCCATTTACCACAAAGAAACCCAACACCGGTACCGCGTACGTCTGCGACATCTGTGTCTGTAAAGAGTTGGACTTGAAGGACAATCCTTTAAATTCTACCTGCATAGATGGTTGGCGTTACGTTCCCGTGAAGTTAATTGACGTTCCAGGTTTGTTGAAAGATGCTTGGCGGGGGAGGGGTCTTGGCAACCAGTTTCTTTCTGTGATAGGTCAAGCTGACGCGCTCATCCACGTTGTGGACGCCTCTGGCTCAATAGATGCAGAAGGCAAGATAAGCCAGCCTGGGAGTGGCAACCCTGTTCAGGATGCTATCGACGTTGAAATGGAACTTTATCGGTGGATCGCCGAGATAATCATGCATAACAGACAGTTTATAATTCGGGAATCTTCTTCTTCATCTCTTGAGGATGCCATAGCGCGATCCCTCTCGGGGATAAAAGCTAATACTTCGTCAATATCCAAGGCCTTGGCGAAATCTAGGCTTACGGAGGTCGCCTTTGCCAAGTGGACCCTTGATCAAACCATCAAATTCGCTGCTTTTCTTCTTCCACTCACTAAGCCTACGCTCATAATTGCAAATAAAATGGATATCTTAACTTCCGAAAACTATCTTGGAATGTTAACGCAGTACTATGGTCGCAGTCTGGTTGCCGCCTGTTCAGCTGAGGCAGAGCTGGTCTTGAGACGAGCCGAGAAGATGGGTTTGCTTCAATATACGCCTGGACAAGAGAAGTTTAGGATTAAAGAGAACGCCAAACTCACAGCAAAACAGCAGGGAGCCCTCAACTACATAGAGACAAGGGTTATGGCAAAATGGATGCGAACTGGAATACAACAAGCTCTTAACACAGTCGTTCTTAAACTACTCAAAAGCAACATGATCTTTCCAGTCAGCGACGAATCAAAGTACACCGACCATCATGGTAATGTCCTACCGGATGTTTACTTAATGCCTGAAGGGTCAACCCCAGTTGATCTCGCCCGCGAAGTACATACCACTCTCTTAAAGAACTATGTCCTTTCAGTCGACGCTAAAACCGGAATTCGTCTCCCTAAGGATTATCATCTGAGACATAGGGATGTAGTCAAGATAGTAACCCGTTCTAAACCAAGAAAACGAAGATAACAAGTCTAATTCAGAAACTATTATCTGGCGCAAAAGTCTTCCTTTCCAAACTGAGCTTCAGGCGGAACAAACCAAAAATAGGCAAAAAGCGTTTTCTAGACTCGTTACTAATTTGTCCGCTATCAAAGCGCCTTCCTAAATTATTTCTTTGCTGGACTGTTACACAAAGCTTCTCTCAATGATTGCGCGCTAAGTGACCAACAACCACCCTAGGGCGAAAAATCTTATTTTCCTGAGCTATTATTAGAGGCCACTGATGCGAACTTGAATTCAGAGAACAAAACTTTTCTAGGTATCGCCATTGGTTGGGTCTTACTTGTTTTTTATGCTATCTTGCTCCCTTTTGCAATGCAAAGCATAATTGACCTCACAATCAAACCTTTTTGGACATTAAGCGAAAACATAGAATCCTTAGTAATTTTTGTGTACGGCTTAGCTGTAGTTAGCTTCTTGGGTGGAACTCAGATTCCAGCAATTTTTCTCAAGAAAAAGAGGTTTATAATCCAATTTGGGTTCAGCGCATTGTTCGGCCTAATGCTTTTGATACTCCCTCTATTATTTAATGAAACAAACTTCCAATCCCTCGCTGGGCTCAAAAGCTTCTTCTTAAGCTATCCCATAGTTGCTCTAGCGTACCTTTTTATCCCCTATTTCTTCATGATTCTCATCGATTTTTATGTAGAAGGACGTTTGCGTGCCTTTTCCTTCAAATCTTTCAAGGAATTCAGTGGAGGAATTTTTTTACATCCTAAATCCACCATCGAAGAAATCGCTCTCCGTAAGTCCACCTTGTTTTCTTTGGTTGCTGTTATCTTGGTTTCGATTGCATGGATGGTTCATGGTGTCGTTTCTTCCCTTTCTGGTTTTGGTTCAACCGGCTGGAGTTTCCTTCCTTTCAATATCTATGCAGATCTAGGACTTGTTAACGGGGTTACGCTTACTGTTCCTTTGGTCTTGTTGGCATGGCTTATCATTTCAGCTGTGGTCTATGCCGTTGAACTCCGGTTCGGTGGAGACTGTTGCTACTCCGAAACGGCTGGTCTGTTAGGTTTTTCCTTTATGCCTTCCCTAGTGGCAGTCGTTATTGGATTGACGCAAATTTTCCTTTCATCTCAAAATGTCATTCTTCCTGACATAGTCTACTTTGTTTTAGGTTTTCTAATCCCTTTGGTTCTTTGGGCCTTGGCGCTAGTTGTTCTGATGGTGCGCGAATCAGCGGGTCTTTCATCGCGAAAAGCCATATTTACCGCTGCAGTTGCCTTTTTGCCGCTGTACATTCTGCTTACTCAATTCTTCTTATAGGAGCTCTTTTGAGATTTTCGAGCTTGTGCGAAGCAAAGGGGCACTTTAGTTGCTGAGGCCATCAGGCTGTCTGAAGGAAAGACATTTGGCCCATATCAAATTGCAGTTCGAACAGAAGACAAGTTGGTAGCCCTCTTCTAGGGGTTAGCATACAAAAGACTGTAACCTTGTTTAGGTGCGCAAGAGATCACTTGATTATTTTCTATGTGCGAATTGGTTCCGAAAACTTCATTGTTAGAAAGAAAAAGCTGAGGGACAAACCCGCTTTAATACGCAAATGTCGCATTTTGGTTTTCTTGCAACACATACGCGTCTCCCGTGGAAAATCAGTAGGTCTGTAATCCTTAGCCATTTGTCTTTAGGCACAAGTCTCATCAAGTCCTTTTCGATCTTGTCTGGATTTGTATTTTCGGTTAGACCAAGTCTTTTTGACAGTCTACGGACGTGAGTGTCAACAGCGATTCCTTCTACAACGTTGAATGCGTTTGACAAAACGATATTAGCTGTTTTCCTTGCGACTCCTGGAAGTTCAACCAGTTCTTTCATACTCTTTGGGACCTGCGAATTGTGTTTTTCAACCAAGATTCGACAGCATTTCTTAATGTTCTTAGCTTTGTTTCTGTAGAAGCCTGTAGAGTAGATGTCCTGTTCCAACTCCTTTAGATCTGCGTTGGCGTAGTCCTCTGCTTTGGTGTACTTCTCAAAAAGTTTACTTGTTACCATATTCACCCTCTCATCAGTGCACTGGGCCGAAAGGATGGTGGCTATCAAAAGTTCCAGCGGGTTCTCATATTTTAGCGCAATCTTGATTCCTGAGTACTCATTTTCGAGAAGACTCAGCATTGTTGAAACTTGAGCATTCGAGTTGAGGGTGATTTCCTTCAAGGTTTAGTCCTGCTCGAGTATTGTGTAGTTTGTGTGAGCAAAAAACTTTTACTCTATTCAACCCAAATTCAGTCTGAGGTGATTTTTTGGAAACAAAACTAGTAGTTGATGGCCAAGAAATACCACTTAATGACTTTGTTGAGAAGATACTACGTGGAATGTTGAGTGGGGCCGTGACTTCCTTGCGAGGGATAAAAGAGGATTGGCAAAAAATAGAATTAGAGATTTCAAAATAAGACAACTAAAGCTAGCCTGAGAATTCAATTCTCACTTTTATCTCTGCGAACATTTCTTTCTTGGCTTTGCATATAGGGCAAATGTAGGGTGAATCATCTCTAAAAACGACATAGCCACATTGTCTGCAATACCATAATTTCTTTTTGACTTCTGAAGCCTCCTCCTCTTTGGTTTTAACCTCAATTTTGGTTTTTGCCTCTTTTTTCTGAGTTGCTTTTGCAGGTTCATACGCTCTGACCTGCTTCTCTATGGGCCTGCGTTCAGGAACCGGTCGTACTTTAGTTTTTCCCTCATAAATATCGCTACTTGTGTAAAGTCCACAATAGCACATTCCGAAATCTTCGACGTCTGGATCCCTGTAATCACAGGGACATATTATATCACGGTCTAACTCAATTTTTCCCGAAGCAAGTCTGCAAGGACATGAAGGGTAACTGTATCGCTCTTCGTTCTGTTTTAGGCCTTCAAGAAGATTTTGGAGGAATTCGGGGTCAGGGTTCAAGTGGTAACCATAAGTTCTTGCGTCGGCCTCCGCTCTTTGCCGTACTTCCTCAAGTGTAGTCAAATTCCAAGGGTCTCCTCAAGTTTGTCCTTACGAAAACCTGTAATCAAAATTTTGTTGTCTACAATCACTGTTGGATAGACTGGACTGCCGCCCTTGCTCATGATGTGCTCACGAATTTTTTCTTTTTCCTTTGGAGTGCATAGGTCCACGTCGATAAATTCGTACTCAACGTTGTTGTCTTTCAAGTATTTCTTGGTCATCTTACACCATGCACAGGTGTTAAGAGCGTAAAGTACTACTTTGTGTTCGTTGTTTTGGCCACTAACTTTGGAAAATTCCATTTTCCCTCTTCATAGTTTTACCTTTCTGGGTTAATATATCCTTTTAGCATGGCTAATTCACCCCAAAAAATGTTTTGAGTATACAAAAAAACGGCAAAACGTGGACCACCCATCTTTGCAGCTCAATAAGAGCCTATTTTTTGGTCCTTTTATAGTGCTCCTTTTGATTTTCTGTTGGTTGTAGAAATCCTAATATTTGTTTGCCTAGAGGAGATTATTGTGGTGAGTATTCTTGCCTATAGACCCTGATTTTCAAAAGAAAAGAAAAATTGTTGAGGAACATAAAGGTCACAAAGTTTGGGGCCCGGTTGAGCCGCCCAAGAAACTGGGAATTCACGGAACCAACGTTGCAGTCGATTGGGACATCTGCGTAGGAGACGGTGAATGCATAGATAATTGCCCAGTGTCTTTATACGATTGGGCAGAAACACTTGGGCATCCTACCTCAGATAAGAAATCGGATCCAGTTGAGGAACAAGATTGCATACAATGTCTAGCTTGCGAGACTCTCTGTCCGATGCAAGCGATAAAAATAACCCCCCCATAGAAAAAAGGAAAGCCTCAACGCGCCCTCTCTTTCTTTTTGGTCTCTTTTGATCGCTAGACACTTCTCTAAGGTTGGTTTTTCTGACCCGCAGAACTTATAATGGGGCTAGTAATTTACTATTCTGGGTAAAACATATGACCAAAACAGACAAAAACCTGAAGAGTGCTTTTTCAGGCGAGTCCCAAGCGAATCGGAGATACTTGGCCTTCGCTAAAAAAGCTGAATCAGAAGGGTTTACACAAGCAGCCAAACTTTTTAGAGCTGCAGCTGGGGCTGAAACCATTCATGCTTTGAACCATCTTAGGATAATTGGCGAAACAAAATCGACCTTGGAAAACCTTGAGACTGCAGTTTTGGGAGAAACTTTCGAGTTCAAAGAGATGTATCCTGAATACATAAACTTGGCCAAACAAGAAGGCAATAAGCAAGCGGTATGGAGCTTGGAGGTAGCGAATAAAGTCGAAAAAGTACATGCTAACCTTTTTCTCAGAGCAATTGACGTTTTGAAGCGCCAAAAAGAAATGGCGAAAATTGATTACTACATCTGTGGAGTTTGCGGTAACACTGTTGAAGGGGCGCCGCCAGAGAAATGCCCCATTTGTAGTGCTCCGAAAGCAAGCTTTTTCAGAGCAGGTTGAGGGTTTTTTTCTCGTCAAGGTGAAAAAAATGGAAAAATGGGAATGTACGGTTTGTGGCTACATTTATGATCCAGAAGTTGGAGACCAAGATAACAACATAGCGGCTGGAACATCCTTTGAAGATCTGCCTGAAGATTGGACCTGTCCAGTTTGTAATGCTCCCAAGGACCTATTCGTTAAGCGAGAATAACTCCTTCTGACTGGTTATGGCCCCAAAACATGACCAGACCGGTTTTGGTCTGCTTCAAGTTTCCAATGTTGATTGGAAGAAGAGTTGATCAGACAGCTTTTGCCCTAAAAGAGGCTAAGGGTTTTTTTATTCTGTTAACCTCTAATCTCTGCAGCTATCTTCTTTCCGAATTCAAAGCATTTCTTAATTTCTTCTTTGTCTGGAACGTAGTTTATTTCAAGAGTTGGTTCTTGAACCGCAAATCCGGCTTTTCGTGTAGCTTCGACCATACTTTTTACTGCGCCTCCACCCCAGCCGAAGGAACCAAAGAAGAACCATTTTTTGCCCCTCGGGTTTAATCCGGTTATATGGGTTAAGAATGCGCTGATTGTGTGAAACATTTGATTATTGAGGGTTGGTGATCCTACAACCACTGCTTTCGCTTCTAAGACTTCAGTGACTACTTCTGTGAGTTCAGCCGATCTGAGTTTTAGGAGTCTAACGTCCACTCCCTCGCTTGCTATTCCTTCCAAGATAGCTCTTGCCATCTTGTCAGTGCTTTGCCACATTGTGTCATAGACGATTACCACTTTGTTTTTGGTTTTGCCTTCGCTCCAGTCCAGGTAGGCTTTTACTATCTTGGTTGGATTTGAACGCCATATCACGCCATGGCTGGGTGCGATTACCTCGGGGGCAATGCCAAGTTGTTTTATCTGCTGAATTTTTCTGGTGATTAACGGAGCAAAAGGTGTCAGGATGTTGGCGTAGTATGTAGCTGCTTCTTCCATCAGAACATGCTGGTTAACTTGGTCGTCAAATCGTTGAGTTGTGGCAAGATGTTGACCGAAAGCGTCGTTAGGCATCAAGATTTTGTCTTCAACCAGATATGTGAACATGCTGTCTGGCCAATGAAGCATAGGTGCTTCTAGAAATTGGATCGTTCTTTTTCCAAGGCTTAACTTGTCTCCTGTCTTCACTGTTTTAATGTTAAAGGTGTCGCCGTAATGCTTGATTATTGCTTCTTTTCCCTTTTTCGAAGTGATTATTGTGGCATTTTTTGCTTGTTTTGCGATCTTTGGCAGGGAGCTTGAATGGTCCATTTCCACGTGGTTAATTATTATGTAGTTTATTTTTTCTAGACTTGTAATCTTGCATATGTTTGCTAAGAGCCCATCTGAGAATTTTGATTTTACGGTGTCAACCAACGTCGTTTTTTCGTCCAAGATTAAATAAGCATTGTAGGTTGTGCCGCGACGGGTTTTGTAGCCGTGAAAGTCCCTAATGTTCCAGTCGATCACTCCAACCCAATAAATGTTCTCAGTAATAGGTTCAATCATCTTTTCTTGCCTGCTTTCCTTCAATCTCCAACTTGTAACTTGCTTTTATGCCTGCTTTCTCAAAGATTAAGCCAACCGGACAAGTTTTAAGGGTGATATTGTGGGCTCTTAGGATTCTATCCTTTGGAGCATCTGCTTTAATAGTTATTTGAAAGCTCTCTTCAGTTATGGTTCCAGCTTCTTTGGGTTTTAATGCTTCAACCTTAACCTTCAGAGCTTTTATGGGAATGCGCATTTTTTTAGCGCAAAGAGCAAAGATTGTAGCGTAGCATCCTGCATGGCTCATTACGCAAAGGTGAAGGGATGTCGGGCCAAGGTTGGCTCCATCGTCTTTTGGAAGATCAACTATTATGCTGTGGGAGATGCCATCATCAAGGACTATTTGAAAATTTTGAATTAGGTTGGCGTTTCCCTTAATTTTAGCCATGTTTTTTCCTCTTGTGGGTCTGATAAAACAAGGACTTAACCATCTGTTTTGGTGTAGACAAAACCTTTTTTTGGTTGAGGTTATTTATGTATTTTTCGCAGTAGGTGGTTTCTAACGACTTCAAAGCTCGAAAACGGAGCTTTTGAATCGCTCTGTGATAGATGGGCTTGCAAGAACAAAGCGTTGCAAATTGGGGAATTAACCCTGAAAAGATGGTGGTAGAGATTGGGTTTGATGTCTGAAGGTCGAAAAGAAGTAATAAGGCGTGAACTTGAAGAAAAAATGGAACACAAGGTAAGAATCGTGATGTTCACTCAAGAGTTTGAGTGTGATTTTTGCTCTGATACCCGAAAACTGGTGGAAGAGTTGGCGGGTTTGAGCCCCAAGATTGCTGTTGAGATTTTTGATTTTGTAGCTGATTCAGGGAAGGCTAAGGAATTTGGGATCGACAAGATTCCAGCACTGGCGATAATAGGGGAAGAAGACTTCGGGGTGAGGATATTTGGTGTCCCTTCTGGTTATGAACTTCGAACTTTGGTTGAAGCTGTAATCACCGTTTCAAGGGGTCGCTCTGACCTCTCGGAGAGAACCAAGAAGATACTTTCTGAAATACGAGCTCCTGTGCACATTCAGGTTTTTGTATCGTTGACTTGTCCTCACTGCCCAATTGCAGCAGCTGTTGCCCATAAATTGGCAGTGGAGAACAGCATGGTAAAAGCTGACGTTATTGACATAAACGAGTTTCCGTATCTATCTCAGAAATACGCTGTTATGGGAGTTCCAAAAATCATAATTAACGAGAAAGTGGAGTTCACTGGTTCTTTCAATGAAGATTTATTCGCAGAACACGTGCTGCTTGGTGCCTATTAAGAAAAAGGATATGATCTGGCACAGTCACAGTGTTTGTGGATCTTTCTCTTGTGGTGACATTACAAAGAATGATCAAAGAAAAGAGGCCTTTTGTTCCGATACGTCACTTCGAGGCGGGAAGTAGCTGGTGAGGATTTTTCAGACTTTAGATAAAAAATGAAATATGGAAAAATGGCGAACTACTTGTTTTGTTGTGGTTAAATTGCTTTCTCCATTTAGGTGGTGCAACAATCGTCAGAGTGACCTGAACAACAAGACTGAGCTGGTGCGAATTTAGCTGGGTTTTTGTCAAAGGTGGTCTTGCATGATTCATTGCAGAAATAATAGGTTTTGCCTTTGTGTTCCGTTTTGTATTTTGCGGTAGCCTCATCCACTTCCATGCCGCAGATTGGATCCTTAGCCATACTGGTCTTCACCCCCATTACTATTACTCTGCCAACTGGCGAAGTTTAAGGATTGCTGAGCCAAAATCGAAGCGGCTAGCCTATCCTTCTTATTATGTGATAGCCGAATTTTGTTTTGACTATTGCTGAAGTCTCTCCTTTCTTAAGTTGGAAAGCAGCTTTTTCAAACTCCCTCACCATTTTGCCCCTGCTGAATTTTCCAAGGGTTCCCCCTCTTTTTCCGGAAGGACAAAGTGAAACTTGGCGGGCTATATTGGAGAATTTTTCTCCCTTCTTGAGGCGTTCTAGAACAGTTTGTGCTTCATGCTGGGTTTTAACTAGAATGTGAGCGCAGTGAACTTTGTCGGGCATGCTTTATGCTAAAGCCACCAATTGGCTTATAACTCTTCTTTTAGTTGTTTTGGGCTTTCTGCAATATTTTTAAATCCAACTTGTCATTAGGCTTCTCCATGCACGAATGGGCTCTAGCTGAAGCCGTGGTAGCGGCGGCAAGGCAGATAGCAAAGAAAGAAGGTTTGAAAGAAGTTAAAGAAGTAGTTATCAAGGTTGGCGAATTGCAGCAAGTGGAATTGGAAATATTCGAATTTGCTCTGTCTAAGCTCGAAGCACAAGGGTTTGAGGGAACAGAGTTTAACATATCTTTAGCCAAGACAGAGCTTCAATGTCGGGTGTGCGAGCATAAGTGGCTCTTTGACAAGACGAACTTAGCGGAGGACACTGTTGAAGCAATACATTTTGTGCCAGAAGTCATTCACTCATACGTACGTTGTGCGAAATGTGGCAGTCCAGACTTTAAGCTTTTGAAGGGCCGAGGGGTGTGGATAGAGCGCTTGAGAGGGGCGAAGTAGGACTTGGTTGATCCCCGCAAGAGCATTATTGATCAAAGACTTGGAAAGATTGGTAGAATTATCGCGGTTTCAAGCGGCAAAGGGGGAGTTGGAAAAAGCCTAGTGGCAACCACCTTTGCATTAACATTAGTCCAGAAAGGTTACAATGTGGGACTGTTCGACTTGGACTTCACAAGTCCCTCAACCCACATCATCCTAGGCGCTGAAGATGTTCAACCAATAGAAGAGAAAGGCATAATCCCTCCTGTTGTCCACGGTTTAGAGTACATGTCTCTTGTCTTTTACACTAAAGATCATGCGACGCCGCTTAGAGGTGCAGACGTTTCTAATGCTTTGATTGAACTTTTTGCAATCACTATATGGAGTAACCTTGATTTTTTGATCATTGATATGCCACCCGGTATTGGCGATGCAATGTTGGACTTGATAAGACTTGTAGCAAATATTGAATTCCTAATAGTGACTACTTCCTCACGATTAGCCTTTGAGACAGTGAAAAAACAAGCGGTCTTGTTGCAAGACTTGAAGGTCTCCACAATTGGGATTTTGGAAAACATGAAAATGGATAACAATGGCTGCATACAGGCACAAACTGGAGAGTTAGGGTTAAGATTCCTAGGTGGGATATCTTTCGACCCAACGGTTGAAGAAGCAATAGGCGACAAGAGCCAATTGCTAGGCACTGCTTTCGCCCGAAAAGTTGCGGAAATACTTGGAGAGCCATAGTCCATTTTCTTTTCTGAGTAGGCTTTTTTTGAGTCAGATAATGAGCAAGCTTTATTGGATAACAACAAAAAATGAATGAGGATAGTTGATATAGTATTGGAGAAGCCCTTAGTTGCCAAGAACTAAAGCGGTGATAACTGACTACATAGGCACACTGGTTTCGATTAGAGACTACCAGATGCAAACTTCTAGGAAAAAACTGTTTGAATTCCTAACTGAAGTGGGATTCCAACTCAACCTAGAAGAGTTTTTGTATGCTTACAAGCGATCCCACGAAAAATACCAGCGGATCCGCTACGAAGAGTTCCTAGAAATAACAAATTCTGTTTGGATTTCTGAAGCTTTAAACAGTATAGGGTGCCAAACAGACACTGAGGACCCCCGTTTAAAAACAGCCATAAACTTGTTTTTTCACGAATACCTATGTCACCTTGAACTTAGGCCCCACACAAAACAATTGTTGGAGAGAATAAGCGGAAAATTCAAGCTTGGTTTGATCTCCAACTTCACTTATTCTCCAGTAATCTATGCAAGTTTACAAAAACTGGGCATAAACCAGTTTTTCAACGCTATCCTAATCTCACATGACATTGGATATAGAAAACCCCATCAGAAAATCTTCCTTGACGCCCTAAGAAAATTACAAGTTGGTCCAAAAGAAGCGATTTACCTTGGAGATAGTCCTTTAGAAGACATCAAAGGGGCTAGGG
>DAOVIH010000072.1 GCA_030673805.1 Candidatus Bathyarchaeota archaeon | reverse complement strand
GGAGATTAAAGCGTGTGCTAGAAGAAAGAGGCTTATGGACATCACGGTTCTGCTTTGGTTTGTATCTTTGATATTTGGGGTAGCAACCTACGTAATCTTTTATCTCTGAAACGATCTCAACCCCTCTTTTTTCACCTCTTGACTATATCGAGAGTCTGATAACATCTTTAGTTTTTTCGTATTTTTCCTCTTGGAAGAATTGGAAGAATCCGAGTAAAACTTGTTTTTTTGAACATTGCCTTTGTTTGGGCAAAAATCCCACTATAGAACATATCGGTGAGATTGGAAGGGATTATTTCTTGTGACACAGATCGCCTATAGGAAATCTTATTATATGCGATTAGATTTTTTATGAGGTCATACAATGCATTGATTTTTTAGTAATAAGATCTTGGTGAAATTCTGGAAAACCTTTTTTTAAGGTCTTGGTTTAATATGGGCCAAGAATCGAAGTAAATAAGATGACTAAACTTAGTGGAAGAAATAGAATAGTAGTTTTTTTTGCTATAGTTGTTCTGATAATAATTTCCAGTTTCATAATTTCACAAACCTTCTTTAACACTGAACAACCACCCATAGATCTGAGTCTAACTATTTCAACTACAACTGGAGGATCCACAAATCCGGCTCCGGGAGTTTACAGTTTTAAATATGGATACAGAGTAACAATCAATGCTCTTCCCAATGAAGGCTTCATTTTTAATAATTGGATCTTTGATGGCGAAACTTTGGAGAAAAACCCAATTACTATAACCATGAATAATAATTATTCAATGAAAGCAGTTTTTACCGAATCGCCTATCCCTTCCCCTTCTCCAACACCGCAACCAACAACTACACCATCACCTATTCCAAGCCAATCTCCCCCATCCCCTACCCCCTCTCCATCACCAAACCCATTGCCAACGCCTCCACCAGATACCTCTCCTAAAGGGATTGGCGAAGTCACTATTGACAACCAACTTTTCACTTTTGACCCAACTGAAGTAGTAACAATAAGACCGGATCTCTTCAATCCAGGTTTCTTCTCGATGTTCGATGTCATAGTTCACCTAGACCTGCAAGGTTTAATATCACTAGAATATCATTTCGATGAAACCATGAACACCCACATAATCGACTCATTGAATGGGGAACCTAATTGGTGGTACACCGCTTACTACTCAGGTGGATGGTCCGAACGCAACGTGTTCAGACTTGACCACTATCCGTGGAAAGATAGAACAACTCTTTCTTTCTACAAGACATCTCCTTCAGCATTAACAAACATATACTCAGTATGGAAAGATGAAGTAATAAGACGAAATACCAATAGCCGGAAAGTAGTGATTCCACAGGTAATAATAAGAGTTTATAATGACATTAAAGAATTCGAAGATGTGGAAGTAACCCCCCATAATCTCAGAAGTGACATCTTCCATAAGGATGTAATCACGGCTATGGATGTCATCCTCTCTTTGGGAGATCAAGGAAAAATTACTTATGAACTTCAATGGTATGAGACCATAGCCACTGCCAACATAGTAAAGAATTATTGGGTTGAAGCAATAGATACTTACAAAGCAGAAGGTCGGAGTGGTTTTGTTTATGAGGCAGGGTCAATCGACTACAGTGGTTTTCTAGGAAATCATATTCATCTTCCATCAGATTCCCGTATGCTAAACTCCCCAGAATACGTGCTATTCTATTGGATAGATCTATAAGAATCATCCAACAAATGCCAGGCACCCCAGAAATTTACGCGACTAGTCAGGCCAAAGGAACCAACTCGATCTCAAAAACCTGTGCCCACCTTTTCCCAGTCACAAAGATTCTGTCTTCTTTTGAATCATAAGCGATTCCATTGAGGACACCTGGGTTTTGATTTTCTAGGTTTCGAAGGCCACTCATATCCACCCACCCTTCGACTTTGCCAGTTTGGGGGTTGATTATTGCAATTTTTTCTTCTTTCCAAACGTTGGCATAGATTTTTCCCTGAATGTATTCGAGTTCATTGAGTTCAGTCACGGGAGCTTTGTCATACACATTTACCTCTGTAACCTTCTCGAATGTTATTGGATCTATGAAGTGCAATATTGCAGTTCCATCACTCATCATAAGCTGAATGCCGTCATGAGTAATTCCCCATCCTTGAGTGGGATAGTTGAACTCTTGCATTAACTCGAAAGAATGTACTCCATAGACAAAGCCTTTGTTCGATAACCATGTTAGTTGGATGATTCTATCATTAAGCACTGTTATACCTTCCCCAAAATATTGATCCGGTAAAGAAAGAAGCTCTATAACCTTTCCAGTCTCTAATTCGACTCGACGTAACGTTGACTCTCCGTATAGTCCTGTACTCTCATACAAAAAACCGTTCTCAAATACCAAACCCTGTGTAAAAGCATCTTCGTCATGGGGATAAACGTTGATAATCCGATAGGTGTATTGCCTCGCTGGGGAGGCTGCTTGCCAATTAGATAGCAAAACCAGCGCAACAGCGCTAGACAAGAGCCCCACCATAATGAGTGCAACTAGAAACAATGATTGTTTTCTCATGGCTCTCTCCTGGTTTTCTTCAAGGGTAGGACCTCTAGCATTTTGCTTATCACTTCTTTTCTTTCTATGGTAAGTGTCTCTAAAAACTATTCTCTGAATAATCGATGCCCTAAACCTTTTTTCCGACTACATTAGAGCAGAGGGTGCAATTTGTATCTTGATTCTTTCCCATCTCTTCTTTTTTCTGTTCTAGTACGTGTGGCAAAAGACTGCATTTTTCCTCAGACAACAAGGCTCTTAAATTAATTTTTCGCCTAACCCAACACGAGAGATGCAATTGTGGTATCTGGTGGGCCCAAATCCTAATAGGCTAAAAAAACAAAAAAAAGAAAAACGTGTTTTAGGGGCATCACTGGCTATAACTTGAAACACCTTCGATGAAGTTACGGGCCAGAAGTTTATTAAGAAACTGATTGAAGCAGACTGCAAGTTCTTTATGCTTGGGCCAAAATCTTCATACTTTTCCCTTTTTTTTACTAGAAGACCCCTTGCAGGGATTATCGCTGCAATAAATCGTCTACTGAAGCCAATTTGACGGAGCAATCCATGGGAGGCTTGATTGAACAATGGACGCAGTTTTTGCCCCAGTATAATAATGTGGTCGTGTATTGTCTTCCTGAAAACTTTTCCTATCATCACCCCCGTCATCAATCTAGCTTCTTCAGTTAGTTTTTTTGTTGGGCAGAGGTCTAGTTATTTTGCAAACTCTTATTAGGCGGCCTTGTTCCCTCTTGGAACTATTAGGTTTACAAATTATGGGTATGCCAATCTAGTTTAAGGGGGTATTGGAGTGGCTAAGAATAATGGAATTAGTGGAAAAGTCGAAGGGGCCCCATCTCAAAACGTTGTTTTTTTGACTTTTCTTATGGGCTCTTGGGTTGCATTGGGATCAATTGCCTGTTGGTTCTTTAATCCGTGGGTTGCCTTGGTCTTTTTTTTTGTAGTAGTGACGTCAATTTTTTTCGGGTTGCGGAAACGTCTCTGTGCAATCTGCAACTGCTACACTTGCACTCTGGGATTAGCCAAGACTGCTAAGCTTTTCTTCGGAAGAAGCAAAAAAGTAGACCTGAGGAAGCCCGTGGTAGACTCAGGCTTGTTGATTTACGTGTTTTTAACCGGGGTTCCAACATTCTTCCTCGTTGTTTCGATTATCCAAAAATACATAATCTCAAAAATTGTGGTGCTGGTAGTTCTTCTTTTGATCTCTTTGTACAGTGGAACAAGATTCAAAAAGACTCAACCAACTTCATAGCCAAACATTCTCTAAGCGATTGATTCAACACAGCAAAAGATTGTCAAAAAAGAGAGCTTGGGAAAGCTAGTGGGACAAGTTTTAGTGCGGTTTTTTGGGTGTGGCTTGGTTTGTGTTATGTCCGGCATGAATGTTTATTGGAAGGAAAGAGTGTTAATTTCAACTGAATTGTGATGGTTGGTGACGGTTTAGTTCCCTCTGTCCTTCTTGTTGGATACAACGGCGCCAACAACACTGGTTCAGAAGCAAGACTTCTATCTATAATCGATGATGTGCGCTCGATCGTTGGCAGTGAGGCTTTGATCACGGTGCCAACCCTAAATGAGAAGAATTTGCGGCGTTACATCTCCGAATCCCAAACTTTAAAGATCAGCTCGCTTCCTTCCATTTTTCACTTCTCCCTTAAACGGCTCGTTAGTTCACATGATCTGATAATGCTGGTGGAGGGAAGCTGCTATATGGACACTTGGTCGCCGATTCTGCTTAGCGCTTTCCTGCTAGCCACAAAATGGGCCCACGAATCCAGAAAGCCTTCACTTGCCTATGCCGTAGATTCTGGTCATCTTTCCCCTAAAAACAAGAGGCGAGTGCAAAAGGAAGCATCAAAAACTGATCTCATAATTATGCGTACCCAATCAGCGGTAGATAGACTGAAAAAGATAGACGTAAAAACAGCATTTGAAGTGACTGCCGACACCGCCTTCTGTTTTGAGCCAAAAACCATTGACGAACAGTTACTTTTAAGGGTCTGGCCCGAGACTGCCCAACGGGGAACGGTAGGTTTGGCAATAATCGACCCTTACTGCTGGCCA
This sequence comes from Candidatus Bathyarchaeota archaeon, assembly GCA_030673805.1. Classification (GTDB taxonomy): domain Archaea; phylum Thermoproteota; class Bathyarchaeia; order Bathyarchaeales; family Bathycorpusculaceae; genus DAOVIH01. Next base: position 805 of record DAOVIH010000072.1, on the reverse strand, counting down.
GTAGTTTTTCGTCCTTGGGGCCACAGCAGGGATTGTTATCGTTGGCCCTATTATTTCTCAAGATCTAAGGAGCGAAGTCAGGCAGCAGAACTGCTAGCCAAGAACTTAGCTGCTGAAGCGGATCGGATAGTCGAAGAGCACCGCCAAGCTGTGGTTCTTTTATGCATGGAGTCCCTTGACGAACCAATGGCAAAGAGGGTTTTGGGGAATATGAGAAACAAGAACTGGGCTAGAATCATTTCATCAGCGGAGTATAATACGTCTCAGATGACAAGCGTGCTGCGAAGTCTTCAGTTGGTAATCTCAATGAGGTACCACGCCTGTGTTCTCTCCATGGCCGCGGGGGTTCCGATGATTGGTATCGGGCATGATCTTCGTGTCCGAGATCTTTTCAGTGATCTGGGAATGTTGCACAAACTCTACTTCAGTACTGACTCTGCAAGCTTCAGCGAGTTGAGCAGACGAGTTGATGTGCTCTTTGCCCAACACAGCAAGTACCAAAACGCAGTAATTGAAGGTTACAAAACTCATCTTTCCAGGGCGAAACTGAATAAACGGCTACTGCGCAACTTCTTGATAGAAAAAGGCTTTAAGGTGATGGTGTGAAAGCCAAAAAAATCGTTCTTTTGACTGGGGCAAACGGTTTCATCGGCACCCAGATAGCTAGAAGGCTGATCCACCGACCTGACACAGAAATCGTTGCCTTGGTGAGGGCAAGATCTCAAGAAGAAGCCGTGAGTCGACTTCATAGGGCTTGGTGGAGCTGGCCCGAAATTCAGGCGTCAATAGGTTCTAGGGTTAAGGC
>DAOVIH010000075.1 GCA_030673805.1 Candidatus Bathyarchaeota archaeon | reverse complement strand
TTCGCAGAAGCTTTGCTAAGGAAGATTAGACCTGACTTGGAAGCTGATTCCGCTGGGTTGCAAGTTATGATCCCTATTTCACGTCAAACTAGGAGGTACTTGGCAGAATTGAACGCTGCGGGATATCTCAAGGAAGCTCCTCAGAGCATTTCCGAAAAAAGGCTAAGAGAGTATGATCTCATAGTGGTTATGGAACAGAAACATGAGACTGCCGTTCTGAAACTGTGTCCAGATTGCAGGGGTAGGACCGTCCGATGGGACATTGAAGACCCGTACTTCCTTAATGACGAAGACGCTAAAAGAATCTACAAACGAATCGAAGTCAAAGTCATGCAATTAGCACAGTCTGCTTAGATCGGAAATCGACTATTTGATCCTCAAAGAAGAACTCAGGGAAAGAACCCAATAGGTTAACTTTTTATTAAATCGCGAGTGTAGCATAAAACATGCCCGAGCGAGAGAAACGGATCAGGCTTGCAGCGCTCTTGAATGTAGGATTCACAATTCTAGAGGTTGTCGGTGGCCTTTGGACAAACAGCTTAGCTATTCTCTCCGATGCCCTTCACGACTTCGGAGATAGCGTAGCGCTGTTAAGTGCCTATTTCTTCGAGCGGGGAGCCCAAAAGGAACCCGATAGTAGCCATACTTTTGGATATCAGCGTTTATCCCTGTTTTCAGCTCTATTCGCCGGGATGGTCCTAGTCGGGGGCTCTATATTTATTCTCGCCCAAGCCATTCCACGAATCATTAACCCCCAAGTTGTTGATGCTATGGGTATGTTTGGAATAGCCATCATCGGCATCATTTTTAATGGTGTAGGATTCTTTGTTCTCAAAAAAGGCGAGAGTTTAAACGAAAGGGTCCTTTCATGGCATCTACTGGAGGATGTTCTTGGTTGGGTAGTCATACTGGTGGGGGCAGTCATTATTCATTTTTGGGGCATATATCTGGTTGATCCTCTGCTAACTGTGGGTTTGACCGTGTTCATTCTTTACAATGTAGCTAAGAATCTAAGGGAAACCATTAATATTCTACTCGAAGGAGTGCCAAAACACATCGACATTGAAAAAGTCAAGCGAGAACTCTCCTCAATAAATGGCGTCTTGGGAGTTCATGACATACATATATGGTCGCTTGAGGGAGAAACGGATATTCTAACAGGCCACGTAGTAGTTGATGAGTCTCTACTCAAAAACCCCAGTCAGACCAGAAAAACAATCAAGGGCATACTTGAGGAACTCCATATTGAACATTCAACGATTGAGCTTGAAAGCAAAGACTATTGTTCCGGCATAGAATGCAAGACTTGGCGCTGAAAAGTTTCCAAAAACTCTCTAGGTTGGTTTGAAAACCAATTCTGTGCGATTGTCCAGTCCTTGGGCTCTGAAAGCCACGAATCAACACCTATTAATGCTTCCTATTCGTCTATAGAAAAGAAAATGGGAAAGGTGTTTTAGTGAGTAGCCCGAGAAAGCCCACTGTTTTGTTTCTAGTATTCTTGTTGTTGACGCTTTCTTGCGTTTTGAACACTCAGCTGATTATGGCGAGTTCAAAAAGGATTGCCGTTCCAGATGATTACTCAACTATCCAAGAAGCTATCGACAATGCCAATGAGGGTGACACAATAAACGTGAAAAGAGGACTCTACCATGAGAGTCTGTCAATTAACAAGTCCTTATCAATTAAGGGCGAAAGTATTGAAACAACGACTATAGTTGGAGATGAGCGTCTAAATGGAACTGCTCTTCTCATTCGCCGGGATGGTGTCAATGTTACAGGATTCACAATAGAAAACGCCAATTCTTTTGTTTCCGATATTTCCCATCAACAAGCTGGAATCTTATTACTCAATGTTCGAGGTTGCAACATATTTGGAAACCTCTTAAACCGAAGCCATGGTATCTTTCTTTACGATTCCTATGAAAACAACATATCTGGAAACAGTGTGATTAACAGCAGCTACGGCATCAGACTTGAATATTCTGGAAATAACACAATAGCATTAAATTTTCTGATAAACAACGAGAACTGCGGTTTGGAGCTGTTTGACTCTACTGGCAACAATGTTTCTGGCAACACAGTTCACAGTCAAGAATTTGGTTTCAGAATCTCCGGATCAAGAAATCTGCTTAGAAACAACCGCTTTGATAACAACATCTACAATTTCAACGTTGAATCTAACTTAGATGATGGGATCTCTGAGTTTCTCAACGACATCGATGTCTCCAATCTAGTAAACGGCAAACCAGTCTACTATTGGATCGGTGAAAGCGACAAGACTGTACCTTTTGATGCCGGATACGTGGCCCTTGTGAACTGTGAAAATATTACGGTTAGAAACATAGACCTCTCAAGAAACGGCGAAGGAATACTCTTGGTGAATACCACAGACTCACGAATTAGAGAGGTTAGAATCAACGGTATTTCCAGAAGTATACTCCTCTACGGCTCCTCTGGCAATACGCTGGAGGAAAGTGTCATTTCTGAGAACATGGGTGGGGTTCAACTTGTTTCGTCTTCAAAAAACAAGTTTTGCAAAAACATAATTACAAAAAACGTGGCTTATGGCTTTCTTTTGAATGACGCAACAAATAACACGGTTTCCGTAAACACTATAACAGGCCATCAGAATGGCATTACCTTTCGGATGAATGATTCTTCGAAGAACGGCTTCTACCATAATAACTTCGAGAACAATTCAAAGCATATAGACCTTAGTCTATCATCTGAAGATGGAATACTTTCACCTAATCTCTGGGACAACAGAGCTGATGGGAATTATTGGGACGATTATGAGGGAGTTGACTCGGATGAAGACGGAAAAGGAGACACGCCTTACGTTATTGACAAAAACAACAAAGACAACTATCCGCTCATGGAGCCAGTTTCAACTCCAGCCTTCCAAGCTTTTTACATTAGAGCCGATGGTTCAGTTGAAGGGACAGACAAGATTAAACGAAACGGAAATGTCTACACCTTCACTGACGACCTTAAAGGTTCGCTATTAGTTGAGAGGGATAATGTTGTGATCAACGGCAATCTTCATCTTCTTTCGGGCGAGGGTGCTTTTACAGGAATTTGTCTCTTTGACAGAAGTTGGGTAACAATAAGGAACCTCGAAATTAGAAATTTCTCCTACGGCATCCAAATCTATGACACTACACAAGGTTATTCTCTGCGTAACGTAAACCTTAATGTCATAGCTAAAAACCGAATTAACGAAAACCGCTTTGGTATTTGGATTGGCGACTCAGATAACAGCCCTGGACTTTGCAGATATCACTACATTTCTGGAAACACCATTTCAGGCAATAGCTTCGGAGTCTATTTCGAAAGAGCTGAAATCAACACGGTCTACGGGAACAACTTTGTCGAAAACGAGAATCATGCTTCCAGCAAAAACGCCGTGAACATTTGGGAAGACGGCTTCTCTCCAATAGGAAACTACTGGGACAATCATCTAGGCTTTGATGATGACGGTGACGGTATCGCGGATAATCCCTATATAATCAACGAAAACAATAGGGATGCCCTCCCCCTTATGAATTCTTGGACAGCTCTCCCAATTGTTTTCGCGATCTCCCCTGAGAACAACTCATATTCAACGAGAAATATTTTGTTGAATTTCGTCGTTAGTGAGCCAACTTCGTGGATAGGTTACAGTTTGGATGGACAAGCTAACATTACTATCTCTGAAAGCACGCTTCTAAATGGGTTGTCCTCTGGTTCTCACTCTTTAGTAATCTACGCCAACGACATCGCTGGAAACACTGGAACTTCCGAAGTTATTAATTTCAGCATTCAAGCGTTTCAATTTGAATTTTCCTCTATTCTTGTCATTGTTGCAGTTGAGGTGGTACTTATTGGGAGTGCCCTACTGGTTCTTTCAAGAATAAATAAAGAAAACAAGAAAGCCAAGCAATCCCAGAAATCGACAGAGTGAGAATTGCTAACTCAGTTTCGACTACGCGGAAAGTATTGAAATGGCAAATTACTTGGCTAATGCTGTCTTCAACTCAAAAACAAATGCTTCCGGCTCGTCCGCAATTCTTTCTTTCACTTTTTTCCAAGTCGCTGAACAATTCTTGTATTCTACTCCTACAATGCGATGAATAGCCATGTCGATCTCTCTTTTGTTTTCCTTTGTAGCCTCTATTCCGCCCTTTTCAAGGATTTTTCTTATGTGCCTAAAGTAACAAGTCATCCTCTAAACCCCACTACCACTATTTGTTCGTAAAGGACCAGTAGCTTCTTTCTCGAACTCCCTTAAAGGCTTGTCTAATTCCGTTTTCTTTCAAAAACAAAAGAAGATTTTCTATCAGTATCTATTTGACCGATGAAGACTAAGTACGATGAAAACATAGTAGCCCTTCATAAGCAATTTATTTAATAAGCACACCCTCTTTTGCAGGGTCAATTATGAGACGTTCCAAGCTGGAAATTTACATTGACATTATCGAAGCTTTAGTGATATATGGGCCTATGAAATCGACTAGGATTACTTACAAAGCGAAAGTAAATTTCAACGTGTTGAAGACCGTTTTGAAAGACCTAATAGATAAGGAACTAGTTGAAGTTAGAAGACTGAAAAAGAACAATGTCGTTTATTCAGCGACTGCAAAAGCTAGACCCCTTCTCTCAAAATTCAAAGAACTCACTGATTGTCTCCCGATAACAGAAGAAGCGGCAATGAGGAAAGTAGGTGTGTTTTACTGAGAAGAGTAAATACGAAGTTTTTTCCGGGCTAAATTATGTTTGTTCGGTATACCAAGAAGCTGATTGCCCTATAAAGGTCTGAGCTTAGGCTATAGAAAAACATTTAGTCTCTTGACGTAGTTCGTGAAGAGTAGATCTGCTTCTTCTGGGCAATACTCGAAATTTGGCATTCTTTCGTGCAATGCTTTAATTATCCTTATTTCGATCAACTTGGCACTCGGTCCAAAGATTCTTTCGATGGCTTCGCTGACCTCTTCGATTTTGTGTGGAATTTCTTTCCTCTGAATATCCAGCTCCGATAAACAAGCATAAATAGCCCCTTTGCAAGAATCTTCAAGCGCAGAAAAAACTTCATCAATCGCATCTAGAACAAGCTCTCCGAAACTCGGCTCACAAATCGTCGATGCCAAGAACGCGCAATCCTCATGTCTCTCTTCGGTTCTTGTTTGGCTCATGGGGTGTTGCCTCAGGTTGGGGTTTTGGTTTTTGGGGTTTTGTTGGTTACTTGGGTGAATACTGATCTGGACAGGTACCAGTTGGTTGTGAATACTTTCTTCATTTTTTTGTTTCTCCTGTATTTTTGTTGTACTGTTTTTCTGTTTTCCTCTTATACACT